>CAJWTC010000006.1 GCA_913046795.1 uncultured Flammeovirgaceae bacterium | reverse complement strand
TGTACTATTTCCCACAATTTATTTTTAAATTCTGGACTGTTTTTAATAAGGCTCAGTCTCTTAATATTACCAATAACAAGTGGCATAGGAAGAGACTTAGCAAAAATCTGTGATCTTATCTTATATCGTAGGTTATCTATAATATCAGCATTCCCAGATACAAAAGCACCAATACTTGCCATTGACTTAGCAAATGTTGAAAAGAACATATCAATTTCATCTTGAACTCCTTGCTCCTCTCCACATCCCGCACCGGTCTCACCCATTGTACCAAATCCATGAGCATCATCAACAAATAACCTGAAGTTATAATCTTTCTTTAACTCAACTATTTCTGCTAGTGCTCCCATATTTCCAGACATCCCAAATACACCCTCTGTTATTACCAAGATACCTCCTCCTGTATCCTTAACTATCTTTGAAGCTCTTTCTAACTGATCTTTTAAGTTATCAATATTATTATGAGGATAAACAAAACGTTTACCAATATGTAACCTTAGCCCATCTATTATACATGCATGGCACTCGGAGTCATAAACAATTACATCTTTCCTATCAACCAGTGCATCAATTACAGATAATACTCCCTGGTACCCATAGTTTAATAGTATACTGTCTTCTTTATTTACAAATTCAGAAAGGTCTTTCTCTAATTGTTGGTGATGGACTGAGTTCCCAGACATCATTCTTGCTCCCATTGGATAGGAAAGCCCCCATTCTTTTGCTGCGTCTGCGTCTGCCTTCCTTACTTCGGGGTTGTTAGCAAGACCTAGATAGTTATTCAAACTCCAGTTTAATACATCATTACCTTTAAACTTCATTCGAGGTCCAATCTCTCCTTCCAACATTGGAAACATGTAGTAATTGTCATCGATATGCGATAAAGATCCTAGAGGGCCTTTATCTTTTAAAATTTTTTCAAATAAATCCACTTTATCCTAACTTTTATTCAAAATTAATAACTAAATATTTAAAAAATATAATTAATTGAACTTAAAACTTAACCTCAATAGAAACTCCTGAATCATCTTTACTTTTACCCTTATCACTATCCTTTATTTTTACAATTGAACCATCTTTTAACTTCTGAGAGATTGCTATGTAAGGGCCCTTTATAACATTTTCTTGACCATAAATTCCTGATAAAATTTCAATATTTTCAAAATCACTTATCCCAGTTTCAACAATAACCATTTCAGCTTTACCTTCTCTATCTACAAAGACAACTTGATTTATTACTTCGTTACCTAAACTATCCTCCTCTGTTTTAGTAGTTACTGAAGATATTGGTACAACAACAATATTATTTTTTTCTTGAGTTATAATTTCTACACTCGCAGTCATTCCAGGTTTAAAAGGATTTTTGATACCTTCTTCTTCAACCAAATCTTTAAAAGAATCATTAAGAACTCTAATTTTTACTTTAAACTCTGTAACTGCGTCAGCTGAAGGCTTTGGGTTTGCAGTACTAGCAATTTCTGTTACAACTCCAGTAAATGTTTTGTTAAATGTTGTATACGCATCTACATCAATATTAACAACATCACCAATTTCTACACGTACAATATCGTTTTCATTTACGTCTACACGTACCTCCATGATTGATAGGTCAGCTATCCTTAAAAGCTCAGTACCAGCCATCTGAGATGTACCTACTACCCTCTCTCCCAATTCAACACTTAGAAGTGAAACCGTACCAGTCATAGGGGCCACTATACTTGTTTTTCTAAGATTTTCTTCAGATTCATCAACGGTTGCTAATGCACTTCTTACTACGTATTCACTTGCTTTAACACTTTGTTTTGAAGATTCTAAATCTTGCTTTGAAACTTTAAAATTTGTCTCTGCAAGTTCAAATTCAGAGTCAGAAATAACATTCTGATCAAATAGTTTCTTTTGTCGATCAAATTCTAGACTAGCTCTTAGGTATTGAGCCTCAGCCCTTGATAAATTTGATTTTGAACTTGAGAGATTAGCTCTGACCTGGTTATAATTTGCCTTTGCTCTCTCAAGAGCATTTATAAAATTATCAGGTCTAATTTTTACTAGAAGTTTTCCCTCGTCAACAAAGTCACCTTCCATGATATTTAATTCAATTATCTCACCAGGAACCTCGGGACTTACTCTTACCTCTACCTCTGGTTGAATTTCTCCTGAAGCAGTAACCAACTCAGTAATAGATCCTGAATCTACCAAATGAGTTTCTACTTCAATAGGCTTAATGCCTCCTATCCATCCCATCTTCCTGCCAACTAATGAAATTGCAATAAGTAGAACAATTAAAGAGCCTGCTATTAATAATACTTTGTTTTTCATAATTAAAAAGTTAATTCTTTACCTTGATAGAAATCTAAAACTTTAAGTTTGAATATATAATCATATTTAGATGATAACATATCATTTTTTGCCCTAACAAGATTGTTATTAGATATTTGATATTCAGTAAAGTTAATACTTCCTAGATCGTATTGACTTTGAATTATTCTAAATGATTCCTCAAGGGCTCTTACTTGTTTTACTGTAGCAGAATAAGACTTAGATGCTGCTAAGGCATCATTATATGATGTTTCAATTGTCTGTCTTACCTGATTTTTAGCCTCTATCAAATTTATATCTGAAAGCTCTTTATTTAACTTTGCCCTCTTAATATTTCCTGATGTCGTATACCTATTAAAAATTGGAATAGAAATGGAAAAACTTAAAGATTTACTTAGGTAATCTTTCCATTGCTCAAAAACAGTAAAGTCTTTATCAGATCCAACTACATTTGGAACGAGAGACATTGATGATACAGTCTCTAAAGGATTACTTGTGAGATAACCAATAGTTGTAGGTTGCATCGAGAAACCATCATAAAAATCTCGTTGTCTATTTGCATAACTAGAATAGTTAGAATTAAAGCTAGATGATGCAGAAATAGTAGGATATCTACCTCCCTTAGAGATCTTTAAGTTATACAGACTAGATTCTGCAGATTTCTCTGCACTTTTTATCTCGGGCAATAATGATATAGCAACATCATATATTTCATTTGGATTAGAATCAACTACTGTAGATGGGTTTAACTCAACGACTGGCCTTTCAATACTTATATCTGCATTATTTTCAAGAAGAAGAATTTGTTTTAATTGTAAAATAGATAACCTGTATCCATTCTCTTGCTGTATAACTGCTAACTCATCGCCAGCAAGTTGAGCCTCTAAGTTTAATTTATTAGTTACTGCAATTGATCCTGCTTCAACTAATTTAATGGTTCTTGATAATTGTTCTCTAGTAGACTGGTACTGATACCTAGCATTTTCAAGCCTATCCATAACGAGCATAATGCTTAAGTACTGGCTAACGACACTTAACATTACATTATTTTTAGTATTTTCTAAATCAAAAACACTTTTTTCAAGTAGAGACTTTGACTGTTTAATAGAATTTCTTACTGAAAAACCAGAAAACAGTGTAATATTTGATGATGCTCCAATACCTGAGAAATTTGAAGTGGTAGATAAAAAGGTATTTGTAGTAGGGTCTACTGACCTACCCCAGTTATTACCATAATTGGAAAATATATTAAGAGATGGTGTCTGCTGAAGTTTAGATTGTATATGTCCAACTTTTTGTATCTCATAATTAAGTAGACTTCTCTTTAATTGCAGATTATTTTCAAGTGCTATTTCAATACACTGCTGTAAGTCAAGTTTTAAAACTGATTTATTCTGAGTATACGAAACTAAGGGGATTAAATAAACTATAAATAATTTTAATATTCTCATTTAATCTTTTAGATGACATCAAGGGCAAAACCACTTGCCTTCATAGCGCAAATATAAACTTTAATAGGAAGAAAAAGATTCTTTATACAGAAACCTGTCCTTTAATGTGTGGATGTGCTGAATAATTTTCAAGAGTAAAATCTTTATACGAAAATGAAAAGATATCATTTACACTTTCGTTGATCTTCATTTTGGGTAGAGGATAGGTCTCTCTACTTAGTTGTAAATTGACCTGATCTAGATGATTTAAATAAATATGTGCATCTCCAAATGTATGGACAAAATCTCCTAGTTTTAAATCACAAACTTGAGCTATCATCATAGTCAGAAGAGCATAGGATGCAATATTAAATGGTACACCTAGAAATACATCAGCACTTCTCTGGTACAATTGACAAGACAACTTATTATCGTTAACATAAAATTGAAAAATAGTGTGGCAAGGAGGAAGAGCCATATTTTCAATTTCAGAAACATTCCAAGCACTAATTATATGTCTTCTCGAGTAAGGATTATTTTTTAATGTTTTTATCAAATTTTTAATCTGATCATGAGATGTGCCATCTTTCCCCTGCCAACTTCTCCACTGAACGCCATAAACTGGTCCTAAATCCCCATTTTCGTCAGCCCACTCATCCCAAATCCTTACCCCATTATCATTTAAATACTTTATGTTATTATCTCCATTCAAAAACCATAATAACTCATAAATAATAGACTTGAGATGAATTTTTTTTGTGGTAATTAAAGGAAATCCATCTTCTAAATTAAATCTCATCTGATGACCAAAAATACTTATTGTACCTGTTCCTGTTCTGTCAGATTTTTTATCTCCTTTTTCTAAAATAGTTTTAAGAAGTTTATGGTATTGCTTCATTTCATTTATAAAGTTTATTATTTAAAAATAACAGATAATCTTTTGTATTTTGTTTACTTGAATAATTTATTTTAATATTAATTTAAAATGATTAAAAAATTAGTTCTTTTATCAGCAATAATATCATCAATCTTTTTTTTATATATAAAAAATTCAGAGACTTATGAACTAGGTATTTGGAATGTAATCCCAAGTAATTCTTTATTAGTTATTGAGGTCAAAGAACCCCTAAGTAAATGGAAAAAGTTTTCTAATGAGTTTAATAAAAATGAGTTTAAACAACTTAAATCTATAGTAAGCAAAGATTTAAATGATTTTGATGAATTTTTAAATAATAAATTGGATATTCTGTCAGATGATAATGAACTCATTATATCTCTATCTAAAACATCTAACAATAATTTTGATCTCTTATTTTCTTCTTACAAAAAGAAATTAGATTTTGATTTCATAATTGGAAAGCTAAGAGATAGTTTATCATTCGACTTCTCTACTAGAATATTTAACAATCATAAAATTTATGAATTTTTAAATGGTGACAATTTATTCTCAGCTGTAATTCTAGGCGATGTGATATCGGTATCAAAAAATAGCATACTTATAGAAGATGCAATCAGAACCTCTAATAGCAAGGATTTACAATTTAAGTATGTGAACAATTCTTTATTTAATCAGGTTATGGTCAAAAATGATCTAGGAAATATTTTTATTAATTTTTTAGAACTATCAAAATCTTTTCATGATCATGAACATTTATTTAATATTCTTCCAGATAAAACTTTTTTGGACTTCAAACAAAAAGAAAATATTTTTTATTTAAGTGGTTTTTCAACTAACAATAAAAAAAAATTAAATGATAGTATCTTAATTGATGATGATATGGTTAGGGTCATCCCCAAAAATTCAATCTTTTTTACCAATTCCGCTATAAGTCATAATATAAAAGGAGATGTTTTTGAATATGGGAGGTTTTCATTTAAGAGTTCATACTCAAATTTAAATCACGATATAATTGTTTTTGATATATTAAAAAATGATTTCTTAGAGTTAAATGAGAATGATTTTAAAGATAAAGGAATAGTTAAAATTCAAAATAAAATCCTATCAGAAGTACTTGATAGTTTAAAATATAAAAGTGAAAACATATTTATTTATAAAGGAAAAAAACAATTTTATGTTTCCTCTAGCTATAATTCCCTCATTGAATTTGAAGAGATTTATACATCTAATAACTTCTGGAGGAAAGACTTAAAATTTTCAAAATTTTTATCAAATCTTAATAAAAAACAAAACACAACAATCATTATTAATTTTAGAGAGCTATCTAAAAACTATTCTTTTTTAGATAATAGTATTCTTAAAGAAATTGATATAATATCAATTCAGCTAAGTTCTATAAACAACAAGTTTTATACTACTATAAATTTTAACTCTAACTCTAACTCTAACTCAATTCAGATAAAGAGCGATAGCAATCTGACTTTTAAAGCAAAAAATAAATTAATATCAAAACCTCATATTTACTTTAGTCATGTTGACAACTCTCCCCAAGTAATTACTCAAGATGAAAATAATATTGTATACCAATTAGATAAGAAACTAAATAAAGTTTGGGAAGATTCTATTGACTCAAAGATTATTTCGAAGCCTATTGCTATAGACTACTATAATAATAGAAAGAAACAGATTCTCTTTGCTACAAAGAATAAAATATATTGTTACGATAGGTTAGGAAATATTCTCCCGGGGTTTCCAATAGAAAACCCTAATAAAAATGATCAAATTGATGATATAAATATTATTGATTACGATAAATCAAAGAGATATAGAATTTCATTATCGTCAGGAAATAAAGCATTCCTAATAGATAAGTATGGAAAGCTACTTAAGGGTTGGGACCCATTAATAATGGAAGATCTATTAGTTGAAGCACCAAAGCATTTTAGAGTTAGAGGAAAGGATTATATATTATTATCACTTGAAAACGGAGATATATTCCTTAAAAACAGGAAAGGCTCAAACTACAGTGGGTTCCCTGTTAAATTAGAAAACAAACTATATGAAAAAATATTTGTTGACTTAGGTCAAAATATTAAGAATACTTCAATAGTAGCCCTAGATGAATTGGGAAAAACATACTTTATAGGTATAGAAGGTAAACTAAGAAAAGAGAACCAAATGTTTAGAAGAAGTAAAAATTCTAAATTTAAAATATTAACAGATCCTCTCGAAAGAAGTTATGTAAGGCTATCTGTTGATAATGATATTATATATTTTAAAGAAAACACATTAAATTTTAAAAACAACAGTGGATTTATGTATCAGTTTTATAGTTTAGGTCAAGGGAAAAGCTTCCTTGCAGTAACCGATCCAAAAGAAAAATTATCCTATTTTTTAGATATGAATCTAGAAGCAAAATTCAAAAATATATTAAATGAGAGGGAGGTATCAGTCTTACATATCAAAAACATTTCTTATATCTATACAACATTTAATAAAACATTATCTGTGATAGAAATAAAAAATTAAATACTTTTAAAAAAACTAACTAAAGTTCTATGAAAAACTCATTTATATTCATAATAATATCATTATTCTTTTGTGTAGATTCATTTGCTCAGAAAAAGAACAAAAAAAATTCTCAGTCTACACAATATGAAATACCAAACCTTAACTGGAGGTCTATAGGACCATACAGGGGAGGTAGAGCATCATCAGTAACCGGTGTTTCTAATTCGGAAAATACATATTACTTTGGTGCTACTGGTGGTGGTGTTTGGAAAACAACAGATTCAGGACAAAACTGGAAAAATATATCAGATGGTTTCTTTGGGGGTTCTATAGGAGCAATATCTGCTAGTCAATCTGACCCTAATATATTATACGTTGGAACTGGTGAAAAAACAGTTAGAGGAAATGTATCTCCAGGATATGGTGGATTCTGGAAATCAGATGATGCAGGAGAAACTTGGAAAAAAATGAATTTAGATATTGACCAAGTGCAAGTAGGTAGAATTGCTATTCATCCAAAAAATCCAGATATTGTTTATATAGCTATTATAGGTGATTTATTTAAGAATAGTAAAAAAAGAGGTGTTTATAAATCATCTGATGGAGGGCAAACATGGAAACATGTTCTATTTTCAAATGAGAGATCTGGAGCTGTTGATATTTCCATTGATAAAAATAATCCGAGAATAATTTTTGCCTCTACTTGGAATATAAGGAGAACACCATATAGCTTAGAAAGCGGGGGTGAAGGGTCAGGATTATGGAAATCAACAGATGGTGGTGAAACATGGAATAATATTTCAGGAAATGATGGTTTACCTAGTGGACTCTGGGGTATAAGTGGAGTATCTGTTTCACCGGTAAATTCAAAGAAAATTTTTGCTTTAATTGAAAATAAAGATGGGGGTTTATTCAGATCAGACGATGGAGGAAATTCATGGAAAAAAGTAAATGAGGACAGGAATTTGAGACAAAGAGCTTGGTATTATACTAGAGTATATGCTGATACACAAAATGAAAACAGAGTATATGTAATGAATGTTTCTTTCTGGAGATCGGAAGATGATGGAAAATCTTTTGATAGGTATAGAACACCGCACGGTGATCATCACGACTTATGGATAGATCCAGAAAATAATAATAGACTTATAGTTGCTGATGACGGAGGAGCTCAAGTAAGCAATGACGATGCCAGTAATTGGTCTACCTATATGAACCAACCTACAGCACAGTATTACAGAGTAGCTACAGATAATAGCTTTCCTTACAATATTCTTGTTGCCCAGCAAGATAATAGTACTCAAAGAGTTCCTCACAGAGTTAATTCTGGTGGAATCTCAGAGAGAGACTGGGAATCATCTGCTGGAGGTGAAAGTGCTCACCTAGCAGCAAAACCTGATAATCCTGATATTGTTTATGGGGGAAGTTATGGTGGTTACCTCACTAGACTAGATCATTCAACAGGAGAAGTTAGATCTATAAATGTATGGCCTAATAATCCTATGGGGCACGGAGCTGAAGACATGAAATATAGATTTCAATGGAATTTTCCTATATTCTTTTCTCCGCATGATGCTAACAAACTCTATACTACATCAAATAGGTTTCACGTAACATATAACGAAGGTGAAAAATGGGAAGTATTCAGCCCTGATCTAACTAGAAATGAAAAAGAAAAGCTTGGGCCATCAGGAGGACCTATAACTAAAGACAATACAGCTGTAGAATATTATGCTACAATTTTTGCTGCTTGTGAATCTCCATACGAAAAAGATTTACTTTGGGCTGCATCTGATGATGGTTTAATTCATGTTTCTAAGGATGGAGGAAAAAATTGGGAGAATGTAACACCAAACAATTCTCCAAAATATCTTATGTGGAATAGTGTTGAACCTGATCCATTTGTAAAAGGAGGTCTTTATGCTGCAGGAACATTATATAAGACTGGAGATTTCCAACCTTATCTGTATAAGACTAAAGATTATGGTAGAACTTGGGAAAAAATAACTAATGGCATTCCGAATAAGCATTTCACAAGAGTTTTAAGAGCAGACCCAAATAAAGAGAAACTTCTTTATGCTGGAACTGAATCAGGTATGTATATATCTTTTGATGACGGTATTTCATGGAACCCATTTCAACTTAATCTACCACTTGTTCCTATAACAGATTTAACAATTAAAAATAATAACTTAATTGCAGCAACTCAAGGTAGATCATTATGGTTAATTGATGATTTAACTCCTTTACATCAGCTCAATGATCAAGTAAATAACGCATCATTTAAATTATTTAAACCTATAGACAGTTATAGAATGGGCAGAGTAAGTAGAGGAACACCAAGAAATACTGGAAAAAATCATCATAACGGTATTGAAGTTTTCTTTAATGTAGATGATAATTTATTAAATGAAAATACAACTATTTCATTACAATTTCTTGATGAAGAGAAAAATTTAATAAAAGAATTCAATAATAAATCTGATGATAACAAACTAGAAGTGAATAATGAAAAAAATTCATTTATTTGGGACATGAGATACAACGACGCTAAAGGCTTTGACGGATTAATTATGTGGGCAGCAAGCCTTCGAGGCCCTATAGCTTCACCAGGAAAATATCATGTAAAATTAATAGTGAATGATGAATCTGAGGAACAGTCATTTAATATTTTAAAAGATCCAAGAAGTAATTCAACAGAAGGTGACTTAGAAGAACAATTTAATTTTTTACTTAGTATAAGAGATAAGGTATCAGATATTCATCAAACAATAATTGATATAAGATTAATTAGATCTCAACTAAATGATTTAAAAAGTAAAATATCAGATAAATATCCTGAAGTGCAAAGTACAATTAATGATATTATTTCAAGAATTACTTTGGTTGAAGAAAAATTATATCAAACAAAAAACAGAAGTGGTCAGGACCCACTAAATTTTCCAATCAGATTAAACAATAAACTTGCTCATTTAACTAGTGTTGCTTCAGTAGGTAATTTTAAACCAACTGATCAAATGTACAATGTTAGAGATGAATTAATTGGACTCATTGATGTTGAACTTAAAATGTGGAACAACATAAAAGAGAATGATTTAGTAAAATTAAATTCTACTATATTAGAAAATAACATTCAATTAATTACTATTAATTAAATTCGCCTAAATTTAATTAATTCTTAATGAGTAATATAGTTGCTATTGTCGGGAGACCTAATGTTGGTAAATCTACCCTTTTTAATAGATTAGTTGAGAAAAGAAAGGCCATAATCCATGATGAGAGTGGTGTTACAAGAGATAGACATTATGGTATTTCAGATTGGAATGGAAAAGTATTTACAGTTATAGATACAGGAGGGTATGTAGAAAGTTCAGATAATATCTTCGAAAGAAAAATTAAAGAACAGGTAATTCTTGCTCTAAGTGAAGCGTCTATTATTTTATTTATGGTTGATTGTAAAGAAGGTTTAACATCTTTGGATTCTGATTTTTCTAAAATAATAAGAGAGTTAAATAAGGAGACAATTCTTGTTGCAAATAAAGCTGATAACCCTAATTTAGAAATGAATTCTAATGAATTCTATGAGCTTGGACTAAAAAAAATTCCAATTATTCCTATTTCTTCGGTTAACGGTTCTGGAACAGGAGAATTACTTGATATGGTTGTCAGTAAAATTGAAGATGTTGATGAGAAATCAGAAGATAAATTACCTAGAATTTCTATACTTGGAAGACCTAATGTGGGAAAGTCATCTCTTACAAATTCAATCCTGGGAGAAGAAAGAAATATAGTCACAGAAATTTCTGGAACTACTAGAGATTCCATAGATACTGAATATAATTTATTTAATAAAAATTTTATTATAACGGATACAGCTGGCATCAGAAAAAAATCTAAAGTTAGAGAGAATATAGAATTCTACTCTGTTATGAGATCAATACAAGCTCTAGAGAACAGTGATGTTACAATAATAATGATTGATGCAGAACAAGGCTTTGAAGGTCAAGATATGAATATTTTATCTCTTGCTGTAAAATACAAAAAAGGAGTTGTTATTATGGTAAATAAATGGGATCTAATTGAGAAAAATAACAGCACACTAAAAGAATATGAAGAACATATTCAAAATAAAATTAGTCCCTTTGATTATATCCCTATCATATTTTCATCAGTATTAAAAAAACAAAGAATTTTTCAAGTTTTAGAAAAAACCCTTGAGATCTATGAAAATAGAAATCTAAAAATATCAACATCTCAACTTAATAATAAGATTTTACCTGAAATTAAGAAATATCCTCCACCCTCAAATAAAGGAAAATATATTAAAATTAAATATGTAACTCAGCTACCAACTAATACTCCAACATTTGCTTTTTTCTCCAATTTGCCTCAATATATCAGAGAATCATATAAGAGATTTTTAATGAATAAATTACGCGAGTATTTTACATTAGAAGGAGTTCCAATAACAATAGTTTTCAGAAAAAAATAAAGCTTTAATAATTAATTAAATTGTATTTTTGAAGATGAAATATAATTTTAAGAGTATTGAGAGAAAATGGCAAGAATACTGGGATAAAAATAAGACCTATAAAACAGAGATAAATAATAAACCCAAATACTATGTCATGGATATGTTCCCATATCCTTCAGGATCAGGACTCCATGTGGGACATCCCCTTGGTTATATAGCATCAGATATCATATCTAGATTCAAAAAGTTAAAAGGTTATAATGTACTCCACCCTATGGGATTTGATTCATTTGGTTTACCTGCTGAACAGTATGCTATAAAAACTGGACAACACCCTAAAGAAACAACTGAAAATAATATTTCAAAGTTCAAAGAACAACTCAGTCAACTGGGTTTATCATTTGACTGGGATAGAGAAGTAAGAACAAGTGACAGTAAATATTATAAATGGACACAATGGATATTTTTAAAACTCTACAATAGCTATTTTAACGATAAAAAAAATAAAGCTGAAACTATAGAAAAATTAGAAATTCCTGATGATTTATCAGCTAACGAAAAAATTAAATATATTGACTCAAGGAGGTTAGCATATATAGACGAAGTAGATGTTAATTGGTGTGAGGAATTAGGTACTGTCTTATCCAATGAAGAGGTAATTGGTGGAGTAAGTGAGAGAGGAGGTTTTCCTGTGATAAGGAGGCCAATGAGACAGTGGGTAATGAGAATAACAGATTTCTCGGAGAGACTCCTTAAAGATCTTGATACTCTTGATTGGCCTGATTCAATTAAATTATCACAAAAGAATTGGATTGGTAAATCCACTGGTGCTGAAATATCTTTTCCTATAAATAATAAGATAAATATAAAAGTTTTCACTACCAGACCAGATACAATTTATGGTGCTACTTATTTAGTTCTTGCACCAGAACACAAAATGGTAGAGAGTTTAACAACGGATGATTATAGAAATCAAATCAAGGATTATGTAGATAATACTTCTAAGAAGAGTGAACTTGAAAGACAAGAAAATGAAAAAAATAAAACAGGAGTATTTACAGGATCTTATGCTGTAAACCCAATTTCAGGAAAAAAAATCCCTATCTGGATTTCAGATTATGTTTTATCTAGCTACGGTACTGGAGCAATTATGGCAGTGCCTGCTCATGATGAAAGAGATTATGAATTTGCCTCTAAGTTTAACCTCAAAATTATAGAAGTCATCAAAAACAATACTGATGAAAAATGTTATACAGGTGATGGGAAAGTAATAAATTCAGGAGATTACAATGGAATAAAAAATGAAAAATTTAAAAAAATAGTAACCGAAATATTAGAAAGTAAAAATCTAGGGAAAAAAACAGTAAACTATAAATTAAGAGATTGGATATTTACTAGGCAAAGGTATTGGGGAGAACCAATCCCTATTTTACACTCCAGTGGTAAGCAATTCCCAGTAGATGAAGAAGATTTACCTGTTAAATTACCTGAGGTTGAAAGTTACCTACCAACAGATGATGGATTATCTCCACTAGCAAGAATTGATGACTGGGTTAAAGTAAAATCAGGAGATATAGAATATGAGAGAGAGACAAACACTATGCCTCAGTGGGCAGGCTCTTGCTGGTATTACCTAAGGTATTTAGATCCAATTAATGAAATTGCTTTTGCAGATAAAGAAAAAATAAAATATTGGATGCCAGTCGATTTATATATCGGTGGAGCAGAACATGCTGTACTTCATTTATTATATTCTAGGTTTTGGCACAAAGTTTTATATGACCTAGGTCATGTTAATACATCTGAACCCTTTAAAAAATTAGTTAATCAAGGGATGATACTTGGAAGATCTAATTTTATCTACAGGGTAAAAAATACAAAAACATTTGTTTCATATAATTTAAGAAATGAATATGATTTCACAAAGCTCCATGTTGATGTAAATATTGTTGAGAATGATAAACTAGATTTAGATAAATTCAAGAAATCATCAAAAGAATTTTATGATGCTGAATTTATACTAGAAGGAGATGATTATATCTGTGGTTTTGAAACTGAAAAAATGTCAAAATCTAAGAGTAATGTTGTAAACCCTGATAATATAATTAATGATTATGGATCTGATACACTCAGAATGTATGAAATGTTTTTGGGACCTCTTGAGCAATCAAAACCATGGAATACAAACGGAATTGAAGGAGTATATAAGTTTTTAAATAGGTTTTGGTCACTTTTCTATGATGGAAATAAATTCAGTATTTCTGAGGAAAAACCTGATAATAATGAACTTAAATTACTACATACGGCAATTAAAAAAATTGAAAATGATATTGATAGACTCTCAATAAATACGTGTATTAGTCAGTTAATGATTACGGTCAATGAACTAAGTAGAAAGAAATGTAATAAAAGAGAAATTCTTGAGCCACTATTAATTGTTTTATCATCTTTTGCTCCGCATATTTCTGAAGAATTATGGAGTAAATTAGGAAATAATAAAAGTATTTCATTATCGAATTACCCTAAATATAATGATGAATTTTTAACTGAGGATATATTTGAATATCCAATAATGATAAATGGAAAACTCAGAACAAAAATGAAATTCAATATTGATACAGAAGAAAAAGAAGTAAAATCAGAGGTTATTTCTAATGAAATAGTTTCGAAGTGGACTGAAAATGAAAAGATTAAAAAAATTATTTTTATCCCAAAAAAAATAATCAATATAGTGATCTAATTAGTTTTTAAATCTACATATCTATATATCCTATCAACCCACTGAGAATACATTTTTTTAGATGGATGTAAACTATCTTCTACAATTAAAAGTTTGTCTATCTCAGCATTCCGTGAAATATCTGTTATATCATAAAAATCTATATTATAGCTTTTAGTAATTCTTTTTTTAATTTGATTATATAAATTTATTTCTTTAGCGATTTCATTTTTATTTTTAAAACCAAATGGTGTAACTCCATAATCAGGGATAGATAAGACAAATACTTTATTAATATCCTTAGAGTAGCTCATAGCCATATTCAATAAAATTTCAAATTCTTTTTCAAATAATGAGATATTATATTTTCTATATTGATTGTTTACACCAATTAGTAATGAGACAAAATCATATTTATTTTTTAGATCAAAATAACTTAAAGTATCAATTAGCTCTCCAGTTGTCCATCCAGTCTTTGCAATAATTTTAACATCTTTAATTTTATTAATTCTATTTTTTAACTGATAAGGATACGAATCATCTAACTGAAGAGACTCACCTATTGTGTATGAATCCCCTAAAGCAAGATAATTTAACTCTTTAACATCATGACTATCTTTTTTGCATGATAAAAGTGTTAAAAATAATAGATACAAAAAGAGATTTTTAATCATGAAAAAATTCTTCTTGTTATAATTACTAATACTCCAAGTAAAAAAATAAGAATCGATAACTTATTTACAGTGTGCATAGCTTTTAAGCTAAAGTTTGATTTTCTATTAGAATCTTTTTTTCTAAAGAAATAGTTTATGACCTCTGTAAAGTCAAAATAATAAGATATTTTTTTTTGTTTTTTTTTCATATTTTTTCATTTAGGTTCTACCCAATTACCATCATCTTTTATAAGTTCAATTAGTTCATCAACACCATCCTCATACTTAATAGCTCTTTTGACAACTTCTTGTCCCCTATATAAAGTGATTTTATCTTTACCTGAACCAACGTATCCATAATCAGCATCTGCCATCTCTCCAGGACCGTTTACTATACATCCCATAATGCCTATCTTTAAACCTTTTAGGTGATCCGTCCTCTCTCTTATCATTGCAGTAGTTTTTTGTAAATCAAATAAGGTCCTTCCACAAGAAGGACATGATATAAAATCAGTGGCTGTAACCCTTACCCTTGCAGCCTGTAAAATTTTAAAACTAAGAGAATTTATTTTCTTAAAATATTTTTCGGGTTCCTGAGAAGATCTTAAAAAAATACCATCTCCCATTCCCTGAATAAATAATCCACCAAGATCGGTGGATGAGTGAACTATAAGCTTATCAGAATAATTTAGATTATAATTAGATTTAATTATAACTGGATTTTTAATAGACATAGAAAGAAAGAATGCTCTCATATCTGGCATAAAATGGTCGTTATCAGAATCAATAATTAGTACTGAATTTAATGGTAAATCAGATTGATTTAAAAGGTCAACATCATTAGTTTTTAGAGAAATAAAATTTAATTTTTTTGATACTTTTTTAATAGATTTTAATTTTAATATATCAATGAGAGGGAAAGATTTATCTACTACTTTATTTTTTAACCATTTATCGTAATTAACAATGGTATTATATTTGAAATTTTTAATATCAATTTCATTATCTCCAACATAAATATAGTCTGGTGAAGTATCTTCAGTATTCAAAAAACCAGTATCCAAGTCAAAATTAATTCCTAACATTCTTAAGTGTTTATCATCAATTTTATTTAAAAACGATAAATCGCTAATGACAACAGGAAAATAATCTCCTCCAATATTTACTATCTCTTCTGATTCTCTTTTATCATAGCGGGAAGGAGAAAAATTAAATACTTTGGGACTTTGAATAATATCATGGTTAGGTCTATTAATATATCTATCAGTCATTATGCTTGCTACTGGGGATTCAAACTCTGGTTCCTCAGTAAGTGATACCCTTACTGTATCACCAATACCATCATCAAGTAATGAACCAATTCCAATTGCAGACTTTATCCTACCATCTTCACCCTCACCAGCCTCTGTTACACCTAGGTGTATGGGGTAATTTTTAAGTTTAGAATTATCTAAATTTTCAACTAATAGTCTATAAGCATGAACCATAACTAATGGATTACTTGCTTTCATTGATAAGACAATGTTGTAGAAATTATGATCCTCACATATTCTTAAATACTCTAGTGCTGATTCGACCATACCTTTAGGGGTGTCTCCAAACCTACTTAGAATTCTATCAGACAACGAGCCGTGGTTTGTACCAATTCTCATTGCTGTTCCGTTTTTTTTACAAATTTTTATTAATGGAGATACTCTATCATAAATTCTCTCAATTTCCTCATTATAAGTTTTATCATCATAGTCAATAACTTTAAACTTTTTAGTATCAGAGTAATTACCTGGATTTATCCTTACCTTTTCAACTATCTCAGCTGAAATTTCAGCAGCTTTTGGTGTGAAGTGAATATCTGCTATAAGTGGAACATTATATCCCTTTTTTAATAACTCACTTTTAATATTTGATAAGTTTTTAGCAGCTCCAATATTAGGTGCTGTTATTCTAACAAACTCACAGCCTGAATTTATCATTCTTATTGTCTGATCTACTGTGGATTTAGTGTCCATGGTATCTGCAGTTGTCATAGATTGAATTCTTATTGGGTTTTTACCACCGATGGCTGAGTTACCAATTTTGACAGTATGAGACTCTCTTCTCTTATATCTAAATAAACCTTTACTGAAAAATTTATTCAAAACTAATTATTTAAATATCACCAAGTTGAGGACGAATTACTATCTCTTCTACTGTAGCACCAGGTGATGTATCATAAGCTGCGTAAATTGAGTTTGATATATCGTCAACATTTATAAAACGTTCATCCGGCAAGGAAGTTCCATCCCAGCTCCCAGTCCTAGTTGCTCCTGGTAATACAGCTGTAACTTTAACATTAAATTTTTTAAATTCTTCTCTAAGGCACTGACTAAACCCATATATAGCAAATTTAGATATACAGTATGAACCTCCATTTTCATAAGCAACTTTACTAGCAATAGAACATATATTAAAGATATGACCATACTTCTGACTAATAAATATTTTTGATAATCCCCTTGTTACTCTATAGTTTGAGTAGAGATTAGTATTTATCATGAATTCAAGAGCATCCTCATCTTCATTCATTAATTCTCCAGGAATAAATGTGCCAACATTATTTACTAAGACATCTACTTTATCAGTATTTGAGTTAACAAAGTCTATAAATTTATCACATCCAGTTTTATCTGAAAGATCAGAATCTATTGAATTAAAATTTATATTAGGATAAAATTCTCTAATCTCATCTCCAATTAACCGTAGATCAGTTTTCTTTCTTGAACAGGTTAAAATATCAAAATTATTTTCGGCAAACTTTAGAAGTGTTGACTTACCCATTCCCTTAGAACCACCAGTTAATACTATTGTTTTTTTCATTACATTAAATTCTCGTTTTAATTTAATAATTTGTATGTATATTAATGAAAAATAACTTAATAAGTTGAAAAAATTTGGTAAGTATATTCTCTTTATGATTTCTCTATTAGAGAGAAGAGAAAAGTTTAGAACATACGTCTCACTTACTATAAATGAATGTATAAAAATTGGATACGATAGCTTATTTATTGTATCAATAGTATCAATTTTTATGGGTGCAGTTACAACTATTCAAACTGCTTTTAACCTTGTTGGTCCTCTTATACCAGACTATGTAATTTCATTAGTTGTTAGAGATATGACGCTCCTAGAATTATCTCCAACTATAATAGCTATTGTTTTTGCGGGTAAAGTTGGTTCTAATATAGCAGGAGAATTAGGGACAATGAGAATAACAGAACAAATTGATGCACTTGAAGTGATGGGGGTAAACTCTTCCTCGTATCTTGTATTACCAAAGATTATAGCTTCTCTTCTTATGTTTCCAATTCTAGTTATAATTTCCGCTACTTTGGCAATAAGCGGTGGGTACATGGCTGGTGTTCTTACCGATGTAATTACAGGCCAAGAGTATATATATGGTTTAAGATATGAATTTAACCCTTTCAATATCCCATTTGCTTTAGTAAAATCTTATGTATTTGCCTTCATAGTAGCTTCTATATCATCATTTCAAGGGTACTACACATCAGGTGGAGCTCTTGAGGTCGGAAAGTCAAGTACCAATGCCGTTACTAATAGCTGTATTTTTATTCTAATTGCAGATTATATCCTAGCTCAAGTATTACTATGATTGAAATAAAAAACATATCAAAATCTTTTAAAGACAAACAGGTACTTTTTGATATATCAGGAACTTTTGAAAAAGGCAGAACTAACCTAATAATAGGTGCTAGCGGTACAGGTAAAAGTGTTTTATTAAAATGCCTAGTAGGCCTTCTAGAACCAGATGTAGGGTCTGTCTTGTTTGATAATAGGAACTTTACTAATGCAAATAAAAATCTTACGACACAGATAAGGCGAGAAATTGGTATGTTATTTCAGGGTAGTGCATTGTTCGATTCAAAGAACGTTGAAGAAAATATAAAATTTCCTCTTGACATCCTTACTAATACACCAGAAAATGAAAAAATAGAGAAGGTTAACCATTGCCTTGAGTTAGTGGGACTTGAAAAAATTAATGACAAAATGCCTTCTGAACTGAGCGGTGGTATGAAAAAAAGAGTAGGAATAGCACGAGCAATTGTTAATGACTCTAAATACCTTTTCTGTGACGAACCAAATTCAGGACTTGATCCTCTAACTGCTATAAAAATAGATGATCTAATTTTAGAATTAACTCAAAAATTAAATACAACAACAATAGTTGTGACTCACGATATGAACTCTGTAGTTGAAATTGGAGAATATATCATGTTCCTACATGAAGGGAAAAAACTTTGGGAGGGAAATAATAAAAAAATTCTAAAAACTAAAGTCAAGGAGCTTAATGATTTTGTATTTTCAAATAAATTGATGAAGAAGATTAAATAAACTTAATCAATTAGAGAAGCTACTCTTTTTTTAATCTTTCTTTTACTTTCTTGGTCTTTGACATACCTCCTACTTCTAAAGTACCAGAATACACCTCCAATTATTATCAGAACATAAGTAGAAGTAAATAAATAGATTATACCGGAGTTTATGCTTGATGAAATACCATTACCACCAGAATTAGCATCACTCTCAACTATCCCCCGACACATAGAACACCCCTGTGAAAGAGTATCATATGTACTAAACATAAAAATCAAAAAGAAAGAATAATATTTTTTCATTAAAACTTATAAAATGGACTTATCATAAAATAAACAATAACACCTGAAACTGATACATATAACCATATTGGAAAGGTATATTTTACTACTTTTTTATGTTGTTTTATCTTGTTTGTTAATGAATAATAAAATGCAAAAAGAACAAAAGGGACGACTACAATAGAAAGTAATATATGAGAAATAAGAAAGAAATAATAGATAGTTTTTGAGTCACCAAGGTATTTAGTACTATCAACTGAGGAATGGTATATGATATATGAAACTAAAAAAATAGCACCTAAAGTAAATGCTAACGTGTTTAAATTCTGGTGGAGGATAATATTTTTTTTATATTTAATAGCATAGAAAGAAAGAACTAAAAATAATGCAGTAAATGAATTAATAATAGCATTGAAATGGGGTAATTTGTATGTCCACTCACCAAAAAATGAGATCTTACTAGGCATAAAGAGTAGGAATGCAACAGCTAATGGAATGAGTACTGATACTAATGCTATGACTTTAGTAAGGTTATTTTTCATTTTTAAGATTTATGATATCAATTTCAACATTTAATCTATCGTATTCATCTAATTCGTTAAGATCGTATATTCCTCTAACTTTATTTTCATTATCTAGTAGTAGTACATAATCAGACTTAATATCAGACTTAAAACAAATAATATCATTCGTCTCATTAAAAAAATCTGTTTTAAGAACAGTCCAGTTTAAATTACGATCGATCTCTGATAATGTTATAATATCAATCTTTTTATTTGAATAAAGTTTTGTGAGAAGGTTATCAACTAATGAATTTTTTAAATTAAATCTTATATCAACAAGTATTATCTCCGACTCCTTATCTTGCTCATATAAAGCAGATAATAATACCTCATCACATTCATAATTAACCTCAGAGACAACGTATTTATTATCTCCAAAAAATCTTAGAAAAAAATAGAGTATAATAGGAAGAAGGATTGAAAATGAAAGGATAAAAGCCTTTTTCAGGTTAATCATTAAGAATAAATAGCCTGATATATAGCATCAGCCTGTATAAATAAGGCACCAAGTAGCCATACCACAAATACACATGGTATTAGTATTGTCCACATTAATGATTTTTGTTCGTGAGCTAAATGCATAAATTCGCCAATTATATAACCAGCTTTTACGAATGTCATACCAATAAATAAAAATATTTTAAAACTTTTCCATGACTCAGGAAACTGCAATGCAACGTAAAATTCTGCTGCAGTTACTAAACCAAGTATTATAGCAACTTTCCAAATCTTCCAAATTTTAGATTTATCTGCAGGTTCTGGATTAATAGAAGAAATTTCTGGTTCGATCATAATTCTACACTAAATAAAAAAAAGTAAAAACAAAGACCCAAACTAGGTCAACAAAATGCCAATATAATCCTACTTTCTCCACCATCTCATAGTGACCTCTTCTCTCTAATATTCCAACAGTAGCTTGATAAAATATTAGGAAATTTAATGCTACTCCACTAAATACATGAAAACCGTGAAATCCCGTTATGAAGAAGAAAAAAGCTGCAAAATCAGGAGGTCCATATTGATTAGTCTGAAGGTTTGCTCCATATATTATACTCCCATCAAGAAGTTTAGTGCCAGCGTCTGTTCCATGAATAAAATGTGACCACTCCCAAGCCTGACATCCAAGAAAGGTAAGTCCACCAAATATTGTCCAAATCATCCACTTTTCTACTGCCTGTCTATCCATTCTATGTCCTGCCTCTACAGCTAATACCATAGTCACACTACTTAAAATTAATATAAATGTCATAAGACCGACAAAGACTAGTGGTAACTCAACTCCATGAAAAAATGGAAATGCCTCAAAAACTTTTTCAGGAACAGGCCAGTAAGATTGAGAAAAGGAGAAATCTGATAAAGTTCCATCATATCCTGGGTGTCTGAACCTTATCACACCGTAGGCTATTAGAAAAGCTGAAAAAGTAAAAGCATCGGATATGAGAAAAAACCACATCATAAGCTTGCCATAGCTTGCCTTAAATGGTTCAGTTCCTCCTGACCAAAGATCTTTTTCTGATGTAGGTAAAGTAGCTTGGTTTGCCATTTTTATATATTATAAAAATACAAAGTTAAAAATAAATAAACCCACATTCCTGCAAGAAAATGCCAGTAAGTGGTAGACATTTCGATGCTTAATAAATTTTTTGAATGGACATTTAGTTTAATTGCTGAGTAATAAATGTATAATATAAATATAAGACCAGAAATAAGATGAAAAGCGTGAACGCCGCTAAGTATATATATAAAAGAGCCATCAGGATGTCCAACAAAGTAAACACCTCCCTCAACTAGCTGAACCCACCCATAATATTGGAATAAAAGAAATAAAGTACCAGTAATAAAACTACCTAATAAAAATATTTTTTGTGTTCTAAAGTTATCTTTCTTAGATTCAAAATAAGATAACTGCTTAAAAATACTACTTAGAATTACAACAACTGTAGAATAGTAAAACATTGAGGGGAGGTCAACATTGAATCCGCCTGGCTCTCCTTTTTTTACTATGTATGCACTTATTAATGAAACAAAAATCATAGAGATTGATATCATAAATATCCATATTAAAAAGATATTTGGATTCATTCTTAAAATATTTGTATTGGTTTTATCTTTCATAATTCTAAATTTTATCTAATACATAACTAATTTGCACAATTGGGAGGTATATAAATGAACTAAACATTACTTTAAGTGCAGAGTCTCTTGAATAATCATTTATTAGCTTGAAAGTTTGAGCTAAAAATATAATTGCAAGAAGTACAGCAACTGCACCTGATATTATACCTGTTATTCCAAAAATAGTTGGTAGAAGACCTAAAGGAATTAGAAATAATGTGTAGATCATAATATTTACTGCAGTTTTAATATTTTTTTCACCATTGTTAGGTAAGAGTTTAAACCCTGCTTTTTTATAATCATCATCATACATCCAAGCAATTGCCCAAAAATGTGGAAATTGCCAAATAAATTGTATACTAAAAATAATTAATGCCTCTAAAGTGATCTGACCTGTTGAGGCCACCCATCCAATAAGTGGTGGAAGAGCACCCGGAATTGCTCCAATAAATACAGCAATAGGACCAATTTTTTTCATGGGAGTGTATACAAATGAATATAATAATAAAGAAATAAGTGATAATAGCGCCGCATAAATATTTAGATAAAATGAAATTAGAAATAATCCAATTATCATGGAGGTTAAAGATATTATTATTGATTTCTTTATAGATACTCTATCAGTTGGAATAGGTCTTTTTTTTGTTCTTTCCATTAATTTATCTGAATCTCTCTCGAAAATCTGATTATTTATTACTGATGAGGAACTAACAAAATATCCTGCTATTAAAAGAATAAAAACGTCATTAATATCAACCGATTTGGAGGAAATAAGAAATCCAAAAACTGAGGATAAAGAAACCAAGAGTGAAAGTCTAAACTTAGATAGCTCAAAAAAAATTTTAATATTTTCTATTATCATATAAAGCGCAAATATAGTTTTTGAGATTATAAGATTCATTATACTATATTTTTTTTAAAGAAAAATTCAATAATAATATATAAAACTGTAATCCAAAAGCCAAGAAAGCGATAAATAGATGTACTGGCTGAAGTATCTTAGGAATTGAAAAATAGGCCATTCCAGCTCCTACTAAAATTTCAGAAATAATTAATAGAAGCATTAGAACTGAAATAATTTTAAAAAATTTATAGGATTTAAATTTGATATAAATCGTTATAACAGTTAGTACCTGAAATAAAAGAATTAAAATAGAAAAAGATCTATGTATTTTAAATGTATTATTCAATGATTCTATAATATTTTCTCGGAAATTAAATCCATATAATTTTAGTAGTTCATCAACTGATTCCCTAACATCTGTTCCCAAAACCATTTGTATCATAAATAATATCAAACTAGAGATAATAAAAAAATTCAATATTCTACTTCCTATATAATTGTTATTATTTCTTGATGATAGGTGATAACAAAGTATAACATTACATATAATTAACAATGCTACAATTACATGAAATGTAATGAGCCCTGATAGTAAATTTGTTGAAACTACTATTGAACCAACCCAAGCCTGAAAAAAAACTAATATCAATGATAAAAAAGATAATAAAATCAACTTTTTACTTACTGGTCTTATAAATAGAGAACTCAAAAAAACAAAAATTAAAGAGAAACCAACTAATGCTCCAATTAACCTGTTTATATATTCTGTCCAAGTTTTATATACATTAAACTCCTCACCACTCTTAATATCTGGATCATTTTTAATTTTATCTGAAAGCTTTTCAAGACCAATTAATGATAAAATAGAACTTAATCTCTCATTTTTTTTTATTCTTCCCTCTATAAATATTTCTTCATAATTTTCAGGTAATTCATTAACAGAAGTTGGGGGAATTAACATACCAAAACATTTTGGCCAATCTGGACAACCCATTCCAGAACCAGTACATCTCACAACACCTCCTGCAAGGATTAGTATGTAGAGAAGAGTAAGACTGATCTTTGTTGTAAGATTATAATTATTTCCTAACCATTTAACCATTATATGAAGAGAGAAGGTCTACCTGCTAGAGTCATCAGGCATATTGGACTCAGGGGTTTTTGATAATGGTATATTCTGAGGTATAAAATCTTTATCAGATCCGGGTTTGCTGTAGTCGTATGGCCACCTTTCGACTTTAGGGATTGCTCCTGGCCAGTTTCCGTGTCCCGGCTCTACTGGTGTTGTCCACTCAATTGTGTTAGAATTCCAAGGGTTCTTAGAAGCTTTTCTTCCTCTATAAATTGAATAGAAAAAATTAAATAGAAATATAAATTGAGCGATGAAGGTAATAATCGCAGCAAAGCTTACAAATGTATTTAAATCAATAAATGACTCAATTCTTCCAGTTTCGAAGTTAGTAAATGAATAGTATCTTCTTGGGAATCCAGCAATGCCTATATAGTGAAGAGGAAAGAAAACCAAATATGCACCAATAAAAGTAACCCAAAAGTGAATATAACCCAATGTTCTATTCATCATCCTTCCATACATTTTAGGGAACCAATGATAAACCCCAGCAAATAAACCAAAAAATGAAGCACTCCCCATAACTATATGGAAGTGTGCAACTACAAAATATGTATCATGTAAATTAATATCAATAACAGAATTTCCTAAAAATAATCCAGTAAGACCACCAGAAATAAAGAATGATACCAGACCAATTGAAAATAACATTGCAGGAGTGAATACAATATTACCCCTCCATAATGTTGCTATATAATTAAAAGCTTTTACAGCTGATGGGACAGCAATTATTAGAGTTAAAATTGTAAAAACTGACCCAAGAAAAGGATTCATTCCTGAGATAAACATATGATGAGCCCATACAACGAATGAAAGCACTCCAATCCCAAAAATAGAATAAACCATGGCTCTGTAACCAAAAATTGGTTTTCTTGAGCAGGTAGCAATTATCTCAGATGTTATACCTAATGATGGTAAAATAACAATATATACTTCAGGGTGTCCCAGAAACCAAAATAGATGTTGAAATAAAATAGCACTACCACCTTGATTAGATAGTGCTTCACCTGCTATATATATATCTGATAGGTAAAAACTCGTTCCAAAAGACCTGTCCATTATGAGTAGTAAAGCTGCCGATAGGAGAACAGGAAAGGATAAAACTCCAAGAATTGCTGTAACAAGAAATGCCCATATTGTTAATGGCATTCTAAAAAATGTCATTCCTTCTGTCCTTAAATTTATTACTGTAGTTATATAATTTAATGAACCTAATAGAGCTGAAACAATAAAAAGAGCCATAGAAATTAACCACAAAGTCATACCCATACCCGATCCTGATACAGCCTGGGGAAGAGCACTAAGTGGAGGGTATATTGTCCATCCACCACTTGCAGGTCCTCCCTCGACAAAAATAGAGATGAACATTACTATGCTTGAAAGGAAGAAAAACCAGTATGATAACATGTTCATAAAACCACTAGCCATATCTCTTGCACCGATCTGAAGAGGAATTAAGAAGTTACTAAAAGTACCACTCAAGCCTGCAGTTAGAACAAAAAAGACCATTATTGTACCGTGCATTGTTATGAGGGCCAGATAAACTTCAGGATCAATCTTACCTTGAGGAGTTAACCAATTACCTATAATAGGACTTAATGCAGTAAGATCCATATCAGGGAAACCAAGTTGAATTCTAAAAAGAGATGATAGAGCACCTCCCATTATAGCCCAAAAGATTCCAGAAATTAAAAACTGCTTTGCTATCATTTTATGGTCTTCACTAAATATATATTTAGTGATAAAACTTTGCTCGTGATGATCATCATGATGATCATGTTCTTGTACTTTTGGTTTGGTTGAGGTTTTAGTAATCTCCATAATTAATCATTTAAAGTAGCTACATCTGTAGAGTTATTTTTTATAAAATTAGCGTAGTAGTCTGGATTCTTTTCAATCCATGACTTTTGCTCATTTTTCCATTTAATATATTCCCACTCCTCTTGAACTATAACAGTATGCTTCATTGAGAAGTGAGCTCTTCCACAAATTTTATTACATACTATTTCAAAATTAAAGTTTTCATTTCCTGTTTCTTCTCTCATCTCTGCTGTAGTTTTAGTTGGTATAAACCACATCTGAGTAGGCATACCAGGTACAGCATTCATCTGAGATCTCATATATGGAAGGTATACGCTATGGATAACATCTCTAGCCTTTATTTTAAATAGAACTGGTTTACCCTTAGGAATATGAATCTCTCTTGGCATAAAATCATCTAGTGATGAGGTATCCGTAAAATCTATTCCAACAATATTCTCTACATCGATCAACTTATAATTTGCATTTCCTAGCTCATTGTCTGGACCAGGGTATCTAGAAGCCCATGCAAATTGATAACCAACAATTTCTATTATCTCTGCATCTCTGGGGGGAGGACCCATAATTTTATTCCATTTGTAAAGACCCCAACCAACTAACCCTACTAAAACAATTGCAGGTACCACAGTCCATACAATTTCTAATTTATGATTCTCAGGATAAAAATAAGCTTTCCTATTTTTATTATATCTATACCTATATCCAAAGTAGAACATCATAACCTGTGTGATAAGAAATACTGTAAATGTTACAGCCATTGTAGCCCAAAACAGCATCTCAACTTCAGGTGCATGTTGGGAGGCCATCGGTAAGAAATAATTTTCAAACTGATCATATGAGTACCAGAATACAACAATAAAAGAAGTAACCATAAAAATCACACCAGTAATTGCATTAAAAGAATTATTAGAATCTTCGAAAGAATGGGTTATTTTTTTTTTCGCAACGCTTAATATCTCTGTAGACCTAAATAAAAGGAAAACTACTGCTAAAGACAATAAAAGTATGATTCCAATAATTAAATTCATTATGTAAAGTTATATACCAACTACTAAAAAATCACCTAAGAATTAGTTATTTTTTAACCCAAAGGATGTTTTGTAAAAACATTTTTTTTTAAAATAAAAATTAAATATCATGGTGTAAACTTTCTTCTAACATTGGATGATTTTTAGCTACCAAAGGAAGTTTTGTCAAGCCACTTAAAATCACATATAAAAATGCTGACAAGAATACCATAAGTACTCCGATTTCTAAGAAGCCAAAGCCACCATTTTCTTTTAGAACACCGGGAGTAACCATCAGATAAAAGTCAATAAAATGACCGAACAATATCATGGGGCATGCTACCTTTAGAAATCTAGTAAATCTCTTACTTGCTCTAGTCATAAGGAAGAAAAAAGGAAAGAAAAAGTTTAGAACTAAATTGACTATAAAAAAAGGAAAGTAAAAGTCGCTTTCAAGTCTCTCAACATAATATATAGTCTCTTCAGGGATATTTGCATAATAAATTAAAAGAAACTGTGAGAACCATATGTATGTCCAAAATACGCTAAATGCAAAGACAAATTTCCCAAGGTCATGTATAACACTGTGATTGATAAAACTTAGATAACCATTATCTTTTAATGTAATAATCATGTAAGTAATCAAAGCAAGAGCAGAAACCCACCAACTTGCAAAAACATACCAACCAAACATGGTGCTGAACCAATGGGTATCTATTGATAGTACCCAATCCCAAGCAGCAACTGATTGAGTGAATGCATAAATAACTACAAAGACCGTAGATATTGTAAACAGTTTCTTCCATGATTCAGTTCCACCAAACTTATCTTCTTTTGCAACATGTTTAAGTATCAATGCATAGAATAAATACCATATCCCTAAGAAAAACACCATCCTTCCGAGGAAGAAAGGTAGATTTAAATAGGCTTTTTTTCCATCAATCACATAATCATATCTTGGATCAGATTTATCATACAAATACTCATGTGTCCAATGAAAAATATCGTGGTTGGTAATTGCAAATACAATAAGCATTAGTACACTTCCAGGAAGTAACCATCTTCCAATAGCTAACGGTACTCTTAAAATTCCTGCTGACCAACCAGACTGAGAAACGTATTGAATTGCAACAAAAAATATAGCTGATATAGAAATACCTAAAAAGTAAACAACATTAATCCATAAGTTTGAATATAACCTTTTATACCAATGAAACTCAGAATGACCATCATCTGATATGTAGGCATTTACAATTTCGGTGGATTCTTCATGACCATGACCAGAATTTATTAACTGGAATACCCCAATAATAGATAGTATGAGTCCCCCAAAAAAAAGGTAGAGCAGGTTTTTTTTTATTCCGATATTAAAATCAAAAATATCTTTCATATTATTGTTTTTGAAGGGTTTGAACATACTTGACTATCTTCCACCTATCTTCTATTGATATCTGAGATCCATGACCCCACATTCTTCCTTTACCATGTGTAATAACATGAAATATATGTCCCTCAGACTTATCTTTCACAGCCCTTGAATTATATGCAGTAACACCTAAGTAAACCTTACCAACAAGACCGTCCCCCATACCCTTCTCTCCATGGCAATGAATACAAAACCTCTCGTAGAGAATTTTTGCCTCTTTTAGAACTTCATCACTATCCTCAATTGGGCTATTAACTAGAGCGGCAACTTCAAGACTATCTTTTGGTATCCTATACGGAAGGGATGTACCTCTTCTGACAGTATTTGGAACAGGTTCCAACATTGTCATCCCATAAGGATTGTAAGGATTAGAATTATAAAACTCACCATGTCCATCATTTGGATTAGAATCTAACCAGCTACCGATTTCTTCATCTTTAACTTGGGATAATGGTTCATAAGGGACAGAGTGGTACATATTAGGTGCATACTCCACACCAGGGTAATCATCTTTTGCAGAACATCCTATTAAGACTATACAAAATAATAAGTTTATAATAACCTTATTCATTCATCCATCAGTTTAGAGTTTGCTTCAGAAGCACCATTAGACTTTAGTAATTTTTTAAGTGCTGCCTCGGACATATTATTTTTTTCAATTTCTATTGCCATCACGTGTTTATCATCTGTTGATCTCAGATCAAAAGTTTTTGGTTTACCCCAAGGTTTAAGGTCACTAATTACAAAGAATGTACCCACCATGCCAAAGGCTGATAATAAGACTGTCATCTCAAATGTTACTGGAATAAAAACAGGCAAAGGGAGAAAATCTTTACCCCCAATTATCATGGGCCAGTCTATAGTTGTCATTCCAATCATCATAGTTAGTGCCAGACAGGTACCTAGGAAACCAAAACAAAATGCTGCAATTGAAAGCCTAGACCTCTTATACCCTAGTCTGGACTCAATTCCATGAACAGGAAATGGAGAATAGACTTCATATATATTTACACCCTTGGCACGGACTGATGAAATAGCATCTAAAAGAACATCTTCATCCTCATAGATACCAATAACAAATTTTACACCTTTATCATCCATATTTATTTCTTTACTTTCTCTCCAGTATGTTTTAAAATACTTTTCACTTCAGCCATATTTATTACAGGGAAATACTTAGAAAAAGCTAAAAACGCAGTAAAAAATAAACCAAATGTGAAAATATACATTCCTAAGTCATATATTGTCGGATAGAACATTGCCCAACTTGACGGAAGATAATCTCTGTGAAGAGACGTAACAATAATTACAAACCTTTCAAACCACATACCAATATTTACAATTATTGATATAATAAACGTCGCAACTATATTAGTTCTTATTTTTTTAAACCAGAAGAGTTGAGGGGATATCACATTACAAGTCATCATTGACCAGTATGCCCACCAGTAAGGACCAGTTACCCTATTATAGAAGGCGTATTGCTCGTAGGCAACTCCAGAGTACCAAGCCATAAATAACTCTGTTAAGTATGCAATTCCAACAATAGAACCTGTTACTATTATTACAATATTCATTAACTCTAGATGCTTTATAGTTATATAATCTTCTAAATTGTATACTTTTCTGGTTATAATGAGTAATGTTAAAACCATAGCAAAACCAGAGAAAATTGCACCAGCAACAAAATATGGAGGAAATATAGTAGTATGCCACCCAGGTATAACAGAAGTTGCAAAATCCATTGATACAATTGTATGGACAGAAAGAACCAGAGGAGTAGCAAGACCTGCAAGTACAAGAGAAACAGTTTCGTATCTGGACCAGGTCTTAGCAGCACCGTCCCATCCAAAGCTCAATCCACCATATATATATGCAGACACTTTTCTTCCGGCTTTTTTAGCTCTGTCTCTTATGGTAGCAAAATCTGGAATAAGACCAATATACCAAAATACTAGAGATACTGAGAAATAAGTAGTTATTGCAAACACGTCCCACAAAAGAGGACTGGCAAAATTGACCCACAATGAACCGTATGTATTAGGTAGAGGCAGAACCCAGATAAGACCAATCCATAATCTTCCCATGTGCAGTAATGGAAACATAGCAGCACATATAACTGCAAAAATAGTCATAGCCTCTGCGGATCTATTTATTGCCATTCTCCATCTCTGTCTAAATAATAGTAAAATAGCAGATATAAGTGTACCTGCATGCCCTATTCCAACCCACCAGACAAAATTTGTAATATCCCAAGCCCACATAACTGTCTTGTTAAGACCCCACATTCCAATTCCATCCCATAATGTTCTATAAACAGCATATGCACCCACTATAAGAGTTATGTTTGATATTATCATGGCTGCATACCAATACAGGGAGGGCTTCTGTTCAACTCTTTTACAAATATCCTCAGATACGTCATGTAAAGTTTTACCTCCTGTAATTAATGGTTTTCTAAGTTTAGATTCTACGTGCATGCTAAGCTGTTTTTTTATTTCTAACTTTTCTCAAGTACCAAACATTTGGACTTACTCTAATTTCATCTAACACTGCATAAGCTCTCTCCTCTTTTAACTTAAGAGTTGCCTTATCAATTTTCTCAACTTGAAGCAGATTATTTATTCTGCTGTTTTTATCATTAACGTCACCAAAAACAATAGCGTCAGTTGAGCATGCTGATCCACAAGCCATTTTAACATCACCATCCTTGAGCCTTCTCTTCTCTGATTTAGCTAAAAGTTTACCTTCTTGAATTTTTTGAACACAGAAAGAACATTTTTCCATAACCCCTCTTGACCTCACAGTTACGTCAGGGTTCAGAACCATCTTTCCAAGATCATTATTCATTGCTATGTTTTTATCAAACTGCTCATTATCATGGTATTTAAACCAGTTAAACCTTCTTACTTTGTATGGACAGTTATTGGCACAATACCTAGTACCTATACATCTATTATAGGTCATTTGATTTAAACCTTCACTACTATGAGTTGTGGCAGCAACTGGACAAACTGTCTCACAAGGAGCATTGTTACAATGTTGACACATCATAGGCTGGAAAGTTACATCAGGATTTTCTGCAGCAACCTCTAAACCTTGTAAGTCATTAACATCTGCATCACTAGAGTAATACCTATCTATTCTAAGCCATGACATCTCTCTCCTATTTAGTACTTCTTCTTTACCAACTACTGGAATATTGTTTTCTACTTGACAAGCTATAACACAACTACCACAACCAGTACAAGCATTTAAATCTATTGCCATAACCCAGTGATGGTTCTTATATTCGTGTCCATTCCAGAGCGTTACATCTTCAGGCTTTTTAAACCCTTTACTAGTAGCAACTTTAAACTGATACTTACCTGAGTAAGGATCTTTTTTGTACTGATCTAGAGATGTCTCTTGGATAACACTTTCTCTCGCCATGATGGTATCATGAGTCTGGGTCTGAGCTATTCTGAAGTCTTTAAATGTATTTTCTAATTTTATATTACTAACAGTTAGATTTTGAATATTTAATTTTTTATTAAGGAGCTGATTTGCATCAAAACCAATACCGTCTCCAACTGGTCCAGCAAGTTTTCTACCATAACCTAAAGCAAGACCTATTGTGCCTTCAGCCTGACCTGGTTGAATGATAACAGGTACTTCAAATGATCCTTCATTATTTTCTAGTTTTAAAAGATTTGTAGTCATTGTCCCTACATCTGTTTTTACTTCTAGTTTTGAGGCATCTTTTGGATTTATTGAAATATAATTATCCCAACAGACTTTAGATATTGGATCTGGCATTTCTTGAAGCCATGGATTATTAGACTGAATTCCGTCACTAACAGTTAAGTTATGATATAAATTTAATTCAAAGCCATCATTATCAGTTTCACTTTCAATTAAGTTAGAAACTTTACCTGCCTCAGATATCCTAGTTTTAAAGATATTAGGTAAAGGATTTAAATTTTTAGTTTTTTCATCAACTATTTCCGCAACGCCGTCATGAAGAAGTCTATCCCAAAATATTTGAAATGGTTCGTTAGATTTTAATAACTTCTGTTTTTTTCTCCAGTTATTTTTAAGAGTAGAAAAATAGTTAACTTCTGAATCAATCCACCTTAAAAAGGAGTCTTGGTGCTGCCTTGTATCAAAGATCCTACGAATTGTTGGCTGACCAAAACTGAAGTGATTATCAATAGGTTCATAGTCATTCCAAGACTCTAAGAAGTGAGAATCTGGGGCAATCACATCACATAAGATAGATGTCTCATCTATTCTATCTGAGGTAGATATCTTTAACGGAACATTGTCAAGAGCATCCTTTAACCTAGATGACAGATAATGGTTATAAACTGGGTTAGAATTAAGGAAAATGACACCATGTACGGATTTACTATCCAGGTCTTTGATGAATTCAGTCATCTTACTATCATCTCCTTTTCTGGTATTGTAACATCTGTTAAGGTCAATAGTTTTTCCGTAACTTCTTAAGAGCTCATTTATCATTATCACTACGGATTGGACAGACTTATCATTAGAACTAGATATGACCAGAGATGAACCTAAATTTTGAATTAAGTCGTCAGCAACTTTATTTAAAATATCTAATTTAAGTAAACTCCTTTTTGACTTATTAAAAGAAATAGAGTCTCTTCCTGAACCAATTTTACCATTTAAAATATTCCAAAGTTCGGCGATATATATCTTAGTGTGAGATGACTTAATTGGAATCCTATGATCAGAATTTGCACCTGTGAGAGATAGGTTTGATTCGAATGTATAGAGTCTTGACATCTCTCTCTTATCTCTGTTAACAACTCTTTGCTTAGTGAACTGTTGGTTAAATAAATCATGATTAAATGAACTACCTAAAAAATCATATCCAAAAGAAACAATTGTTTTAGCCTTAGAAAAATCATAAAATGGAATCTTTCTTTTTCCAAATGATTCTTCATTTGCATCAAGCATACCCGAGTATGAGGAAGTATCGTACTCAACATGATTAACATCGAATTTTTTTGAAAACTTATTTATCACATCTAGGGTTGAAGGGCTATTGACTGAGTGACTAATTATATAAATTTTATTTGACCCTTTTTTAGATAACCCCTCCTTAACAAAATTATCGACGTCTCTCCAGTTAGATTCTTTATTATTTAGCATAGGGAATTGTAACCTCTGTCTATCATAAAGTGTTAGGACTGATGACTCTACCTGAGAAGATGTACACCCTGCACTAATTTTAGAATATTTATTTCCATCAATCTTAATTGGTCTACCTTCCCTTGTCTTTACTACCACACTACAGTAGTCGCTTCCCATTGAATAAGTTGAAGCATAATAATTTGCAAGTGTTGCATCAACATCTACAGGCTTATCTACATACGGAATAGCATACTTTACTGGTGCCTCACATGCAGCGGTAGTCACAGCTGCTAAACCGAAACCCATCATCTTTAAGAAATCTCTCCTAGAGTTATCTGAGGAGTCTTTTATAGGTAAAAATTCTGGGAACTCACTTTCAGCATTTTTTACAAAAGCAGGGTCATTTTTAAGTTGTTCAATTCCTTTCCAGTAAGTTTTATTTCCTTTCTTCATAATTAATAGTGACACTTAGAGCATTCCAGCCCACCAATATCTTCAACTTTTAAAGGTTCTTTAGAAGAACCCTTGTGAAGTTCAACTAATTTATCATAATAATCGTTTCCTTTTGAATTAATTTCTGATTCTCTGTGGCAGTTAATACACCAACCCATGGTTAGTTCAGAGTACTGATAGACAACATCCATCTCCTCAATAGGTCCGTGGCAGGTACTACATTCTATACCCCCAACGGCAACATGTTGTGAGTGATTAAAATAGGCAAGGTCTGGGAGGTTGTGAACTCTAACCCACTCTATAGGTCTATTTTCTTCGTAGGCTGTCAGTATTTTTTGAATTTCTGGTTTATCAGTATTTATAACTCCATGACAGTTCATACAAATATTTACTGCTGGTATATTAGCTGATTTTGAAATATTAACTCCAGTATGACAGTAATTACAATCTATCTCGTACTGACCGGCATGAATTTTATGGGAGAAGGCTATGGGCTGGGTAGGTTGGTAATTCTGCTGAATACCAATGGTATAGATCCCATCGATACATGACTTTACAAAGACTGCAATAAATACAAAAGATGCTATTCCAACAACCTTATTACTTCTAATAAAATCTTTTATGTTAAACCCGCTATCAACTATTTCCTTATCCTTCTCGTCTAATAATTTTCCTTTTGTCTGGTTGTCTTTAAGAATTACATATTTTTTTGAAAGATTAGTGAACCTGAGTAGAATGAAAACAAGTACCAATAAAAGTAAAATATTTAGACCAAGTGATAGATAGAAATTATCTGTTGAAACAGAAGAAGAAATGTCACCTCCCACGTCTACGCCTTCTACTACTGCAACCTGAATTTCCTTTGAGGATTCACTCTTAATATACGTCAAAATAGAGTTCAATTCCTCATCCGAAAAATCAAATGATGTCATCAAGGTTTGGTTATATTGATTATATAGATCTACAGCATATTCATCACCACTTTTTATTACTTTTTGAGAATTTTTTATGAAAGCATATATCCACTCCTCTGACTGCCTTTCATGAACATCTCTTAGAGCAGGACCAATTAGCACGTCATTGATCGCATGACAAACTGTGCAGTTACCCTTAAAAAGTGACTCTCCATTACTTACTATATTCTGATCAAATGAATCATCCTGCTGCTCTTGGGCATTAATTTTGTGAAAAGAGGGTGAAAAAAGAGCGAGAGATACTATGCCTATAAATGGTAGGAAAAAACGACTAATTTTAGTTAGGTTTCTAGTTAATTTAGTAAGCATTTACACACTAAAGTTTAAGCTGAGACAAATGTAATATCGGCAGCATTAACTTCAAAAAATTATTAGGATATAAATTAATTTAGAATTATTCTAAATAATTATCAGTACGGAATTTTTAAGTCTTTTTCTTTTATTAGTCTCCTGAGTATTTTTCCCACATTAGATTTAGGTAGTTCCGATGCAAAACCTATGTGTTTTGGACACTTATAATTTGTTAACTTTTCTTTACAATAAATTTTAATTTCATCAGATGTAAGTGATTCATCTTTTTTAACTATCACTGCCTTAACAGCTTCAGTAGTCTTATCGTCTGCCACACCTATTACCCCTACCTCTAAGACTTTAGGATGGGATGATATTACGTTTTCAACTTCATTTGGAAAAACATTAAAACCAGACACAAGAACCATTTCTTTTTTACGGTCAACAATCTTTAGAAAACCATCTGAATCTATTACTGCAATATCACCCGTTAGTAACCACCCCTCCTTAATTACATCATCTGTATCACCTTCCCTTTTCCAGTAACCCTCCATAACCTGAGGTCCTTTAACACATAGCTCTCCCCTCTCACCTACTTTCATCTCTTTTCCATCATCATCAATTAACTTAATTTCTGTATCTGGAATTGGAATCCCAATTGTACCTATTTTATTTGTTCCATCAAGAGGATTTATAGTAACAACTGGAGAAGTCTCTGTCAGGCCATACCCCTCAACAAGAGGACATCCGGTTATCTCCTCCCACTTAATAGCAACTGAGTCCTGAACTGCCATACCACCACCAAATGCAACTTTTAAGTTTGAGAAATCAATCTCTCCAAATTTTGAGTTGTTCAGTAGTCCATTAAATAAAGTATTAACCCCAGTTATAATTGAAAATTTTTGATTAGAAATTTCGTTTACAAAATTCTTCATATCTCGTGGGTTCGTTATCAAAATATTTCTTGCTCCGAAGTTAAACATAACCAAAGAGTTACATACTAATGCAAAAATGTGATAGAGAGGAAGGGCTGTAATTACTATCTCCTCACCGTCTTCCAATAAGATATCCATACATTCAGAGACTTGCATAACATTGGAGATAACATTTTTATGTGATAGCATAGCTCCTTTAGAGACACCTGTTGTACCCCCAGTGTATTGAAGAAAAGCTATGTCAGATGAATTAACTTCTATCCTTTTAAAAGAATGTTTTTTTCCTTCATCAAGAGAGTCTTTAAACTTAACTGATGAAGGTAGTTTATAGGTAGGAA
>CAJWTC010000005.1 GCA_913046795.1 uncultured Flammeovirgaceae bacterium | reverse complement strand
AGAGTGTAAATATTCTCATCATCAAACATGCCATACCCATCCCTTGCCGTAAAAAAAATATTTTGATCTACTAAGTTGTAGGATGGAGAATACTGCAATGAAAAACCATCTACAGAATCAATTTCTTGATGATCAATTATTATATTTTGATCAAATTTTTTAATAAAACCTATCCTATCTATTAGTTCATTATATGAATCAAAAACTTTTTTTTCCTTGATTTGACTAATATGATAACTAGATTTAGAGATCCGCCCAATGCCTAAAAAATAGTTTGAAAGTTCAAAATGAACTAAGTCCAAATTCTTTGGACAACTTAACTCTGAATATTTTACAAAATAGTATTTAAAATCATTGAACTTCTTTAGTTTTTTATAAGCTAAACCAAGTTTATATATAGCATCACAATTTTCTGGATCAGATTTAAGAATTTTTTTGTATATATCTACTGCTAAGTTAAATTCACCAATATCATAATTAGAATTCGCATTCTTAAAAAGCTTCAAATTTCTTTTTGATTGCCCCATCAGCTGCAATGAAAAAAAAATAAAAAATAAAAATGATAAATATCTAATCAACTTTAAGGTATTTATGAGTCTGTAAGGAAATTCTCCATGATGGATTTTTTTTTATGTAATTTAAAATATTTGTATTCGCTTTCTTTTCTACAGACCACTCAGGTTGTAAAATTCTCTGAATATCTTTTTTCATCTTTGACGAAATTCTCTCTGCCCACCTAAAATCAGAATCTTGATAAATAATAACTTTTAACTCATCTGAAATTTCATAAAAATTTTCTAAAGGTTTTTTAAATCTCTTTGGAGATAGACATATCCAATCAAATGTTCCGGTAAATTTTTCTGTGCCTGAGGTTTCAACGTGAACTAATTTTCCTTCCTCTTTAAGGAGCTTAGTTAATGGACCTAAATCATGATAAAATGGCTCTCCACCAGTTATAATAATTAAATCTGTGGGGTATTTATTGATTTCATTAACAATTTCCTTAACATGTATAAACTGATCATCAGTGTTAGACCATGAATCTTTCACATCACACCAAGTACATTTCACATCACACCCTGCAAGGCGAACAAAATATGCTGGTTTTCCTGAGTGATAACCCTCTCCCTGGATGCTATAAAATGACTCCATTACAGGAAGATTTACACTACCCCTCTTCATTATTTTTATGAGCTTTTAAAGTATTTTGAATCAATGAAGCTATAGTCATTGGACCAACTCCACCAGGCACAGGGGTTATCATACTTGCTTTAGCAAAAACATTATCATAATCAACATCTCCAACAATTTTAAAACCTGATTTTTTGGATTTATCACGTACCCTAGATATACCTACATCAATGATTACAACACCATCTTTAACCATTTCACTAGTAACTAAATTTGGCTTACCAACTGCCGAGATAATTAGGTCTGCCTTTTTAGTTATATTCTTAAGGTTTTTTGTTTTACTATTACAAACAGTTACTGTCACTTCTTCTCTCTGCATAAGCATCTGAGCTATGGCAGCTCCAACATTTCTACTTGATCCTAGTATTGCACAGCTTTTAGATTCTAAATCAATTTTATACCTTTCAATAAGAGTCATAACACCTAAGCCTGTGGCAGGAAGTAATTTTTTAATATCAGATGTTATGCTACCAATATTATCATTTGTGAAACCATCAACATCTTTATCCGGGTTAATAGAATCAATTACATTTTGAACATTTATCTGATCAGGCAATGGTAACTGAACTATAAATCCATCCAATGACTTTTTATTATTTAATTTTCTAATTAAATCAAGCAATTCTAACTCTAAAATGTTATCGTTTAAAGATATTAATTCAACATTAATTCCCACCTCTTCACAAGCCCTAATTTTAGCATTAACATATATACTACTGGCTGAGTGATTACCTACAAGAACGATACTCAGTGATGGTACCCTGTCACCTCTTTGCTTTATCAAAGAAATTTCATCTTTTATCTCCTTTTTTATGTCAGAAGATATCTTTAAGCCGTCTATTATTTTATTCATCTATTTTCAAAACTGCAAGAAAAGCAGACTGAGGGATTTCCACATTACCGACTTGTCGCATCCTCTTCTTACCCTTTTTCTGTTTTTCTAATAATTTTCTTTTTCTTGTAATGTCACCTCCATAACACCTAGCGGTTACATTTTTCCTTAAAGCTCTAACTGATTCTCTAGCAATAATCTTAGTACCAATAGAGGCCTGAATAGCAATTTCAAACATCTGTCTGGGCAGTAACTCTTTTAGTTTCTCACATAATTTTTTGCCCCAGGAGTAAGCTTTATCTCTGTGAACTATTGCCGAAAGAGCATCAACCTTCTCTCCGTTGAGCATGATATCTAGCTTCGACATTTTAGACTGTTTGAAATCTGAAAATTCATAATCTAATGATGCATATCCCCTAGAAATAGATTTTAATTTATCGTAAAAATCAAAAACAATTTCTGCTAAAGGAAGAGTAAAAGATAATTCAACTCTATCTTTAGAAAGGTAAATCTGATTAGTCAGACTTCCTCTTCTGTCAATACAGAGTTTAATTATACCACCAATATATTCAGATTTAGTTATAATCTGAGCTGATATCATTGGCTCTTCTATCTTTAAAATTTCATTTGGTTCGGGCATTTCTGAAGGGGCATATATACTTACTTTTTCTTGGTTAGTTTTATAGCAAAGAAATTCTACAGAAGGAACAGTTGTAATTACAGACATATCAAACTCTCTCTCAAGCCTCTCCTGAATTATATCCATATGTAACATCCCCAAGAATCCGCATCTGAAACCAAACCCCAGAGCAGCAGAGGTCTCTGGTTCCCAGACTAGGGAAGCATCATTTAACTGAAGTTTCTCCAAAGAATTTCTCAAATCTTCATAATCCGAACTGTCAACAGGATAAATTCCAGCAAAAACCATTGGTTTTACATCTTCAAATCCTTTAATAATTTTAATTTTTTCATTTTTAGAATGAGTTATGGTATCACCTACTTTGACCTCCTTTGCATTTTTAATTCCTGAAATAAGATAACCAACATTCCCTGCAGAAATTTCTTCACATGAGCTCTTATCAAATTTCAAAATACCTATCTCGTCTACATTATATTCTTTTCCTGTATTTACAAATTTTACTTTATCTCCCTTTCTAATCTTCCCGTTAAAAACCCTAAATAATACCTCTATACCCCTAAAAGAGTTAAATACAGAATCAAAAATCATTGCCTGTAAATCATCACTTGAATCGCCACTTGGGGATGGGATCTTGCTAATAATATTCTCTAAAAGAGTATCAATTCCTAATCCATCTTTAGCACTAACTTGTAATATATCTTCAATATTACAGCCTATTAAATCTACAATTTGGTCTGAGACTTCTTCAATCATCGCACCGGGAAGGTCAATTTTATTTAAGACTGGGATTACCTCAAGTCCTTGCTCAAGAGCAAGGTATAAATTAGAAATCGTTTGGGCCTGAATTCCCTGAGCAGCATCAACAACTAAGATCGCACCTTCACACGAAGCAATTGATCTTGATACCTCATATGAAAAATCAACATGGCCTGGTGTATCAATCAAGTTTAGTGTATAACTCTCGTTCTGATGAGTATGGCTCATCTGTATAGCATGTGACTTAATGGTTATACCCCTTTCTCTCTCTAAGTCCATGTCATCTAGAAGCTGATTTGTCATGTCTCTTTTATCAACAGTCCTTGTAAACTCTAACAATCTGTCAGCTAGAGTGCTTTTTCCGTGATCAATGTGAGCTATAATGCAAAAATTTCTTATTTTTTTCATATTGAGGAGATCAAAATTAGATAATTTATAATTAAAAAATCATATATCATCTTGCGTAAATTTCCACCTATTATGAGTCCAAAGCCATTCATCTGGTTTTGATTTAATTTGGTTTTCTAATTTGAGGACATATTCCGACAATATATCTTTTTTTGAATTTGAATTAGGTTCACTAATCAAATCAAAATTTACAGAATAATGGCCCCTCTTAGTTCTTTGCATTGATGCAAAATATACGTAGGAATTCATAATCCTAGGTAGATACTCAACTGACTTGAAAAAGGCTGTATCTTGATTTAATAGCTTCCTCCATGACTTTCTGTTCTTTTTGGTCGGTGACTGATCAGCCACAACAGCTAAGACATTAACATCTTTTAAATTTCTTTTTAAATAAAGCAAAGCCTTTTTTGAATCAATCAGTACTGAACCAAACCTTGAGCGTGAATCCATCATAACTTTATCAAACTTTTTATTAGAAATCCTCTTATATACAACATTTAGAGGTGTACTTAAATTTAGCTGAGATGCAAGGAGAAGCCACTCCCAATTACATTGGTGCGAAGCAAAAACTAGGACTTTTTTATTATTACTTAGCTTTTCATTTATCACATGAAAATTTTTAAAATTGACTCTATTACTGAGTTCACTTTCTGATATTGAGTAAGACTTTATTATTTCGAAAAAAAGATCACAAAAATTAATATAAAAACTATTATGTATTTTCTGTATCTCTCCCTCAGGCATATCTGGAAATGATTTCATGAGATTTTTACGAACTATCCTTCCTCTATAAATAAAAGGCAGAAAAGTTGATAAAAAAGTTGATAAAGAGTATAAGATTTTAAGCGGAAAAAAAGATATTAGACTATATAAAGATGACATCTATTGGATATTATTAACATTCTAAAATTAGATATTAAACTCACATAAATGAACATATCTAAAGTATATTTGTTCAGGAATGAAAATATCAGCCTCATTATACTCTAATAAAAACAAGAAACTAGAAACTCTTACTGAGGAGCTTGACTCGGTAAATATAGATATGTTTCATATTGATTTTAATGATAAAAAAATTGGAATAGATAAAATAGAGGATGATATTAAAAGGATAAGAAAGGTCAGCAATACAACTATAGATTTACATATAATTTCTGAGAAACCATCTAAATATGATAATTTTATACTTAGAAATAATATAGAACGCGTTGCATACCAGTTTGAAGATATAAAAGAAAATGAATTTGAGATACCTAACTTTGAAAACACACAATTCGGACTGGCAATAACGTCTAAAACTAATATTGAAGTATTTAAAAAATACTCAGATAATTGTAGCTATGTGCTATTAATGACCACTACACCGGGGGAAAGTGGTGGAAAATTTAATATGATTAATTTCAAAAAAATTAGGCACTTTAAAAGTTTATTTCCCAGCAAATCAATTCATGTGGATGGTGGAATAAATGATGAGATAGGATTTGTAATGAGAATATTGGGTGTGCAATCTGTGGTATCTGGATCTTTTCTTGTTAAAGAAAACATTGCAAAATCACTCCTAAAGTTGAAATCTTCCGTAGTAAATTCCGAATTGAAAGTTAGAGAGTTTATGATATCAAAAGAAGAATGTCCAATAATTGATGAAGAATCATCTATATCTGATATTCTTAAAAAAATTAATGACTATGATTTCGGATATGTTTTAGTTGAAAATATAAATAAAGAATTCGTTGGCATAATAAGTATGGCAGATGTAAGAAAGGGTTTAATTAAAAAAAAATTTGATATAAAAAATATAGAAGCAAGTGATATTATTAATAATAATCCAGTAACAATTGGGACATATGATAATATTAATTATATGTTAAAAACTATTCAAAATCATGATTTTCTAATATCTTTCATCCCTGTAGTTGACAATAAAAAAATAAAAGGTTCAATTACTTTTTTTAATCTTATAAATAGTGAATCATGATAGTTCATCTTAAAGAAAATATTAGAAAAGAATCTGCAGTAGATATAGCAAATGATATAAGTGGAAAACTCATATATGATGAAAGTAAATATATAATTATAACCTCTTCTAAAAATAATATATTACCCAAAAAATATGAAAATAAAGTTGATAAGTCGTTTATTATAGATAGCGACATTCAATTGTCAAGTAAAAAGTATAATAAAGAAACAAGAAAGGTTAAAATAAATAATATTGAAGTTGGTGGAGATAGTCAGAATACTTTAATGATAACAGGTCCCTGTTCAATAGAAAGTAAGAATCAAATAGAAAAGTGTGCTGAATTATTAAAAGAAAACGGATTAACCACGCTTAGAGCAGGATGTTTTAAACCAAGAACATCACCATATTCGTTCCAAGGTCTTGGACTTGAAGGATTAAAGATGTTATCGGATATAAGAGATAAATATGGTTTTAATATAATATCTGAAGTTAAAGACGCATCCCATGTTGGAGATATTATTGAATATACAGACATAATACAGATAGGGGCTAAAGCCATGTATGATCACGGAATTCTAAGAGAGACAGGAAAGCAAAAAAAACCTGTTCTTCTTAAAAGAGGATTTGGTTCAAATCTTCAGGAGTTTGTACAAGCAGCAGAATTTATTTTATCAGAAGGCAATCCAAATGTTATGTTATGTGAGAGGGGGATTAGGACATTTGAGACAAAGACTAGGTTTACTCTTGACCTATGTGGTGTTTCATTCCTAAAAGAACACACTAATTTACCAATAATACTTGACACAAGCCATGCTATGGGTTACAGCTATGGGGTCCCGGATCTGACTAGAGCCTGTGTTGCTATGGGAATTGATGGTCTATTAATAGAAAGTCATCCCAATCCATCAAAAGCTTTATCTGATGCGTCTCAACAACTTAATTTCAAAGAATTTAATGATATGTATGACTCTCTAAAACCTATTTGTAAGGCTGTAAATAGAAATCTAATATGAAAATCCCTAAAATAAAATTGCTTGTATTAGATGTTGATGGGACCATGACTGATAACGGTATTTATATTGATGAAAATGGTGTTGAATCAAAAAGATATAATGCAAAGGATGGAGTAGGAATCTATGAATTAATTAAACATAATGTTAAAATAGGAATAATTAGCCACTCAGAGAAAGGAGATGGGATAAAATCTAGAGCTTCTTATCTAGGGATAGATCACTGTTATGTTGGAAATGATCCTAAAGATAAGGTTCTACTTGAATGGATGAACAATGAAAAGATCTTGATTGAAGAAGTAGCTTTTATTGGAGATGATATAAACGACATGAGTATAATAAATATTGTTGGATTTAGCGCTTGTCCTGCTGACGCTTCAGATCCAGTTAAAGATAAAGTGTCTTTAATTCTAGAATCAAAAGGAGGATATGGTTGTGTTAGGGAATTTAGTGACTTATATTTGAGCCAAAAATAGTTAAATGAGCATACTAGTTAATAAAAATTCTAACGTTATTGTTCAAGGATTCACTGGATCAGAAGGAACTTTCCATGCTACTCAAATGATAGAATATGGAACAAATGTAGTAGGAGGAGTGACACCAGGAAAAGGAGGAAATCAACATCTTCAAAAACCAGTTTATAATACTGTTTATGATGCTAAAAAAGATACAGGAGCTAACGTATCAATAATTTTTGTTCCACCAGCTTTTGCAGCAGATGCTATATTAGAGTCTATCGACTCTGACATTGATGTAATTGTAGCAATTACTGAGGGAATTCCTGTTAAAGATATGATTAGGGTAAAATCTCAGATTAAGAACTCTAATAGTACTCTTATTGGACCCAATTGTCCTGGAATAATAACTCCAGAAGAAGCAAAAGTAGGTATTATGCCAGGTTTTGTATTTAAAAAAGGAAATATAGGTATAATATCAAAGTCAGGTACCTTGACCTATGAAGCTGCGGATCAGGTAGTAAAATCTGGCTTTGGTATCTCTACTGCAATTGGAATTGGAGGAGATCCAATTGTTGGCACTTCAACTTTAGATGCTATAAAATTATTTATGGATGATGATGGTACTGATGGAATAGTCATGATAGGAGAAATAGGAGGAAATTATGAAGCAGAAGCTTCAAAATGGATTAAAGAAAATGGAAACAAAAAACCAGTTGTAGGTTTTATAGCGGGTCAGACCGCTCCTAAAGGAAAAAGAATGGGCCATGCTGGGGCTATAATCGGAGGTAAAGATGATACAGCTGCAGCAAAAATGCAGATAATGAGAGAATGTGGATTGATTGTTGCTGAATCACCAGCCAATATCGGAGAGCAAGTAAAAAATAATTTATAAATGAATTACTTCATCATATGCAGCGGCAGTAGCTTCCATTATTGCCTCTGACATCGTTGGATGGGGATGAACTGACTTAATAATTTCATGTGCAGTAGTTTCTAATTTCCTTGCGGCAACAACCTCAGCAATCATCTCTGTGACATTATAACCAATCATATGACATCCTAACCACTCTCCATACTTTTTATCAAATATTACTTTAACAAATCCATCAGAATGACCAGAAGCATTAGCTTTACCAGAAGCAGTGAATGGAAATTTACCTACTTTAATATCATAACCTAAATCTATAGCCTGCTTTTCAGAAAAACCTACAGATGCAACCTCAGGACTGCAATATGTACATGATGGTATGTTGTCATAGTTCAAGACACTCGGGTTTAGACCTCCTATCTTTTCTACACAAATTATTCCTTCTGCAGAAGCTACGTGTGCTAATGCCGGTCCTTTAACCACATCTCCGATTGCATAAACACCCTCAATATTTGTTTGATAATAATCATCTACATTAATTTTTCCATTCTCTATAATTATACCATTTTCTTCAAGGCCAATATTATCAATATTTGTCTGAACACCAACTGCTGAGAGTACAATATCACAATGAATAACATCTTCTTTATCACCACTCTTAAAATTGACTTTACAACCCTTTCCTATAGTATCAACAGAAAGAACCTCAGTATTTGTCATAATATTTACACCTGCTTTCTTGAAAGATTTTTCAAGTTGTTTTGAGACGTCAATATCTTCAAGTGGTAAAATATTTGGGAGATATTCTACCAATGTAACATCAGTTCCAATACTATTATAAAAGTAAGCAAATTCAGAACCTATTGCACCTGAGCCAATTACAACCATTTTCTTTGGCTGGTTTTCTAGCGTCATTGCCTTCCTGTATTCTATAATTTTTTTTCCATCAATTTTAACATTTTGAAGTTCTCTTGGTCTTCCTCCGGTTGCTACAATTATATTTTCTGTTTTATGAATATTTTTTTTCTTGTCATTAGCTGTTACCTCAACTTCATTCTTAGAAATAATTTTACCAAAACCTTTTAAAATATCAATTTTATTTTTTTTCATTAAAAAATTAACCCCTTTGCTCATGCCATCTGCAACTCCTCTACTCCTATTAATAATAGAATCAAAATCAATACTTGAATCTTTAATTTTGATACCATAGCTTTCTGAGTGATTAACATAATCAAATACCTGAGCACTTTTTAGTAGTGCTTTAGTTGGTATACACCCCCAATTAAGACATATGCCACCAAGTGATTCTTTCTCAACAACAGCAACCTTCATTCCTAGTTGCGATGCTCTTATAGCAGCAACATAACCTCCTGGACCCGATCCAATAACTATTAAATTATATGACATATTTTTTTTTGACAAATTTAAAGTCTTATTACTTATTATAAAACTATTGATTATTATATCTTGTTTATAATTGTATTAAAATTAATATTAGTATATGTTATATAACTTCAAAAATAAAACCGCTTTAATTACTGGAGGCTCAAAAGGTATAGGCAAAGACATAGTTAAGAAATTCGTAAATGCAAATTGTAATGTTGCTTTTACTTATCTATCTAGTGACGATGAGGCTGCAAAAATTGAAAAAGAATTTAAAAAAAATGGATTAAAAATTAAAAAATATAAATCAGATGCATCAAATTTTGAAGAAAGCATAAAACTTGTTGAAGATGTGATTAATGATTTTGGTAGCTTAGATATTCTCATCAATAATGCTGGAATAACTAAAGACAATTTAATACTTAGGATGGACGAAGAAGCATGGAAAAAAGTTATAGATATTAATCTCAACTCTTGCTTTAATTTAACTAAATCTTCTGTTAAAGAATTCATGAGAAAGAGGGAAGGTGTTATAATTAATATCAGCTCAATAGTAGGTGTTAAAGGTAATCCTGGTCAATCAAACTATGCCGCTTCTAAGGCTGGAGTTAATGGCTTTACCAAATCTATTGCTTTAGAATTAGCTTCAAGAAATATTAGATGTAACGCAGTTGCTCCTGGGTTCATAGAAACAGATATGACTAAAAAAGATGGTTCAAAATTACTAGATAAGTGGATTGAATCTATTCCTCTAAAAAGACCGGGAAGGGTAGACGATGTTTCAGAGCTGTGTCTATTTTTGGCATCTGAAAAAGCTTCTTATATAACTGGACAGGTAATAAACGTAGATGGAGGATTAGTTACTTAATCTTCTTCTTTGAATCTAACTTTTTGATTTTAATCTCTTCCTTTTTTGAATCGAAATCAGCACTTATAATATCTCCTTTTTTCAAGTTACCAGATAAAATCTCTTCTGCAAGGACATCTTCAAGATACTTTTGGATAGCCCTTTCTAATGGTCTTGCACCATACTTTGGATTGTAACCCTTTTTAATCAAAAAGTCTTTACATTCTTTTGATAACTTAATTGTATAACCAATTTCATTAGCTTTTTTATAAAGCTTTTCAAGATTGATATCGATTATTTTATACAAATTATCTCTAGTAAGAGAGTTAAAGACAATTATATCATCTAGTCTATTTATAAACTCAGGATTAAAAGTTCTTTGTAAAGCTTTATCAATAGTTGACTTAAGGTTTTCATTAATATTATCAGCTCTTGACTTTGTCTCAAACCCAATCCCTGCACCAAAATCCTGAACATCTCTAGCTCCTATATTTGAAGTCATTATCATAATAGTATTTCTGAAGTCAACTCTATGGCCTAATCCGTCAGTTAAAAATCCTTCATCAAGAATCTGAAGTAACAAATTGAAAACGTCTGGATGAGCCTTTTCAATTTCATCTAAAAGAATTATACTATATGGTTTCCTTCTTACTTTCTCACTAAGTTGACCTCCTTCTTCATAACCTACATAGCCTGGAGGGGCACCAACTAATCTTGAAATTGAAAATTTTTCCATGTATTCTGACATGTCTACTCTGATGAGAGAATCATCTTTGTCAAAAAGATATTTTGAAAGAACTTTAGCAAGCTCTGTCTTTCCAACTCCAGTTGGTCCCAAAAATATAAATGAACCTATTGGTTTTTTAGGGTCTTTAAGACCAACTCTATTTCTTTTAATGGCTCTCACTAGCTTATCAATAGCATTATCTTGGCCAATTACCTCTTTTGATAATTCTTTTGACATACCTAAAAGTCTGCTACTTTCATTCTGAGCTATCCTCTCAACAGGAATACCAGTAACCATTGAAACTACTTCAGAAATATTTTTTTCATTTACTTTATGTCTCTTCTTCTTTGATTCTTCAAGCCACTTTTTTTTCTGAACATCAAGTTCAGCTAGTAATTTCTTTTCAGTGTCACGTAACTGAGCTGCTTCTTCATATTTTTGATTTTGAACTACTTGATTTTTTTGATTTTTAATCTCCTCAATTTTATTTTCTATATCGATTATGACTTCAGGCACGTCAAGATTATGCATATGAACTCTCGAGCCAGCTTCATCCATTAAATCAATAGCTTTATCTGGTAAAAACCTATCACTTATATACCTGTCAGAAAGGCTGACGCAAGCTTCAATAGCTTGCTGTGAGTACGTCACATTGTGGTGTGATTCGTATTTATCCTTAATATTATCTAGGATATTCTTAGTCTCCTCTGTAGTTGTTGGATCTACCACCACTACTTGAAATCTTCTAGCTAAGGCCCCATCTTTTTCAACATATTGCCTGTACTCATCTAACGTTGTAGCGCCAATGCATTGTAATTCACCTCTTGCAAGAGCTGGCTTAAACATATTAGAGGCGTCTAATGAGCCAGAGGCTCCACCTGCCCCAACAATAGTATGAAGCTCATCAATAAATAAAATTACATCATCAGATTTTTCTATCTCAGTCATTATAGCCTTCATCCTCTCCTCAAACTGACCTCTGTATTTAGTCCCTGCAACAAGAGATGCAAGATCAAGAGTAACTACCCTCTTATTATGAAGAATTCTAGAAACTTTTTTCTGAGTTATCCTAAGAGCTAATGCCTCTGCAATTGCTGTCTTACCTACTCCGGGCTCACCAATAAGTATAGGGTTATTTTTCTTTCTCCTAGTAAGTATTTGTGCAACTCTATCTATTTCTTTCTCTCTTCCAATGACTGGATCTAATTTGTCTTTTGAGGCAAGCTCTGTAAGATCTTTACCAAAATTATCAAGTATAGGTGTTTTTGATTTTTCTTTAGATTTAGATTTTTTTGAAGGTGATATTGGCCCTTTTGATTTTGGCAGGTCGTCATCTTCCAAAGGTTCCGATGAGGTAGAACCTTGGGGCTTGCTAGTTTGATATTCTAAAAGCTCCTTAACAACGTCATAAGTCACATCAAATTTATCTAATATTTGAGTTGCAATATTATCCTCGTCTCTAAGTATAGATAGAAGAAGATGCTCAGTGCCAATTAATTTACTTTTAAAAATCTTGGCTTCTAAGTAGGTTATCTTTAATACCTTTTCTGTCTGTCTTGTCAGAGGAATATTTGACATATTTTTTAAATTAGTAACACTTGTATTTTTAGTGTTATGCTCAACTGAAGCTCTTAAATCTTCGAGACTAATTCCTAATTTTTTTAACAAACTTATAGCAACTCCTTCTCCCTCTCTTATAACCCCTAATAACAGGTGCTCTGTTCCTATATAGTCATGACCAAGTCGAAGCGCTTCCTCTCTGCTAAGTGATATAACTTCTTTAACTCTATTTGAAAATTTTGCTTCCATATTTTATATACGTAAGGATAATCTATTTTAGTAAAAAAACACAATTATTTTTTTTTAAAAGTTTCTTATATAGAAACCACTTTCTGGTCCTTTTAAAAAAAGTAAATCAAGTACACTAAGTTTATAATCAAAATTCTTGCCAAGAAAAAAATCTTTCCTCATTATATGCACATCATTATTAGAAGATAAACTAGTTTCAGTATTAAATATTGTGTTTTTATCACTAAAAATATCAACTAAAGGTGTTTTAGAAAGTTTTTGGTTAAAGTTTAATAAATCTAAAAAAAGTGACAATAAGTCATAATTTAGGTCCACTAAATAAGTATGGTTACGGTTAAGGATATTCTTAATGGAGTCTATATAAAAAATAAAGTAAGGGAATTTTCCATAAGAAGATTGTAGAGACTGCGTATGGCTATTAATCCAATTTTTTTTATAATCTATTTTAATATCTCTTTGAAATTCAGAATTAGTTTTAATTATTGTTGGTACTCTAATTGAAAAAAACCCATTTTTATTACAAAGATGGGCCTTATCAAAAAATTTTGAACTGTCAAATTTTAAATTGACTTCATATGCAATATTTTTATTCGAGAGATCTTTAAAGTAGTTTACTCTTGGCAAATATTCTGGTTCAAGTAAAATCATTATTTTTATCTTTACAAGTAAATATAGCATGACAAAAAAAAAGATTTTAATACCCTTTATAATTTTCTCAACTGTACTCACTACATCTACTGTATATGTTTATCAGATGTTATATGCTCCAAATTTTCTTATAAATCAAACTGAAAAATTTATAATTATTAAAGAAGAAACGAATTTTGATGAGCTAAGAAACCAGTTAATTGAGGATACACTCCTTAATGATGTCATTTCATTTAGTGTTTTAAGTAAATTAATGGACTATGATACAAATATTAAAATAGGTGCATATAAAGTTAAGACTAATATGTCCAACTATAATATGATTAGTATGCTGAGGTCTGGAAATCAGACCCCAATAAATATTACTTTTAGTTATGCAAGGAAAATAGATGATCTAGCAGAAAAAATAACTGAGAAATTAAAGATTTCGAGTGAAGACTTAACAACATATCTATATGAAAATCTTGATAATTATAAAGGATTTAATGAGATAGATATTATTAGTATTTTTCTTCCTGATACCTATGAAGTTTACTGGAATATTTCACCAAGAAATTTAGTAGATAAGATGTACTCAGAATATGAAAAATTCTGGAATAGTGAGAGATTGAAAAAGCTTGAAAAGATAAACCTAAATAAAAAGGAATCTATAATTTTAGCCTCCATTGTTGCCTCAGAGACAAGAATGTTAGATGAGGCAGACAGAATTGCTGGAGTTTATATTAATAGATTAAATAAAAATATGAGGCTTCAAGCAGATCCGACCCTTGTTTTTGCAGCTAATGACTTTACAATAAAAAGGGTATTAAATAAACATAAAAAAATAAAATCACCATACAATACTTACATTCATAAGGGACTACCTCCCGGTCCAATTAGACTAACTCCAAAAAAATATATTGATGCAGTATTAAATTATGAAAAACACAATTATATTTTTTTCTGTGCAAAAGAAGACTTCTCTGGCTATCACTCATTTGCCACAAATCTCAGAGACCATAATAGCAATGCTAGAAAGTTTCAAAGGGCACTTAATGAAAGAAAAATTTATAGATAATGATTGTCGGCAAAATAGAATTAAGAGTAAGATATTCTGACACAGACAAGATGGGATACTTATACTACGGAAGATATGCCAACTTCTATGAGGTGGCAAGGGTTGAACTATTTAGAAGTCTAGGTTTTTCATATAGAACTCTAGAAAATGAGGGAGTAGGAATGCCTGTCATAAATATGAACTCTAAATTTATACATCCACTTAAATACGATGAGTTAGTTAGTGTTAAAACATACATCAAGGAGAAACCATCTTCAGTAATCACTTTTGAATATGAAATTTTTAATGAAAATAAGGTTTTAGCAAATATTGGTAAAACTGAACTTACCTTTATTAATCTTAAAAAAAATAAAGTTGTAAGACTACCTAAAAAATTGGAAGAAATAATCATAAAAAGTTTTGAAAAATAAACTGAAGCAAGTTGTAGATTTTATAAGGTCTTTATTCAAGAGCTTATACTTGGTTGATAATAAAATAACATATTACAATATCTATAAAATATTCATTAAAAAATTGGCAGAAGATGAGATATTCGAACGATCATTAGCTGTTGCATTCAGTTTTACAATTGCAACATTCCCGTTGATAATTTTCCTCTTCACCTTAATACCTTACATAAACTCATTAATACCGGAGATAGATTCCACAAAAATTCTCTTCTTTCTTGAAGAGATCATGCCTCTAAATATGTATAATATTGCTGAAAACACAATCCTTGATTTAGTTGAGACTAAAAGAGGTGGGCTATTATCTTTTGGAGTTATCTTCTCATTACTCCTCTCTTCAAACGGATTTAATACACTGATTAAAACTTTTAATAGCTGTCATAAAATAAGAGAAAGTAGGAGTTTCTTTGAGACAAGATTAATTGCTATTATCCTAACTCTTGTCTTTTTTATGGTGATACTGATAGCTATTGTTCTCTCGACTCTTGGAGATTATTTGATAAATATTATTTTAAATTATAATTTATTTGATAATATAGAATATTACACAATTATGCTTATCAAGATAACAATATTATTTATATCCTTTTACCTTGGGGTATCATCAATTTTTTATTTTGCTCCAGTTACCCATAATAGGTGGACTTTTATATCTTCAGGATCAATAATATCTGCAATAGGGTGTGTTTTAATTTCACTAGCCCTTGCTTTCTACATTAATAATTTTCCAACCTATAACAAACTTTATGGTTCTTTAGGTATCCTAATAGTTTACATGGGATGGGTGTATGTTATCTCTTCGATCATACTAGTAGGTTTCGAGTGGAATACAAGTATTGACATTGCAATAAAAAAAATAAAGGCAAAAATTTAAAATGGTATTTTTGGCAAGTCTACTAATTAGTATATTTTTGCTGCCAAGATTAAACAGAGGAGTGGCAGAGTGGTCGAATGCGGCGGTCTTGAAAACCGTTGTACCGCAAGGTACCGGGGGTTCGAATCCCTCCTCCTCTGCAAATCTCAAAAATTGAAAAAATCAAATTTTTTTGAAGACGTCTATGACGTGGTAAGGTTAATTCCGAAAGGAAGAGTTACATCATATGGTGCTATCGCAAGGTATCTGGGAATAACTAAAAGTGCAAGGGTAGTTGGCTGGGCAATGAAAAGTTCACATAATGACAAATCCATTCCAGCACATAGAGTTGTAAACAGGAATGGGATTCTAACAGGAAAACATAACTTTATAGGTAAAAAAATGGATAAACTTCTTAAGGAAGAAGGAATTCAAATGAAGAATAATCAAATAATAAATTTCAATGAGGTTTTCTGGAATCCTATAAATGAATTAGAATTGTAAAAAAATTATGATAAGGTTTCTTTTAATATCTATTTTATCCTTTTTACCCATAGTCCTAAAATCTCAAGATATTTTACCTAAGTTATTTATTAAATGCGACAGATGCGATCAGACATATATAAGAAAAGAAATAAACTACGTGGATCACGTAAGGGATCAAGCACTAGCAAATATCCAGCTTTTTATTTATCGAAATAGAAATGCTAATAATGGTAACCGATATACTTTAGATTTTATAGGAAATGAATTCTTTAGTGATAAAAACATATCCCTTTTAGTAGATACAAATCCTAAAATGACAAGGGATGAAATTAGGTCAAAACTAAAAAAGAGAATTGAACTTGGATTAGTCTATTATCTAATTGAAACTGATATATCTAATAAAATAAGTGTCACGTATGACAGCGCTATCCTTAGAGATGAAATTGAATCAAGTTCTGATAAATGGAATAATTGGGTTTTCCAAAGTGCTGGAGATGCAAATTTTGAAAATGAAACAAGCAGAAAAAAATCCAATATAAACCTCCAATTTGATGCAGATAAGGTTACTGACAAGATAAAACTTCAATTTGATTTAGATTTTGAGAGATCAAATGATAGGTATGAAAGTGACGATGATATATTTACTAGTAGAAGAAATAGAAAGTCTTTTTCAATGAAAAGTGTTTGGAGTGTAAGTGAAAAATGGTCTGCGGGTTTTAGTGCTGGAGCTAGTAGTGACACCTATCAAAATATTGATTTTAGATATCATATTTTACCAGCAATTGAATATAGTTTTTTTCCTTACAATGAATTCGTAAGGAGAGAGATGGTAATAAATTATAGAATTGGGTACGGCTACAGAAACTATATAGAAAAAACTATATATGACAAGCTCAGAGAAGATGTTTATGTACATTTCATTGGATTTGAGACGAGATTCAGACAACCATGGGGAGAAATAAATACTAACCTATCTGGAAAGTCATTTTTACAAGACCCAGATAAATATAGTCTAAGGTTAGATAGCTGGTTCTCTATAAGAGTTTTTGAAGGGTTATCAGTAAGACTTGGTGGAGAATTAGAGTTGATAAGAGACCAGTTAAGTTTACCAATGAGAAACGTTTCCATTGAAGATTTACTTCTTCAGCAAAAAGAGATTGCAACAGACTTCTTCACTGAATTTAGAATTGGGTTAAGCTATACTTTTGGATCCGCTTATAACAATTACTTAAATAGTAGATTATAAAACTTTTACTTTTTAATCAGATATAATCCCGTAAAAGTTATTAACCCATTTAATATTAAAATTTCAAAACCAAATATATACCCAAAGAGGATTTCTTGAGAATAAATATTTATGAGGTAACTTAAAAATGGAGATATAACACAAACAATAGTTGAATATTTATCTTCAATTTTATATTTGGTAAAAATCCCAAAAAAGAAAAGACCAAGAAGAGGTCCATATGTATAACCTGCAGCTTTAAATATAGAGTTAATAACACTCTGATCATTTATTTCATTAAAAATAAGAATTACAAAAAACAATATAATTGAGAACATTATATGAACTAAAACTCTAACTCTTTTTTTTGATTTATATTTTTCTATATCAAGGAAGTCAATACAAAATGATGTTGTAAGCGAGGTAAGTGCAGAATCAGCACTAGAATAAGCTGCTGCAATTATTCCTAAAATAAAAACTATCCCAGCAAATTCTCCCATATGATTTATTGCAAGGAGAGGGAAAAGATCATCTGTACTACTTGGGATATTAAACTGTAAAAAGTCACTATACAAATAAAGTAATGCTCCTAGAGTTAAGAATAACAGATTTGCAAAAACAAGAATTATACAAAACCAAAAAATATTTTTCTGTGATTCTTTCAAGTTTTTACAAGTAAGATTTTTTTGCATCATGTCCTGATCTAAACCAGTCATCACAATCGCAATAAATGCACCAGAAAGAAATTGCTTTAAAAAGAAATTACTTTCTCTCCAATCCAATACAAAAACTTTTGAATAGTTACTTGAAATAAGTAAATCTTTTACCTCAAAAAAGGTAAGGTTCATCTCATTTAGAATAAAAACTATAGTTATTATAACTGAAGATATCATGAATAATGTCTGAAGGGTATCCGTCCACACAATAGTCTTTATACCACCGCGAATAGTATAGATCCATATCAAGACAATCGTAATGAAAACCGAAAAATAAAAAGGTAAATTAAATTGATCAAAAACTGCAATTTGTAGAACCCCTGCAACTAAAAATAATCGGAATGAAGCTCCAATAGTTCTTGAAAGTAAAAAGAAGAAGGCACCTGTTTTATAACTATATACTCCAAACCTCTTCTCCAGGTAAGTATATATAGATATCAAATTATATTTGTAATATAAAGGAAGCAATACTTTTGAAATAAAATAGTACCCAAATAAGTACCCAATAACCAGTTGAAAATACGAAAAATTAGAGTTACCAACTTCTCCTGGAATAGATATAAATGTTACACCAGAAAGCGAAGTTCCTATCATACCAAAAGCAACCAAATACCAAGGTGATGATTTATTAGCATTAAAAAAATCATTAAATTTTGATTTTTTTGTTGTAAAATTTGAGATCAGTAATAGAATAAGAAAATAAATAATGAATATGAATAATATAATATTTGGATTCATATTTTTTAATCAAAAAAATGGTTATGTTAGATTATAATTTTACTAAGTTAATCTAAAAATCAAATTAGATTTTATAATATCTTATTTTGAATGAAATTACCTACAAAAATACTTGAAGAAGCTGTAAATGAGATCTCAAAATTACCAGGTATCGGAAAAAAAACTGCCCTAAGACTCTCTCTTTATCTACTGAAAAAAGATATTAATTTTAGTCAAAGCCTATCTAAATCAATAATTGATCTCAAAGAAAAAACCCAATATTGTGATGTTTGTCATATGATGTGTGAAGATAATGATTGTGTATGTAAAAAAAATAACCCATTCATAAATAGAGATATTATATGTGTGGTTGAGGATACACCCGATGTTTTAGCCATTCAAAATACAAATCATTACAACGGTCTTTTCCACGTTATTGGAGGATTAATTTCTCCTATCGATGGTATTGGGCCAGAAGAGCTTAATATAGCGACCCTAATTAAAAGAGTCAAAGAGAATAACATCAAAGAAATTATCTTTGCCTTGAGCCCAACTCTAGACGGTGACACAACTTCATTCTATATATCAAAAAAACTTTCTGAATTCAATGTTAAAATAACTACAATTTCAAGAGGGATCCCAATTGGAGGTGAGATTGAGTACGCAGATGAAGTCACATTAGGAAGAAGCATATCTTCAAGAATTAATTATAATTTAAAGTAATGAACAAAACTGAATCTAATAGATTACAAAAAGTAGAAGAATCTTCAACACTAGCTATGGCTGCCCTAGCGAGAGAATATAGATCAAAGGGAGTTGACGTAATAAGTTTAAGTTTAGGAGAGCCTGATTTTAAGACACCTACTCACATTTGTGATGGAGCAAAAGAGGCAATAGATTCAGGAAATTATTTTTCATATCCACCTGTTGCAGGCTATTCCGACTTACGTGAAGAGATATCAAGGAAATTTATTGAAGAGAATAAATTAAAATATGATCCTAGCCAGATAATTGTATCTAATGGAGTTAAACATTCTATAACAAATGTCATGTTTTCAATTTTAAATAAAGGAGATGAAGTTATAGTTTTTTCGCCTTTTTGGGTGAGTTACTCTGCAATCATAACCTTAGCTGAAGGTGTCCCTATATATATAAATACTTCCATTAGTAATGATTTTAAACCATCAGAAGACCAACTAAAAAGTGCTATAACAAAAAAAACTAAAGCTATAATATTTAGCTCTCCATGTAACCCAACTGGGACTGTTTTTAGTAGAGAAGACCTAAATAAATACAGAGATATCTTGGCTGATTATCCAGATATAGTAATTATATCAGATGAAATTTATGAACATATTAATTTCACAAATGAACATTGCAGTTTTGGTTCTTTAGATGGTATGTCAGACAGGACAATTACAATGAATGGATTTTCAAAAGCCTTTGCAATGACAGGTTGGAGACTTGGATATATTGGTGCTCCAAAAGAGATAGCTAAATCAATAAATAAGATGCAAGGTCAAACCACATCTGCCAACTGTTCAATTGCTCAGAGAGCAGGTTACGCTGCATTAAGGGCTGGAAATGAATGTGCAATTGAAATGAAAAATTCTTACCTCAAAAGGAGAGATCTGGTTTTTGATAAGCTAAATAAAATAAGTAAACTAAAAGTAAATTTACCAGAGGGTGCTTTCTACTTTTTCCCTGAGATAGATAATATTATTGGAAAAAAAGATAAAAAAGGTGTAGAAATAAAATCATCAAATGACCTAGCTATGTATCTCTTAGAGGATGCAAAGATATCATTAGTTCCAGGTGAAGACTTTGGAGCTCCAAATTGTATAAGATTATCATATGCAGCTAGCGAGAGTGATTTGATTGAAGCTTGTAAAAGGATGAATAGATCAATTCAAAAACTCAATTAGAGTGAAAATTGAAAACATATTTACTCAATTCAAAAAACTTAAGGTAATAGTAGTTGGAGATGCAATGCTAGATTCTTACAAGATTGGAAATATTAATAGACAATCCCCAGAAGCTAAAGTGCCCGTTGTTGATGTAATTAAAAAGTCTACTAAACTTGGTGGTGCCGCAAATGTAATTCTAAATCTAAAGCAATTAGGTGTAATCCCAGTTCTCTGTACAGTTATAGGTGATGATGAGAATGGAAGAGATATAATAAAAAAATTAGAAAAGAATGATCTAGAAACAAGTGGAGTTATTATAGATCCATCAAGAAAAACTACAGTTAAAGAAAGAATAATTGTTGACAATAAACATGTTGTTAGAATCGATGAGGAGATTAAAGAAAATTTAAATGAAAAAACACGATCCAAATTATTATCGAAAATAAATGAAAAGATCAAAACTTCCGATATACTAATTTTTCAAGATTATAATAAAGGTGTTATTGATAATGTATTAATTGACAGAATAACATCAAAGAAAAAAATATTTATTTCAGTGGATCCTAAAAACAAAAACTTTACTGATTACAAAAATATTGATGTATTTAAACCTAATTTAAAAGAAATTACAAAATCACTTAAAATAAACAACCCAACCCTTGAAAACCTTCAGAGTATTGGTAAAAAATTTATGAAAAAGAACTCGATAAATCACTTAATGATTACCCTATCTGAAGAAGGAATTCTTATTCTATCTGAAAAAGAGGTCTCAAAACATGATATATTTCAGTCAAAAATAGTTGATGTATCAGGAGCTGGTGATGCAATCATATCATTAGCTACAATATTATTTTATCTAAAATTACCTCAAAAGTTTATTGGTGAAATATGTAATGTTACAGGTGGTATAGTTTGTAACTATTCAGGTGTAAAAGCTATCGATCCCAAAGAGCTTATAAAAAAAACTAAAAGATACAATTTAGATTTATATCTTTGAATCTTAATTTATAGAAGATGAATATAATTATTTTTGGTCCTCCGGGAGCAGGAAAGGGAACACAGAGCGATAAGTTAATTGAAAAATATAATCTAATTCATATTGCTACTGGAGATCTATTTAGGATGCATCTTGGAAATAATACATCTCTTGGACTAGAGGCAAAAAAGTATATGGAAGAAGGAAATCTTGTTCCTGACAAAGTTGTTATTGATATGGTTGAAGTTAAGATAAAAGAAAATTTAAATTCAAATGGTTTTATTTTTGATGGTTTTCCTAGAACAGTAAAACAAGCTGAAGCTCTAGATGTAATGCTAAAAGCTAAAAAATTAGAGATCAACCGTTTAATATCTCTCGAAGTAAAGGATGAAGAACTTATTTCAAGAATTAAAAAAAGATCATTAGTATCTGGAAGAGTAGATGACCAAAGTGAGGACAAAATAAATAATAGGATAAGTGTTTATAAAAAAGAAACTCTTCCTGTTCTAAATCATTATAAAAATCAAAGTAAATATTACCCAATAGATGGTCATGGTACAATTGAAAATATATTCGATTCAATATGTTCTAAAATTGACCATTAATGAGCAATCCTAATTTTATTGATTACATTAAAATCTACTGTAAATCTGGAAATGGTGGATCTGGCTCCTCCCATTTTAGACGAGAGAAGTTTGTGCCATTAGGTGGTCCTGATGGTGGAGACGGTGGAAAGGGAGGTGACATTATTTTGAGAGGCAATAGTCAATTTTGGACTCTTCTACACTTAAGGTATTCTAAACATTTAAAGGCAGAGAATGGAGAAAATGGGAGCGGAGCTAAAAAGCACGGGAAAGACGGCAATGATGTTATTATTAATGTTCCACTAGGAACAGTAGTAAAATCTGCAGAAGATGAGAAGCTATTATTAGAGGTAATCAATGATGGTGATGAAAAAGTTTTGATGGAAGGTGGGCAAGGTGGATTAGGTAATTTCCATTTTAAATCATCAACCAACCAAGCTCCTCAATACAGCCAACCAGGAAAAAAAGGAGTTGAAAAATGGGTGACCCTCGAATTAAAAGTTTTGGCAGATGTTGGCCTTGTTGGATTCCCTAATGCAGGCAAATCTACTTTACTCTCATCTATATCCGAAGCAAAACCTAAAATTGGGGATTATCCATTTACTACAATAAAACCAAATCTAGGTGTTGTTCCTTTCAAAGATGACAAATCATTTATTATGGCAGATATTCCAGGGATAATAGAAGGTGCATCCGAAGGAAAAGGTTTAGGTTTTAGATTTCTAAGACATATTGAGAGAAACTCTATCCTACTATTTCTAATTCCAATAACCTCTAAAATAAATGAAGAGTTTAAGATGTTAAGGAAGGAACTAAATAAATATAATAAAGAGTTAATGGAGAAAGATATTATCATTGCAATATCAAAGTCAGACTTAAAAACAAGTGAAGAAGTAAAAAAGATTGAATTAGACTTTAAGCATGAAACAGTTTTTATCTCAAGTATAACAAATTACAACCTTGACAAATTAAAGAATTTGATTTGGAAAAAATTAAATAAATAATAGTCAAAATGGCATTTTTTTTTTTTGGCAAAGAAATTGTAAGTACATAATATATGAATAAGAAAAAGACTACAAAGAAAACAAAAACAACTAAAAGTCAAGATCTAAAATTAGAACTTCAAGAATCTAAAGACAAATATCTTAGACTATACTCCGAGTTCGAAAATTATAGGAGAAGAACATCTAAAGAAAAAATTGAAATGATTGATTCAGCAAATAAAGATTTGCTAAAAGAAATTTTACCTATATCTGATGATTTTGAGAGGGCAATTAAATCTTCTGATTCTGATAATGTTATTGACGAAGAGGGAATTAATTTAATATTCCAAAAATTAAGAGGGATTCTTGAAAAGCATAATTTAAAGAAAATGGAAATTAAGGTTGGTGATGATTTCAACTCTGAATTTCATGAAGCTATTACAAGTACCCCATCAGAAAAAAAATTAAAAGGAAAAGTTGTTGATATTATAGAAGATGGTTACCTAATAGGTGATAAAATTCTGAGATTTGGTAAAGTTGTAATTGGATCATAATGTCAAAGAGAGACTACTACGATATTTTAAATGTCAACAAGTCAGCATCAGCTACTGAAATCAAGAAAGCTTATAGAAAAGTTGCAATAAAGTTCCACCCTGACAAAAACCCAGACAATAAAGAAGCTGAGGAAAAATTTAAAGAGGCAGCAGAAGCATACGAAATTCTAAGTAATCCTGAAAAAAAACAACAATATGACAGGTTTGGTCATAATGCTTTTAAAGGAGGACAGGGTGGTTTCTCAGGTGGAAACATGAATATGGAGGACATCTTTGATCAATTTGGAGATATTTTTGGTGGTGGAAGTCCTTTTGATAGTTTCTTTGGAGGCGGATCAAGCCAGCAAAGAAATAAAGGAACTAATCTTAGAATAAAACTTAAACTAAGCATTAAGGAGATAGCAGGTGGAGTTGATAAAAAAATTAAGGTAAAAAGATTAGTTACAGCTCCTGGAGTAACATTCAAGACATGTCCAGCATGCAATGGAACAGGTAAGGTAAATAAAGTTGTTAATACAATGCTTGGACAAATGGTTTCATCTTCTCCATGCTACCAATGCAGTGGAACAGGAAAGATAATTGATAATAAACCACCTGGTGTAGATAGCACAGGTTTACAATATAAGGAAGAAATTATAGAAATAAAGATACCCTCAGGAGTATCTAATGGAATGCAACTATCAATGTCAGGTAAAGGGAATGAGTCACCTTCTGGAGGAATGGCTGGAGATCTTCTTATACTAATAGAAGAAATAGAAAGTGAAGAATTTAAAAGAGATGGCAATAATATAGTCTATGATTTATATGTAAACTTTATAGATGCTGTATTAGGTAAAGAACTAGAAGTACCTACCATTAATGGCAAAGTAAAAATTAAAATTCCTTCTGGAACTCAAAGCGGAAAAATATTAAGATTAAGGGGTAAAGGAATTAGAGATATCAACTCATCATCAACAGGTGATCAGCTAATTCATATTAACATATGGACACCTAAAAAATTGAGTATTGAAGAAGAGAAGATATTATTAAAGCTAAAAGATTCTAAAAATTTTAAACCAAATCCAAGTAAATCCGATAAAGGTTTTTTTGAGAGAGTCAGAGATTTCATGAGCTAAGTAGATAGCTCAAATAATTAATAGTTATTTTAGATTATTAATTAAATATTTAAAAACTGAATACTGGAAGAAATATAAGGTGGGTTATCTCCGCTCTTGTGGTCACTTTCATAGTGTCTTCAATCTTTTTTTTTAATCAAATTGTAGATGACATTAAGGAAAGAGAGGTGTCCTCTATAAAAAGATATGGAAAATTCCTAGAATATATATCTAACCCAAATCAAGATGATGATGCTAATATTTTTGTTGAAGATATACTTATTGAAAACAAAACGATTCCAGTTATTATAACAGATGGAGATTATAAAATAATTGAATATAAAAATTTAGATGAAATAAAAATCCTAAAAGACTCATCATATCTAATAAGTGAGCTTAATAAGATGAGAAATCAATATGATCCTATAATAGTGAATTTTAAAGGAGTTGGAAATAAAAAAGATGAAAGACAATACATTTTCTTTAAAAACTCTTATGTATTAGACCTAATAATAATAGCTCCATACTTTCTTATTATTTTTATGATTCTAGTTTTATCGTCTCTTTACCTTATATTTTATTACTCCAGTAAATCAGAAAAAGATAGACTTTGGACAGGTCTCGCAAAAGAAACTGCTCACCAACTTGGAACACCACTATCTTCTCTGATTGGATGGAATGAATATATAAAATCAAAAAAAAATATAGATAACAAAACTCTTTCAAAAGAAATAGAAAAAGATTTGGATAGACTTAAAACTATTACTGATAGGTTCTCAAACATAGGTTCAAAACCAAAATTAAAGGAAGGTAATCTTAGTCAAATAATTAATAATTCTATAAAATATTTAAAGGTTAGAACATCTTTAAAAATAAAAACCAAAATGAAATTAGATAATGTTTATATAGAGTATAATGAACAATTATTTAGCTGGGTTATTGAAAACTTATATAAAAACTCGATAGATGCGGTTAGCGAAGATGGCGAGATAAATATAAATTTAGTTGATAAAAAAAATTCAGTAATTATAGATTTTATTGATGATGGGAAAGGGATAGAAAAAGGCGAATTTAAAAAAATATTTAGTCCTGGTTATACTTCAAAAAGAAGAGGATGGGGTCTTGGTCTTACTTTGGCTAAGAGAATAATTGAAAATTATCATAAAGGCAAAATCTATGTACTTAAATCAACAAAAAATATTGAAACTATAATCAGAATAGAGCTAAATAAATAATTAGATAATCTTATCATTAATATCTTTTATATAGTCTTTGTTAAATAGGATTTATAATTTAATTTCGCTTTAAATTATTTTAATATAAATCATCACATATAATGCCAAGTAAAGGAAAAGTAACAGCAGTAATTGGACCCGTTGTAGACGTGTCATTTGAAGAGAATAGTCTACCAGAAATCCTTAATGCCCTTGAGATAAAAAAGGAGGACGGATCAACACTTGTTTTAGAAGTTCAACAACATTTAGGTGAAGATAGAGTTAGAACTATTTCAATGACTGGTACAGAAGGGCTTAAGAGGGGAATGGAAGTACTTGATCTTGGGCAGCCGATATCAATGCCTGTCGGTGATGACATAAAAGGTAGACTCTTTAATGTCGTAGGTGATGCAATTGATGGGATTGAGGAACCCTCTACAAAAGAAAGATTACCTATTCACAGAGATGCTCCAAAGTTTGAGGATCTTTCAACATCAGCTGAAGTTCTCTTCACAGGTATTAAAGTGATTGATCTTATTGAACCATATAACAAAGGAGGGAAAATTGGTTTATTTGGTGGAGCTGGTGTAGGTAAGACAGTTTTAATTCAAGAACTTATAAATAATATTGCAAAAGCATATTCTGGTCTTTCTGTTTTTGCAGGTGTTGGAGAGAGGACAAGAGAAGGAAATGATTTATTAAGGGAGATGATTGAAGCTGGAATTGTTGATTATGGAAAAGAATTTAAAGAATCAATGGAAAAGGGTTCATGGGACCTCTCAAAAGTTGATAAAAAGAAACTTAAAGACTCAAAAGCTGCATTTGTATTTGGTCAGATGAATGAACCTCCTGGTGCAAGAGCTAGGGTTGCTTTATCAGGTTTAACACTAGCTGAATATTTTAGGGATGGTGATGGAAAAGGTCAAGGCAGAGATATATTATTCTTTATTGATAATATATTTAGATTCACTCAGGCAGGTTCTGAAGTTTCTGCACTTTTAGGTAGAATGCCTTCAGCAGTAGGATATCAACCTACACTAGCTACAGAAATGGGTGCAATGCAAGAAAGAATTACATCAACAAAAAAAGGATCTATTACTTCAGTTCAGGCAGTATATGTACCAGCAGATGACTTAACTGACCCTGCACCCGCCACAACATTTGCTCATCTTGACGCGCAGAGTGTTTTGTCAAGAAAACTTGCATCTATAGGTATATACCCTTCCATTGATCCTCTTGAGTCAACATCTAGAATCTTAACGGAAGAAGTTGTCGGAACCGAACATTATTCATGTGCTCAGAGAGTAAAGGAGCTTCTACAGAGGTATAAAGAACTTCAGGATATAATTGCTATATTAGGTATGGATGAATTATCAGATGAAGATAAGCAAGTAGTTCATAGAGCACGAAGAGTTCAGAGATTTCTTTCTCAACCTTTCCATGTTGCAGAACCATTTACAGGAGTTAAAGGCCAGTTAGTTGACATAAAAGATACTATAAAAGGATTTAATATGATCATGGATGGAGAGTTAGATCATCTACCTGAATCTGCATTTAACCTTAAAGGCACAATAGACCAGGTAATTGTTGCTGGAGAGAAACTACTAGAAGAAGTAAAATAATTCTTATGATTTTGGAAATCTTGTCTGCAGAAGAAAAAGTTTATAGCGGGGAGGTAGAATCGGCAATTTTTCCCGGTTCAGATGGAGAATTTCAAGTTTTAAATAATCACGCACCCCTAATTAGCTCCTTACAAAAGGGCTCAATTAAATACACTGAAAATAAAAAAGAGCACTCTATTAATGTATCTGGTGGTATTGTTGAAATTCTCAACAATAAAGTAAACGCGTTAATTGAAAAATAACTGACATTTTGTCATTATATCAGCATGGCATAATTCTTGTCACTATACTAGTAAATAAATTAAAATATTATGAGTAAAATTATAGGAATAGATTTAGGTACTACAAATTCATGTGTATCTGTTATGGAAGGTAATGAACCTGTTGTTATACCCAACAGCGAAGGAAAGAGGACAACTCCATCAATTGTTGCATTTTTAGATGAAGGTAAAGGAGAAAGAAAAGTAGGTGATCCTGCAAAAAGACAAGCTATTACAAACCCTAAAAATACTATTAATTCAGTTAAAAGATTTATGGGTAAAAAGTACTCAGATATAAACGAGGAGAAAAGAAACCTTTCCTATGATGTTGAAAAAGGAACAAATGATACGGTGAGAGTTAAGATAGGATCTAGGAAATACACTCCCCAAGAACTTTCGGCTATGATACTTCAGAAAATGAAATCAACTGCAGAAGATTACCTAGGATCAGAAGTAAAAGAAGCTGTAATTACAGTACCTGCTTATTTTAATGATTCAGAAAGACAGGCAACCAAGGAAGCTGGGACAATTGCGGGTCTTGATGTAAAAAGAATTATTAATGAGCCTACTGCTGCTGCTTTAGCTTATGGTCTTGATAAGAAAGATAAAGATTTAAAAATTGCAGTTTATGATTTTGGAGGAGGAACTTTTGACATATCTATTCTAGAACTTGGAGATGGTGTATTTGAAGTAAAATCTACTAATGGAGATGTTCATTTAGGAGGTGATGATTTTGATAGTGTTCTAATTGATTGGTTAGCTGATGAATTTAAGAAAGATGAAGGAATAGACCTTAGAAAAGATCCAATGGCTCTTCAGAGACTAAAGGAAGGCGCAGAAAAAGCTAAGATTGAATTATCAAGTTCAACTTCTACAGAGATCAATTTACCTTATATTATGCCTGTTGATGGAGTCCCTAAACACCTTGTAAGGTCACTAAGTAGATCAAAGTTTGAGCAATTATCTCAGAAATTAATTGAAAGGACTCTTGAGCCATGTAAGAAAGCACTTAAAGATGCTAAAATAGATCTCTCAGAGATAGATGAGGTTATACTAGTTGGCGGAACTACTAGAATCCCAAAAATTCAGGAAGAAGTTGAAGGTTTTTTCAAGAAGAAACCATCAAAAGGAGTCAATCCTGATGAAGTAGTAGCAGTAGGTGCAGCAATACAAGGAGGAGTACTCACAGGTGAGGTTAAAGATGTCTTGTTACTAGACGTAACACCATTATCTCTTGGTATTGAGACGTTGAATGGTGTGTTTACAAAATTAATAGAGTCTAACACAACTATTCCTACTAAAAAATCAGAAACATTTTCAACTGCTGCTGATAATCAGCCCGCAGTAGAAATACATGTTTTACAAGGTGAAAGGCCAATGGCAAAAGATAATAAAACAATTGGTAGATTTCATTTAGATGGTATCCCACCAGCACCAAGAGGAGTTCCTCAAATTGAGGTAACTTTTGATATAGATGCTAACGGTATTTTAAATGTTTCAGCTAAAGACAATGGAACAGGTAAAGAGCAGAATATTAGAATTGAAGCCTCTTCAGGTTTATCAGAGGATGAGATTAATAAAATGAAAGATGAAGCAAAGGCAAATGCAGAAACAGATAAGAAAGAGAGAGACAAAGTTGACAAATTAAATACAGCTGACGGCCTTATATTCCAGACAGAAAAGCAACTTAAAGAGTTTGGAGAAAAATTATCTGAGGAAAATAAAAAGGCTATTCAAACAGATCTTGAAAAACTTAAAGAATTGCATAAAAATCAAAATATAGATGAGATAGATAGTGCAATTGAAGCTCTTAATAAATCATGGGAGGGAGCAAGTCAAGAAATCTATAAAGCTTCTCAAGAACAGCAGGCATCACAAGGAGGAGACCCGTCTTCTTCAGATCCAGCTAAAGAAAAAGCATCTGGCGGAAAGAAAGGTGATGACATCTCAGATGTTGATTTTGAGGAGGTAAAAGACGACGATAAAAAATAACTAGTAGCTACAATTTCCAGGAGTTCTTGGGAAAGGGATAACATCTCTGATGTTTTTCATTCCTGTTACAAACTGAATTAAACGTTCAAGTCCAAGTCCAAACCCCGAATGCTTAACAGTTCCAAATCTTCTAGTGTCAAGGTACCAAGAGAGTTCACTTTTCGATACATTCATTTCCTCCATTCTTTTCTCTAGCATCATAAGCCTTTCCTCTCTCTGTGATCCACCAATAATTTCACCTACTGAAGGAAATAGCACATCCATTGCTGCAACAGTTTTATTATCTCTATTTGATCGCATATAAAATGCTTTTATTTGTTTGGGATAATCACTTACAATTACAGGGTTTTTAAAATGCTTTTCGACTAAATATCTTTCGTGCTCAGATTGGAAATCAATACCCCATTCATCAACTTTAAAATTAAATTTTCCTTTTTTATTTGGTTTGGAATTTCTTAAAATTTGAAAAGCTTCATCATACTTAACTCTTATGAAATCGTTATCAATAATCTTTTCTAACCTCTGAATTAAAGGGAATTCATTTCTCTTTACTTGCGGTAATTGTTTCTCATCGTTTAGCTCGAGATTCTCTAAGAATGAAAGATCAGAAGAACAATTTTTTAAAATATAACTTATAATATATTTAAGCATCTCCTCTGCAAGATCCATATTGTCATCAATATCATAAAAAGCCATCTCAGGTTCTATCATCCAAAATTCAGCTAAGTGTTTAGATGTGTTAGAGTTCTCAGCTCTAAATGTGGGTCCAAATGTATAAACCTCAGATAACGCCAATGCACCTAGCTCAGCATTAAGTTGCCCAGATACGGTTAAGTTTACAGGTTTTGAAAAAAAGTCCTGAGTATAATCAAGTTTATTTTTTTTAATATTATCTAAGTCAAGGGATGTGACCCTAAACATCTCTCCTGCTCCCTCAGCATCTGAAGAGGTAATTATTGGAGTATGTATATTAATAAACCCTTTTTCATTAAAGAATTTATGTATTGCGAAAATACAAGCGTGCCTTATCCTAAATATGCAACTAAAAGTATTTGTTCTTGGTCTAAGATGAGCTACCTCTCTTAAAAACTCAAAAGTATGTTTTTTTGGTTGTATGGGATATAATTCAGGATCTGATTCTCCCAGTAATTCTATACTTTCAGCCTGAAGCTCATACTTCTGATTTTTTCCAGTACTATTTACTAACTTGCCATTAACACTTAATGAAGACCCTGTATTAATCTTATCAATTATTTTCTCATCAAAAACTTTCATATCTAAAACAATTTGGAGACTATTTATTGTAGAACCATCATTTAAAGAAATAAAAGATACATTCTTGCTTTTTCTAATTGTTCTAACCCAACCCATGACTTGGATTTGAGACTCCTCTTTGATATTGCCGATACTTATAATTTTGATCCTTTCTTTTTTCATAAATTGATGAGGTAAAAGAAGTATAATTTAATCTTATTTCAAAGAATAGACTAATTATAATAAATTTGTAAGAAGAAATAAATTAATATGTCACGCTTAGAGTTAAGACAAAACCTTACACAGAAATTATCTCCCCAACAAATTCAATTTATGAAACTTCTTCAAGTTTCCAACTCAAGTATTGAGTCCGAGATAAAAAAAGAATTAGAAGAAAATCCTGCTTTGGAAGAAATTGAAAATAATGGAAAAGAAACATTAGACGATTTAAATCAATTCGATTATAAATCCTCTCAAAAAATAAGTAAAGATTCATTCGATTATTCAAAAGAATCAAACATATCAAATAAAGAATCTTTCAGAGAAAATTTATCTAATCAACTGAATTATATAGAATTAGATTCTAATGAAAAAATTATTGCAAATCAAATTATTGGATCTTTAGAAAATGACGGGTATTTAAGAAGAGAGCTCGAGTCTGTAATAGATGATATTGCTTTCACTGAAAATATTGAATTTAAACTTGATGAGGTAAAAAATGTATTACTAAAAATACAAAAATTAGAGCCAGCCGGTATAGCATCTAGAAATTTAGAAGAGTGTCTCACTATCCAAATAGATTCAGTTGAAGACCCCTCGGATGTACAAATAATTGCAAAAGAAATACTAGTGAATTCGTTCGATGATTTTAAGCGAAAACAGTTCGAAAAGATTTATGAAAAGTTTAAATCTCCAAAAGAAAAAGTCAAAGAAGCATTCAATTATATTAAAACTCTAAATCCTATTCCTTCAGGTGGAATGGAAGATTCTACAACTACAGAATTCTTAATGCCAGACTTCATTATTAAGAAAGATGATAATGAATTTGTAGTTGAGTTTACCTCAGATACTAAACAAATAAATGTAAATAAGACCTATATATCAATGTTTGATGAACTCTCTAAAAAGAAGGATAAAGACAGTGATTCAAAAGAATCTTATAACTTTATTAAAAATAAAATTCAATCTGCAAAATGGTTTATTGAAGCTTTGAATCAAAGAAATAATACTTTGAATAAAACAATGAAAGCTATAATTGAATATCAAAAGAAATTTTTTCAAGATGGAGAAGAAAATGATTTGAGACCAATGATTTTAAAAGATATCGCAGAAATCATTAAAATGGATGTTTCAACAGTAAGTAGAATTGTTAGTAGCAAAGTTGTTCAGACTGACTTTGGTGTCTTTCCTCTTAAATACTTTTTTTCAGAGTCTACCATAAAGAAAGGAAAAAAATATGTAAGCAGTAAAGTAGTGAAAAACTTTTTGAAGGATATTATTGATAATGAAAATAAAGAAAGACCACTATCTGATGAACTGCTAGAAAAGAAATTAAAAGAAGAAGGATTCGAAGTAGCAAGAAGGACTGTTGCTAAGTATAGAGAACAGTTAAATATACCTGTAGCTAGGTTAAGAAAAGAATATTAAAAAATCGAAAAAGAAATACCTATTTTATTTATTGAAGGGTTTATATCAATATTTTGTGGTAGATTATTTTTATCAAATAGATCTGATAGGTTCATCTTGTAGTAGATATTGAAATTTCCTGAACCAACCTGTAATGAGATACCATATTTTAATTGATTTAAACCAAAATCATCTTTTATTTTTGTCTGTCTAGCAGTATTATTAACATTATTTTTCACTTTAGTTGATGAGTTTAACAATAAACCAATCTCTCCTCCAATTCCTATAAAAAATCTTCCTTTATCGTATTTACCTGAGCCAAAATAATATTTAAAATCAATAGGAAGCATTAAGTAAGTCCCTTTAAGTGAGCTTTTGTCAGGAGTGAAATCTAAAGTATCAATCGTGGTCTGATTTATACCATCATTGTTAATCGAATTAGTTAAAGTAATATCATTTTTAAAAGATAACTTATCAGTAGAGATTCCTAAACCAGGATTAAAAGAAAAATCGTCACTAAGAAAAAATGGTTTAGAGTAATACAAATCCAGTGACCTCGACGGAAACAAATTTGTTTTAATTGAAGGATCTGGATCGCTAAGAGTTGTTAATCCAAAATTTAATTTAAGGTATCCAGGTATATCAAATCTAGATTTAACTTCTTTCTCAACAGATTTATCATCTTGAGAGTATATATTATTAGTAAATAAAATTAAAAGGAAAAGTACAGCGATTCTCATACTTATATTTAAGCGTCAAAGATAACTGATATAATTCTAATCTTTAAGAAATTTAATACTACTTATTATTAATTATTAAATTTGCGAATTATGGACTCGTAGCTTAACTGGATAGAGCACCTGGTTACGGCCCAGGAGGTTGGGGGTTCGACTCCCTCCGAGTCCTCTTATTCTAATTACAAATTAGTGAGAAAGTTGTATGCGAATCTATATTCCAATCCTGCATCTCTCCTGAGTTAATTTTAGCTAATTGATCTTCACTTACTTGAATGCAACTAAGATTTTGATTACCTCCAGTAGATAATGTTATTAGTTGAGGATTTCCACTAACATCTAATTCAATTAAATTGTTTTGTTGAATTCTAAGCTCCTCAAGTCTAGGAACTTGACTTAAGTCAAAAATAGAAAAGTTATTCTTATACAAATCTAAGAATGTTATTTTTTTATTAATCTCAAGATTTAAATTTGATAGTCCTAAGCTAGGAACACTTATGCTCTCTATGTTATAATTTTTTGAAAAATCTAACCTAGTTATAGTATCCCAAGGTTCAATTAATCCATTTTCTATGTCCTCAGACCAATCTGGTTTGTTACTATCAATAGAAAAAATCAATAACAAAGGGTTATGGTCTGTATTCACAGACTTAAATTCATTAAAATTTGCGTAAAAATGGGTCAAATTAATATTTTTTGTAAGGTTTATACTATCAATCTTGTGACCAACAATATTAATACCAGCAACATTTGAAAAGGCCTCAATACCTGATAAATTTTTAATTCTATTTTTAAACCTATAATCTAAATCTGCCCACTGCTCATCTGTACAATTTCCAGTTTGACAGATATCATCATCTGTTGATCCCATATCCCCAATCCAACCAATTTCAGAGACTCTTGAGGTAATAACATAACTGTCTAAATAACTATCATAACCTTGATTAATTAAATACTCTTCAAAAATAGGGTCTGGCACATAGGTAGTCCCTTTAGTATAATCAGCATCTTGGTATCCATCTTGAACCTCAACACACAAATCATCAAAATTAAATCCTCCACTCAAGGAGTTAGACTCATTAATTTCAGGATTTGTTATTGCTCCAATTTGCTGTCCATCTATAGAAAGTTCAATTTGATTATTCACTGAATCAATACTGTAAATACCAAGCAAAACATAATTTCCTGTATAGAGACTAAAAGAATTATCAACATCAAATATTATTGAATGAATATCACAAAGCTCAGAACCTCCTCCCATTCCATAGGGATTTCCTCCCCCACCTCCTTTATAATCATTAAAGACCCATTGACCAACTATTGATTTTGTAGCAACATTATCTTCAGATGATGAACAAGAAATAAAAATTATATATACAAAAAATAATAAGAAAGATATTCTCTTCATATTTGAATTTAGTGATTATTTTTCACTGAGTAAGATTTCTCTTAATTTTTCATCTACGCTAATTACGTCTAATCCTGTTTTCATTTTAGGATGATAAAGTAATCTAATTAGATCTTTATCTAAATCAGTATATGCTAGAGTTCTAGTCCAAGAAGATTGAAAGATACTAAAAGGATATCTATTTGAGTCTTTTGCTAAACCAAGTGATTGAGTAAACTCCTCCCTTAACAAATGTTTTTGTTCTGTATTATTTGCTCTAAATATATCAACATACATATGCCCCCTATCAATGCAGTTATTTGTCCACCAAACAGAGAAAAGACCCCAATTTGAATTAATATAATTCTCTTGACTAGGAAAAATACTTGCATATTTTTCACCACTTCCAAAGTATATATAATAATTAGATAGAGAGGAATCATTTACAATCTGAATTGAGAGATTATCAGTTGTTAGATTTTCAATTTCATTTACTATTTTATTTAGCTCTTTTGACAACTCTGTTGAAACATTACTGCCTATAAATATTTTTAATTCTGAACACCATTTTCTGGTAACCTCACTAGCAGAGCCAAATTCAAACCCAAGGGCAATATCTTTAAAATATGAAATAACTTCTAAGTCATATTCATTTAAATTAAGGCTAATATCTTCATCTTCACTACAGGATAGAATACTAAATAGAAGAATTAGCTTGTAAAAATTTTTTAATACTATTTTGTTAAAGAGATTCATTTAGTATTTTTTGCAAATCCGTATACTTTTTAACTGCCTCTTCCAAACTCAAATGAAAAGTTTTATCAAGTAATAATTTTATTTTATTTGCATAGACTTCATCCTTAGTAAAAGCCAGAGTAAATTCACTTTGCTTTTGATTCGTTCGTTTTGAAATTTCTATTCTGGATTTTTGGGTGATACCATCTGGTGGTATTAGACATATAATGGGAGGATTATCTCCATCATATTCTAATTCAGAAATATTATCTAGTGGTATAAAGTAAGAAAAAGTTTCTGATGACTGAGATTGCAATGAAACCGTTCTTTGATCTTCATCAAATAAAGAAAATTTTAAATTTTTAGGATTTATATTATTAAAAGAAAAGAAATGAGTTAATATATCGTAAGAGATCAAATTAGTTGAATTTTCCTTTACTTGAAGAGGCTTCCTATCAGTTAGGTCTGATCTTCCAGCCCCCCCTCCAGACAGTGAAGATTGATCTCCAACAGACTTAGCACCGCCACTATCAACATAAGAAGATCCCTTCTGAACTGCAGTTGAAACTTTCGATCCTTGATCTTTTAACTCCCCTGTATTTCCATCGCTGGCTTCTGTAGAATAACCATTACTTTCATTAGATTTCTGAATGTTCTTAACTTTTGATCCAATATAATATACGTTCTCTCTCTCTTTATTTTTTATCAGGAATGACACTTCATAAATATATTTTTTTTTTGTTTCCTCTAACAGTTCCCAAGTAGTCTCAACTCTAATGAATTCATTTTCTATGAACTTATCATTATTTAAAAATATTAGACTTAAAAAAGTTAAAAGATTAATTAGAATCATACTACAATCTAAAAAAAGAAAATAAAAAATTCAAAAAGGTAATTTATTAAGATAATTTTACAGAAAATAATATCAACTTGAATACAAGAGTATTACTATTAATTTGTTTTGCTTTACTCACAAATTGTGAAACAAAGAAAATTGCAGAAACTAATAAAGATATAATCAAAAATCTTTCACCGGATGTGGATAATGGTGGGTTATTTATTCCCGAAGGATTTGGTGCAATTGTTGTCTCCGATGGTGTGGGTCCTTCTAGACATTTAGCAGTAAAAAATAATGGTGATATATATGTCAAACTAAGAAAGGCTTCAGGAAGAAATGGGAATGTAGCCTTGAGAGATAATGATGGAGACGGAAAGGCTGATATAATAGAGAGGTTTGGAGATTACCCTAATGATGGGAAGTTTGGTACTGAAATGAAAATAAACGATGGGTATCTATACTATACTTCCGAGCTTGTTGTTTACAGACAGTTACTTGACCCTTATGAACTAATACCTAAAGGTAAACCTGAAATTATTCTTGTAGATCCTTACCCAATTAGGTGGCACAATGCAAAGTCATTAGCTTTTGATAAGGAAGATAATATGTATGTTACATTCAGTGCACCTACTAATGCCTGTGAGGACTGGGACACAAAACC
>CAJWTC010000004.1 GCA_913046795.1 uncultured Flammeovirgaceae bacterium | reverse complement strand
AATTATTTTAGTTACTAAACTGATATTCTTTTTTTAATTTCCTCTACATTCTTTTTAAAAATACTATCAGTATCAATCATATCGTTAACGGATTGAACAGCATGAATAACAGTGCTATGATCTCTTCCACCAAAATGGAAACCGATGGATTTGAGAGAGTTGTTTGTAAAATCTTTCGAGAAGTACATAGCAACTTGTCTTGCAATAACTATTTCTTTTTTTCTTGCCTTATCCTTCATCTCATTTATACTAATATTGAAGAACTTAGAAACAATTTCTTGTATGTAGCTAATGTTAATTTCTTTATTTGTATCCTTTACAATCTTACCTATAATAGATTTTGTAAGTTCAATATCAATAGGTTTTTTTGTAATTGTTGAATGTGCAAGAAGGGAGATAAGAACTCCCTCTAATTCTCTTATGTTTGTGTCAACTTGGACAGCAATATAGTGAATTACCTCCTCCGATATTTTAATATTTTCATTATTAATTTTAGCATTTAGGATATTTAGTCTAGTTTCAAATTCAGGTTTTTCAAGTTCTACCGTTAACCCAGATTTAAATCTACTTATTAATCTCTGTTCAAGACCATCCATATTTATTGGTGATTTATCAGCGGAGAGAATTATTTGCTTATTGTTTAAGTTTAACTGGTTAAAAATGTGGAAAAAAACTTCTTGAGTTTTTTCTTTTCCTTTAAAAAATTGGACATCATCAATAATAAGACAATCAATATTGACATAAAACTTTGTGAAATCTTTAAGTCTATTTTCTTTTAAAGCATCTATAAATTGATTAGCAAATTTTTCTGATGTGACGTAATAAACTGACTTCTGATTTTTTTTTGAAATTTTATTTCCAATCGATTGTATTAAATGTGTTTTGCCTAGACCAACACCCCCGTAAACCATAAGAGGATTAAATGGATTGTCACCAGGATTTTTACATATTCTCTTTCCTGCTGCCCTTGCAACACTATTGCATTTACCAGAAATAAAAGTTTTAAATTTAAAATTCCTATTTAAATTATCAAATTTAGTCTGTTTAATTTCTTCAATTTTAATTTTTCTTTTTGTATTTACACTCTTTGCTTCTTCTTTGACCTCAGAGACAACATATTCTATCTTAGTTTTTTTACCTAATACTTTCTTAACAGTGTTATTAAGGAGTTTAAGATAGTGATCTTCAAGCCACTCGTAAAAGAACTTTGTAGGTACTTGTAAAGTAATTGTTGAAGAAGTAATTTTAAGTAAAATAATGGGTTTGAACCAAGTCTGATACTGCTGATCACTTATTTCTTTTCTAATTAGAGACAAACAATTCTCCCAATGCCTGTTATGCATTTCTTTATTTTAGTGGTTTATAAAAATTTGCTATTTGTAAAATAGGATTCCAAATATTAGTCATTTTTTTTAATTAAAAAAATTTATTTTTGATTGACTTTTTAATAAATAATATAAGTGTTGTATAAAGCATCTTTTTTTATAAAAATCTTTGAATAATACAATAAGTTTTTTTTCTGATTTTATAAGATTAAATTTGACATTCAATTTTTTTATATGTGGTGTTCAGCTTCTATTACTTCTGTTGATAAAATAACTAATCAAACCTGGAAATTTGTTGTTCAACCTAATGAAAAATTTGATTTTATACCTGGGCAATTTATCCAGCTAAAAGTTCGAGATATAATTAGAAGTTATTCCATAGCTTCATATGACCCCATAAATAGTTTTTTCGAACTTTTAATTGTCAAACTTGATGGTGGTGTTATGACAAAACTGTTGTTTGAAGATATTATTGTTGGAGAAAAGATAGAAATTAAGGGACCTATAGGAAGGTTTACATTGCCAGATAATATGGATAGGGATATATTTCTTATATGTACAGGTACAGGTCTTGCACCATTTAGAAGTTTTCTTCATTTTATAGATAAAAATAATATTTCATCAAAAAAAATATTTTTAGTTTTTGGTACTAGGACTAGTCAAGACCTGTTGTGCCTTGATGAAATATCAGAACTTGAAAAGAAGTTAGAAAATTTAAAATTTATTCCTGTTTTATCTAGAGAACAATGGGATGGAAAGATGGGATATGTTCATAATCAATATCTTGATATAATTAAAAATACTAAATTAAATAATCCAATATTTTATTTATGTGGTTGGAGGGATATGATAAAGGAGGCGAGGACAAATCTAAAGGAATTAGGATATGATTCTAAAAGTATTAAAGTAGAAATTTACGGGTAGATGCAGAAGATAAAACATGAGTGTGGAATTGCTTTCCTAAGATTAAGAAAACCTTTGCAATATTTTATTGATAAATATAAGTCTCCTAGCTATGCAGTTAGTAAGATGTTTTTGATGATGCACAAGCAAAGGAATAGGGGTCAGGACGGTGCTGGAGTTGCCTCGCTAAAATTAGATACACAACCTGGAAAAAGATATATAAGTAGATATAGATCAGTCAAGAAAGATTCTATTCAAGATATATTCAATAAAATAAATAAGAAGTTTGAAAAGGCACTAATTAATCCTAATTATAAGTTAGATGAAGATTGGATTAAAGAGAATGTTTCTTTTACTGGCGAGGTTTGGTTAGGGCATCTTAGGTACGGAACATTTGGAGGTAATACAATTGAAAATTGTGCACCAACTTTAAGGCAAAATAATTGGAAGTCAAAAAATCTAATTTTTGCTGGTAATTTTAATATGACTAATCTAGATGATCTTTTTCAAGTTCTAGTTGAATTAGGTCAGAGTCCAAAGGAAAAATCAGATACTGTTACTATTTTAGAAAAAGTTGGACATTTTTTAGATGAGGAAAATAATAAAATATATGAGAGGTACAACAAAAAGTTAGATAAAAAAGATATATCAGGAAAAATTGAGAATGAATTGAATTTAATTAATGTTCTTGAAAATTCATTTAAAGACTTTGATGGAGGTTATGCTCTTGCTGGATTAGTAGGTCATGGTTCTTCTTTTGTTGCAAGAGATCCATCAGGGATTAGGCCATTATTTTACTACGTAAACGATGAGGTAGTAGTGGCTACTAGTGAAAGACCTCCAATTAAGACAGCATTTCAATGTGAATTTTCTGAAATAAAGGAAGTTGAGCCCGGTCATGCATTAATAATAAATAAAGATGGGAGTTATTCTATAGAACAATTTATTGAACCAAGAAAAAAACAATCTTGTTCTTTTGAGAGGATTTATTTTTCAAGAGGGAATGATCCTGATATCTATAAAGAAAGAAAAAAACTTGGTGAACTTTTATTACCTCAGGTTTTTAATGCAATAGATAATGATCTTAAGAATACTATTTTTTCATATATTCCAAACACATCTGAGACTTGTTTCTACGGGATGGTAGACGGAATTAAAAATTATCTCACATCAAAAAAGAAAGAAATATTTATTGATAAAAAGTTTTATGAAGGATCTCAAGAAGATTTGATTTATCTCAAGACTAGAATTGAGAAATTAGTTAGTAAAGACGTTAAAATGAGAACTTTTATAACTCATGGAGATTCTAGAAATGAGTTGGTATCTAATGTGTATGATACTACATATGGAATAGTTAAAAAGAATAAGGATTCAATAGTTATAATTGACGACTCAATAGTTAGAGGCACTACACTTGAAAAAAGCATTTTGACTCTACTTTCATCTCTTGAAGCTAAGAAAGTAATATTTGTATCATCTTCTCCTCAAATTAGGTACCCAGACTGTTATGGAATAGATATGAGTAAAATGAATCAGTTTGTTGCATTCAGAGGACTTATAAGATTAATAAAGTTAAATAAGAAAGATAACCTTCTACAAGAAGTTTATAAAAAGTGTAAACGCTCTTTAAAAGAAAGTGATCCCATAAATCATGTTAAAGAATTATATGATTTGTATTCTTATGAAGAGATATCAGATTCAGTTGCTGAAATTGTTAAGCCAAAAGGTTTTAAATCTGAACTTAAGATTATTTACCAAACAATCGAAAATTTAAATAGAGCATGTCCTAATCATTTGGGAGATTGGTACTTTACCGGTAATTATCCAACTTCTGGTGGAAATAGAGTTGCAAATAGATCATTTATGAATTATTGTGATGGGATTAGTGAACGAGCTTACTAGACAGAAAAGCTTTCTCCACAACCACAAGTCCTAGTTGCATTTGGATTTTTAAACTGGAACCCTTTACCATTTAATCCATCGCTGAAGTCTAGCTCTGTTCCTAAAATATAAAATAGACTTTTTTTATCAACAATTATTTTGGTGCCATTATCTTCAAAAAACTGATCATTTTCTGTTGTCTCATCATCAAATTTAAGATCATATAATAAGCCAGAACATCCTCCACCTTTCACATTAACTCTAACATTGTGATCTTCAGAATGATTTTCAGATTTCCTGAGCTCATGAAGTTTATTTGCTGCCTTATCAGTAATTTTAATCATAATTGTAAAATTAAATATTAATTACAAAAATACAGACTTAATATGGATATATATCAGCTTGGCGAGTTTGGTTTAATTGATCAGATTAAGAAAAAATTTCCGTGTAAGAAGAAGTCTTCTCTTCTAGGAATTGGGGATGACGCTGCTATAATAAATTTTCATAATAAGTTAACTGTTGTGTCATCTGATATGTTAATAGAAGGAATACATTTTGATTTAAGTTATTTTCCTTTAAAACATTTAGGTTATAAATCTGTCATTGTAAATTTATCAGACATTTTTTCTATGAATGCTATTCCATCTCAGATTTTATTAAATATTGCTGTGAGTAGTAAATTTAGTTCTGATGCAATTTATGAGTTCTATGACGGAGTTAAAATTGCGTGTGATGAATATAATGTAGATTTAGTTGGAGGGGATACCTCATCATCAGTGTCAGGTATGACAATTTCTTGTACAGCTATTGGATCTGTTGATAAGAAAAAAATAACAAGAAGAGATGGCGCAAAACCAAACGATATAATATGTGTTTCTGGTGATATTGGAAGGTCTTACATGGGTCTTATGATTCTCCAAAGAGAAAAATCTAATTTTATAAAAAACCCTGAAAATCAACCAGAATTAGATAATTATAAAAATTTAATTGAAAAACAGTTAAGACCTAAGGCAAGAAATGATATAATAGAATATTTATCTCGATATAATGTTATACCAAATTCTATGGTAGATATATCTGATGGTATATCCTCTGATCTAGGCCATATAAGTCAATCTTCTAATCTTGGGTTTAAAGTATTTGAAGAAAAATTACCTATATCAAAAGAAGTAAGAAAAATATCAGAGGAACTTAACACAGACTATCTTTCATCAGCTTTAAATGGAGGTGAAGAGTATGAACTTTTATTCTCTTTGAGTCCTGAAAATTTTAAAAAAATAGATAAAAAAGAATCTAACATATCTCCTATAGGGTTTTTTACTCATAATAATAAAAAAACTTTAGTTTGTAAAGATGGGAGGGAGGATGAATTAAAATCATTTGGTTGGAAGCATTTTAACTGATTACCTTTGTTATATAAGTGTTTTTATGTCCAATAAAATAATCTGTATTTTTTTTATCATCAAATACACCAAATACTGAAGACCCACTACCTGATAAACTAATATATTTTGCACCTTTATTTTTCAATGAATCCTTAATTTTTTTTAGACTATTAATTTTTTTTAAAGCAAATTCTTCGAAGTCATTTTTAATAAAATTTTTCCAATTTTCTATATTTTCATTTTCTAATACGTCCTTTAAATTATAATTTGGTTTTTTTGGTTTAATAGCTTGATATGCATCAGAAGTAGAAATTTTTTCATCGGGACTATAAATTACAATATACTTGTTCCTAATATCAATACTAATTTCATCAAAAATATTACCTGTCCCTGTTACATATTGAATTTTATTATCAATAAAAAATGGGCAGTCACTTCCAATACTTTCAGCAATTTCTAAAATATTTTTTTTTGATATTTTTGTCTCTTTTTTTGTATTTAGATATTTAATTAAGAAAGCGGCATCTGATGATCCTCCACCAAGCCCTGATCCAATAGGAATATTTTTATGAAGATGAATACTGTAACTCTTATCGATTTTAATTTCATTGAGAACTTTTAAAAGTAGATTATCTTTTTCTTTACATGTAATTGGTATGCCTGTCTCAATTAAATTTGATGAATTTGATTTCTTAACTTCAATTATATCATGTATTCCTACTGGACAAAAACATGATTCAATAGTATGGTATCCAGACCTTAATCTTCTGGTAATATTTAAACCAATATTAATTTTTGCATTTGGAAATAAGAGCATTTTTTAACTAAAGTCATCAATTATATCCTCAGATATTCCTGTTGATGAAAAACCACCATCATGAAAAAGATTTTGCATGGTAATTTTTTTACTTAGGTCAGAGAAAAGAAAAATACAATAATCAGCGCATTCATCTGCTGTTGCATTTCCTAGAGGAGACATTTTTTCAGCATAGTTAAAAAATGATTGGAATCCACTTATACCTGAACCGGCTGTTGTAATAGTGGGAGATTGTGAAATTGTATTCACTCTTGATTTATTAAGTTTACCGAGTCTGTACCCATAACTTCTCGCAATAGACTCAAGAAGGGATTTGGCTTCAGCCATATCTGAATAGAAAGGAAATGTTCTCTGAGCTGCAATATATGAAAGCGCAACAGATGATGACCAATCATTTAAAACTTCTTTTTTCTCTGCTACTTGTAACATTTTATGAAATGAGATTGCAGAAACATCTAATGTTTTATTTAACCATTCATAATTAAGGTCACCATATTCTTTTTTCTTTCTAACATTTGGAGACATACCAACCGAGTGTAGGATAAAATCAACTTTTCCACTTAATTCGTTTAATGATTCATCATATAAATTTTCAATATCCTCAACTAAGGTTAAATCAGCACCTACTATTTTTGAATTACATTTCTCTCCTAACTCATTAATCTTACCCATTCTCATTGCCATTGGAGCATTTGTTAGAGTAAATATTGCACCCTCCTCATGGCATCTTTCTGCAACTTTCCATGCTATAGAGCTCTCATCTAATGCCCCTGATATTATACCTTTTTTACCTTTTAACATCATTATTTAAAAATTAAATATTCCTTTTAAAACAAAGTAAGGGATAATTATATAAAGAATTGAGTCTCTTATAAAATAAAATGCAACAATTCCTAAAATTAATTTTAATCCAAACTTTTTAATTGTCAGTTTGAAACCATGATCATTATAATAAATTATATATTTTTTCAAAAAATTAGGAATTAATTTATTCTTCAGAGTTTTCATTCTAATATTTTATTGAAAACGTCAATATTTGAAGGTGAAATTTCGCTTAGTAAATTGAAAACTTGTCTTCTTTCATTTAAGCTTCCTCCTTTAAAAATTTTAGTTAATTCATCAGCTTTTGCGTCAATAAATAGATTTACTATTGCTGAGTTAAAGTTTTTTTTATTAACATCATTTAGAGAATTTATATCTCCCATAATAGTTGACCTTGATTCAATGGGGTCAAGGTAAAGTTTATCCATTCCTTTTATGTGGTAACTATATATTGCTTTTCTTACTCTCTCAAATTCTGGATTAAGAAAATTCTCACAAATCCAATATCTATTTTTTCTTGATCCAAACTGATCCCAACCTTTATAACCAGAATTTTGGGAAGTGTTCAATATTTTCCATGCCAATTTAAAACTTTCCTCTCCTCCCTTTTCCTCAAATGAATCATAATCAATTCCGATTATCATGTATGCATAGAATGATAGCAGTGAAGTTAAGTTATCATTGAAGCCATTTTCGACAAATTCTATAGTTTGAGATGGGAAATATTCAAATATCCACTCTCTATCTCCGTGGTTCAGTAGAATTGTCTCATATGATGAATTATAAATAGGTCTTGACGATAGAATTTGCACTGTAGCTTCATATTGGTTCGAGGAAGGTTCGTTAATAATATTTATTATAAAATTACAGTTAATCTTTTCTTGAGTATTAAATTTATCACCTGTCCATATTTGATTATTAAGAAACTGTTCTATGCTGCTCTCCATTTCTTCAAAAAGAAGTTTTTCAGATGATTGAAGCTTTTCAGTATTAACTAGTACTTTAGAATTTAATTCTTGGGTATATGAATATAGCGGAGTTAAGCAAATTAAGAGTAGAAGAATATAAACTCTTATCATAAAAAAAGAAAATTATTTGATTTCTGAACTTTCTTCTTCCTCTTCACTAGGTTTTCTAAAGAACAACTCATCATCCACAAGCTCTTCAGCTGCAACTGTAGAAGATTTTGGAAGTCTTTCAAAATATCTAGATATTTCAATTTGTTCTCTATTCTCAAAAACCTCTTCAAGATTATCAACATCTGAAGCAAATTCAGCTAATTTTTCATTTAATTCTTCTTTCTGAACCGCTGAAAGCTGTCTAGCTCTTTTTCCAATAACTCTTACAGATTTGTATATATTACCAGTTTTAGAAGCGATTTCGTCTACGTTCAATTGAGTTATTTTTGATTTAATTTTCATATTTTTTTAAATTTTTTGTGATGTAAAGTTAGTCAATATATTTAAACTTTCAACATACATTCTTTCAGCTTCTACTCTAAACGAACTATTTGGATATTTGTCTATAAAATCTAGATATAAATCAATTAATTCTCTAAATCTTTCCTCTTGTAAATTCTGAAAACTGTTTACAGCTATATTGTATTGTGATAAGATTTTTAAGTACATACCTTCATCATTGAATTTTGAATCGGGAAAATCTTTATTAAAATTTTCAAAAGCTATTATAGCAGACTTATAATTTCTGGTTTTATAATATTGTTTGGCATTCTCAAAATTTTTGGTTTCTAGTTTAACCTGTAATTCATCAATTATTTTATTTGCATCTTTTGAAAAGTCGTTATAAGGATATTTATTAATAAAATTTTGAATAGCTGTTATTGCTTGTACAGTAGTTGACTGATCTAAATTTGAGTTAGGTGAGGTTTTATAAAGAGAGAAAGCATATAAATATTCGGCCTCTATCACTCTCTCACTTCTAGAAAAGAGCTCGATAAATGCTTGAAAGTATTTAGCACTTAGTTCGTACTGCTCAAGTTTGTAGAGAGAATATGCAAAATAGAAGTCAACTATTTCAGATTCTTCACTTCCTTTAACAAGAGGTTTGATATCTTTTAATAAAGTACTTGCTTTAAAAAATTTTTCTTCTTCATAATATTCTAAAGCAGCGTCAAGTTTCTCTTGGTAACCTGTAGATTTTAAGACTTTTCTATATTCGCTACAAGAGCATAGGATAAAAATTAAAGTAATTTTTATTATTAATGATTTATTTCTCATTGCGCAAATATATCTTTTTTCTGAGATAAAAAACTACATCTTCTAACGTTGGTTTCTCATCCTCTCTCCAACTAAAAGATTCAATAAACTTATCATCTTCAGAAATTTCATGGGGTGGAATCAGCTTTGCTTGGGGTTCTTTATAAAAAATAATATTACTTATTTCATTTTCTTTAAAATTTAAAATTAGATCACTGCATATTATATAATTTAAACCAATCATATTTTCTAGGTTTTCATCTAGTGCATAATAAATTGTTTCTCCATTACCTTTAACACTAATTGATTGAATATTATTCTTTTTATTAAATAATGCTCTCATTTCTCTTCCTTTAATTTGATTGAAATTTTTAAGAGTATCTTCTGAGATTATAAATGAATTCTTAACGAGATTCATTTCTTCAATATTATTATTAGTTAAAGTAAAGCTAATAGTATCAGATGTTATTTGATTTTTACCACTCCATACAACAGGATCATTAAACATTGTAATAGTGGAATCTTCTAAATCAAATTTCATCGAATCTGATTTTCCCGTAAATTCGTTTCTGTAAAACTTAACATTATTGAATGCTTTTAGGATGCTAATACTATTATCATCTCCATATGCTAGGATAGTATCTGATGAGAGGTAAAACGTATCTTTCTCAATGTGTTTTTTTAGTAATGGGTTATCGTAAATTTTAGTTATTTTTTTATTTCTATCATATATTCCGGAATTTCCTAAAATATAATAATCTGAATCTTTAATCTTCAGTCTTATGTTATTAGAAGCTTCGTAAATCATTTTATTTTCATTGTAATAAATTTCATCTGCTTCTAGAATATATTCGTTAGTTTCAATTTTACTAGATGAAAGTTTTGTATTTGAATTTATTTCATTAAATGAACTCCCTAGTGATTTAATTCTAACACTATCATCAGAAATTATCTCAGAAAATCCATATGTTATTGCCTCTTTTGTATCAGTGTTATATGTCATGGAGTCAGAATACATAATATAATCTTCTCCCCTAAACACTACATCTTTTGAAAAAGTTGATATGTTTTTATTTCCAAAAAATACACCATTAACACTTTCTAAGTTATTTGTCTCGTCTTTTAATTTACCTCCATCAAAATAAAGGCCTTTTTTAGCATCAATATAATAATCCAGCTTATTTGTTTGAATTTCCTCATTGCCTTTTATATATATCACGTTACCTCTAAGTTTTGCAATCTTATTGTTACCATCATAAATAAGAATTTCTGATATAATTGTTGATGAATCTGAATTTATAATTTTAACATTTCCAAAAGCTTCCAACATATTTCTTCTATTATAAAAATTTGCTGAATCACATCTGACCTCGGTATCTCCTTGCCTAAATATCACATTATTTTTAAGTTTTCTAATAGGTTCCTTATCTACTCTTTTAAATTTTAGTTCATCTGCCTCATATCTAATTTTTTCTTTTTTTTGTCCTGATACAACAAATGGAAATAAGAGAATTAATAAGAATATTAATTGATATAATTTCATTATGTAAAAATAGATAGATAATAGTTTTATTATAATGCAATATTCAATTATTAAATTTGTAATATGAAATTGGAGTTGAATGAAATCTTATTTTTAAAATTTTTTAACATCAACAAAATTGATATTAAGAATAAATCATTCCTGTGCGCTGTAAGTGGAGGTGTTGACTCGATGGTCTTAAATGATCTCTTGAACAAAAGCAAATTAAATTTTAGTGTTGCCTCATGTAACTATAAATTAAGAAAGGAGTCTGATCAAGAGATTGAAATGATTAGATCAATATGTAAAAAAAATAATATTAAGTTTTATTCTAAGATAATTAAATCACCTACTAAAAATAATGGAAATTCTTTTCAAATGATTGCTAGAGAAAAGAGATATAAGTGGTTCAATGAGTTGATGTCTGATAACAAATATGATTATTTGCTAACAGCCCATCATGCTGATGATAACGTAGAAACAATTTTACTTAATCTAACAAGGACAACAGGTTTAAGAGGTTTTATTGGTATACCTGAATCAAAAAATAAAATTTTAAGGCCACTTATTTCTTTTGGTAAAGATGAGATATTAAGTTATGCAAAAAATAATAGATTAGATTGGAGTGAAGACTCTTCGAATTTAAGTGAAATATATTTTCGAAATAAGATAAGAAGAAATGTTATTCCTATTCTTAAAGAGATAAATCCATCATTAAACAATTCAATTTCTTCCTCTCTTAAGAGGTTAAGATTAGTAGATAAGCTCCTGGAGATTAACTTATCTGATTTTGAGAGAGATTTTGTATCCTATGAAGATGAGTTCATTGTAATTGACAATTCTTTTTTTAATAATAGTAGTCAGAAAATGATACTATTTTATGAGTTTTTAAATAAATACGGTTTCTCATTTTCTCAGATTGAAAAATTTATCCCACTATTAAAAGAAACTAATAAGAAGTTAATTTCGGCAACTCACGAATTAATTTCAGATAGAAATACTTTAATTATAAAGCCATTTAATTATAATTTTAAATTAAATATCATAACAAATAAAGTCAGAGATGTAGATATAGATAATTATACTATAAAGTCTCATATTTATAAAAAGGGGAAACTTTTTATTAGTAAAAGTAAAGAAAATGCACAGCTGGATTATGATAAAATTAAATTTCCTATTACATATAGAAATTACAAATTAGGAGATTCATTCTATCCTCTAGGAATGAATAAAAAGAAAAAAGTATCGAGTTACATTTCAGATGTAAAAATGAGTTATATATCAAAGTTTAGGCAGATTGTTATTGAGGATAGTAATAATCAAATAATATGGTTGGTAGGTCAACAGATTAATGATCGATTCAAGATTAATTCAAATACAAAAAACATTATAAATTTTGAAATAATTTAATTTTTTGATGAGGATTTTATACATCTTATCTAATTTTGATAAAAAAATAATATGAAGGTAACAGTTGTTGGAGCTGGAAATGTTGGTGCTACATGTGCTGACGTCCTTGCTTACAGAGAAGTATGTAATGAAGTTGTATTAGTTGATATTAAAGATGGTTTATCTGAGGGTAAATCTTTAGATATCTTCCAGAAAGCACCAATTAATTTGTATGATACAAAGACAGTTGGCTCTACTAATGATTATTCTATGACAAGTAATTCAGATGTTGTAGTTATAACCTCCGGATTACCAAGAAAACCAGGTATGTCTAGAGATGATTTAATAGGTACAAATGCAAAAATTGTCACTTCTGTAACTGAAAATATTATAAAATATTCTCCTGACTGTATAATAATTATAGTATCAAATCCACTTGATGTGATGACATATCAAGCTCACCTCACATCAAAGTTTCCTAGGGAAAGAATAATGGGTATGGCAGGTATTCTTGATACAGCTAGATTTAGAGCTTTTATTTCAGAAGAGTTAGGTGTTTCCACTAAAGACATTCAAGCACTATTACTGGGTGGACATGGTGACACTATGGTTCCATTACCTAGATACACAACTGTTTCTGGAATTCCTGTTTCAGAGCTTATTGCTGAGGAAAGGCTTAATGAAATTATAGAAAGAACTAAATTTGGTGGTGGTGAACTTGTGAAGTTGATGGGTACTTCTGCTTGGTATGCACCAGGATCTGCAGCTGCTCAAATGGTTGAGGCAATTGTTAAAGACCAAAAAAGAATTTTTCCAGTTTGTATTAAACTAGAGGGAGAATATGGTATTGATGATTGTTACCTAGGGGTTCCTGTTGTTTTAGGTTCTAAAGGTATTGAGAAAGTAATTGAGTTAAATTTAGATCCAGATGAACATAAACTTCTTGAAGAATCAAGGAAGCACGTCAAAGAAGTAATGTCTGTTCTAGATAATCTCTAATGGATAATAGTAAAATACTTGAGAGTAATCTCATAAGTAGAGATCTAAGTTGGATAAATTTCAATTACAGGGTACTTGATCAGGTAAAAAATGAAAACAAAAATATTCTTGAGAGGTTAAAGTTTCAGTCAATCGTCTCTTCAAATTTTGATGAATTCTTTGAGATAAGAGTGGGGAGTCTTTATAATTATATTGACAACAAAAAAAACAGAATAGATTATTCTGGATTAAGAGAGTTACCATTCAGAGATTACTTGCTAAACGAGAGTCAACTTTTTTTTAAAGATTTCAATAATTTTTTTGTTAAAAATATTATCCCAGATATGAATGAAAACTCTATCTATCTTGGAGAAATTGATTCCTTGGATGAGGAAGGTAAAAAGAAAGTAAAGAAATATTTTAAAAAGACAATATTTCCAATGCTCACTCCAATGGTATATGATAATTTTCATTCATTTCCTATACTTATGAATAAAGTCTTGATCTATGGAGTTGTCACAAAATCATCTGACAATAGTGATAAGAAAAAGATTTCATTTATTCAGATCCCTGTTAATCTACCTAGATTTTTCGAATATAAGATTGAAGAAAAAATCATTTTTATCCCTATTGAAAAAATCATTCATAAGTACATAAAAAAATTTTTCAGAAGTGTTACAATTGAATCAACTTCTCTATTCAGAATTATAAGAAATGGGGATTTTACGTTGGAGGAATCTGAAGATATTGAATCTAATTTTCTTGAGGAGCTTAAGCAGAAGTTAAAGGACAGAAAATTCAGCAGGGTAGTTAGAATTGAAATTGAGGAGGATAGTGATGATTATTTAAAATCTAAACTAAAAGACATACTTGATATTGACGAAAATAATTTTTTTACTGTAAAAAAAGATTCATTAATTGACCTTACAAGTATTAATCAGATCATAGATTTTGAAGAGTTTTCAGAACTTCTTCCAACTAGAAAATCACCAATTGATCCTTTTGGTATTGATAAAAATATTGATAAAAGTATTTTTGAAATTTTATCAGATGAAGATATTTTTCTACATCATCCATATAATTCTTTTGATCCTGTAATTCAATTTTTATTTGAGGCTGCAGAAGATCCAAATGTTTTATCTATAAAGATTACTTTGTACCGAACTGCAAAAAATTCTAGGGTGATTGATGCACTTTTAAAGGCATCTGAGAATGGTAAGCATGTATCAGTATTGTTTGAAGCAAAGGCACGGTTTGATGAAGAAAACAATTTAAAGAATGGATATAAGTTAGAGAAAGCTGGTTGTTATGTAATTTACGGTATAGGAGCATTAAAGACCCATACAAAGTTATTACTGGTTGTCAGGAGAGAAGGAGAAAAAGTAAAAAATTATGCTCATTTGGGAACTGGTAATTATAATGAAACAACATCAAAATTATATACTGATTTGAGTTTGATGACTTCTAAAAAAAAATATACTAAGGATGCTTTGGAATTTTTTAATGTAATTACAGGACATTCAATTCCTGATGACTATGAAAATTTAATTACAGCTCCAATTTATATGCGAGACAAAATAATAAAACTTATAGAAAATGAAATTTTAAACCGGAATGATGGAAAAGAAAGTAAGATATGTATTAAGATTAATTCACTACAGGATAAACTTATAATTAATAAATTGTATGAGGCGAGTAATTCTGGTGTAGATATTTGTCTTATTGTGAGAGGTATATGTTGTTTGAGACCTGAAAGATCAAACCTTAGTGAAAATATAAGAGTTATATCTATTATAGGTGACTATTTAGAACACAGTAGAATATATTACTTCCATAACGCTGGTGATCCAATTATTTATTCTGGAAGTGCTGATGTGATGATTAGAAGTTTTAAAAGAAGGATAGAGTCACTTTTTAAAATCAATGATGATTTTATTAAGAAACAAGCAATAACTATATTAAATCATAACCTAAGAGATAACTGTAATGCATACTTCTTAAAAGAGGATGGTACCTATGATAAGATCAAAAATAAAAAGAAACCTTTCAATGTATTTGATGAATTTTATAAAATAGATAAATCTAAAATTGACGATTCTATTATTCTTTAAATAAATTAATTGAGTAAATTCATATTTATGAAAAAATTAAAATTAGGTATGATAGGAGGAGGAGAGGGATCTTTTATTGGTGCAATTCATAGAAATGCTGCACTTCTTGATAACTGTTATGAACTTACTGCTGGCTCGTTCAGTTCAGATTTTAAAAATTCACAATTAACCGGAAAAAAAATTCATCTCGACAGCAACAGAGTCTATAAAAGTTATGATGAAATGCTAGATTATGAATCAAACCTTGAAGAGGAAGATAGAATTGATGTTATTTCTATAGTAACTCCAAATCATCTTCATTTTGACCCTGCAATTAAATCCCTAGATAAAGGAATACCTGTAATTATTGATAAACCTATGACTTTTGATTCTGATCAAGCTAAAAAATTATGTGATAAAGTTGAAGAATCTGGTATCCCTTTTGCGGTAACTCATACCTACACAGGATATCCAATGGTTAAAGAAGCTAGAAGTATAATATTAGAAGGTAAGATTGGAAAGATAAGAAAAGTTGCTGTAGAATACCCTCAGGGTTGGTTAAGTACAATGCTAGAAAAAGGTGATAATAAGCAGGCTTCATGGAGGACAGACCCAAGTAAGTCAGGAAAAGCTGGGAGCATGGGAGACATTGGTACTCATGCTGCAAATATGGTTGAGTATGTTACTGGAAAGAAAATTATAAAGTTATTTTCAAAAGTTAATGTCTTTGTTGATGGGAGAATGCTTGAAGATGATGGTAATGTTTTATTATCTCTTGAGGATAATATAGAAGGTAACTTAATGACAAGTCAAATTGCTTCTGGTGAGGAAAATGATTTAAAAGTAAGGGTTTGGGGAGAAAGAGGTGGAATTGAATGGAAACACTCAGATCCAAATACTCTTATTTTGAAATTAAGTAATTCACCTAATCAGATACTTAGAGCAGGTGTAGATAATTCATACCTTTCTGATTTTGCTTTGGCTCACTGTAGGACTCCATCTGGTCATCCTGAAGGCTTTATTGAAGCATTTGCAAATATTTATAGAAACTTTGCTTACTCTGTTTTAAGCTACAGAGGTAAAAAACAAAGTGATCCTATATACGATTACCCAACTGTGCATGAAGGGCACAGAGGTATGAAGTTTATAGATGCAGTTATTGAATCGTCAGAAAAATCTAAGTGGATTAATATATAATTATGAAAACAATAAAAGGACCAGCAATTTTTTTAGCTCAATTCATGGATGACAAAGAGCCATTCAATAATATGGAAAATGTCTGTAGATGGGTTTCAAATTTAGGCTATAAGGGAGTCCAGATACCTACCTGGGATTCAAGATGTATTGACTTAGAAAAAGTTGCTGATAGTAAAGATTATGCTCAAGAATACAAGGAAAAAATTCAATCTTATGGAGTTGAGATAACTGAATTAAGTACTCATCTTCAGGGACAATTAGTTGCGGTTAACCCAGCTTATGACTCAATGTTCGATGGGTTTGCTCCAAAAGAAGTTAGAAATAATCAAAAAAAGAGGACAGAATGGGCAAAAAATCAATTAAAATTAGCTGCGAGAGCCTCTAAAAATTTAGGAATAAAAGTCCATGTTACATTTTCTGGTGCACTTTTATGGCCATATATGTATCCTTGGCCACAGAGACCAGATGGTTTAGTTCATACTGGTTTTAGTGAACTTTCTAAGAGATGGATTCCTATTCTAAATGAGTTTGATTCGAATGGTGTTGACTTATGCTATGAAATTCATCCAGGTGAAGACTTACATGATGGGTTAACATTTGAAAAATTTCTAGAATACACTAAAAATCATCCAAGGGTAAAGATGCTTTATGATCCAAGTCATTTTATTTTACAACAGCTGGACTATCTTTCTCATATAGATATCTACCATGAATATATTAAAATGTTCCATGTTAAAGATGCTGAGTTTAACTCATCAGGTAAAGCTGGTGTCTATGGTGGTTATGCAGATTGGAAGGATAGAGCTGGGCGATTCCGTTCTCTTGGGGATGGCCAGATAGATTTTAAATCTATTTTTTCAAAGTTAACTAAATATGGATATGATGGGTGGGCAGTATTAGAGTGGGAATGTTGTATTAAAAGTAACGTGCAAGGTGCTAGTGAAGGTGCGAAATTTATTTCTGATCATATCATTAAAGTTTCTGATAAGGAATTTGATGACTTTGCTGATTCAGGTAACGACCAAGATGAGATAAATAATATATTAGGATTAAATTAGATCTTTTTCTTAATTGAAATCAATTTTTCTTTAATTGAAAAAAGTTGATTGACAACGTCTTTTTTATCCTCCTTCATTTCTTCTCTAAGAACTTTTTTTGCTCCATCTATTGTAAATTTTTTATTTTTCAGGAGTGAATGTATAGCTCTTATAGTTTCTATATCCTTTTCTGTAAATTTTCTTGAACCTTTAGAGTTTTTCTTTGGATTTAACTGATCAAATTCACTTTCCCAGAATCTAATTTGAGATGTAGATAACTCTAGACTGTTAGCAACTTCTCCGATAGTAAAATATTTTTTTTTTATTTCTCTCTCTTTGTAAGGCATATTAGTATGTTGACCCTAATGCTTGGTTTTCTACTGATGCAATTTTGATTACTTCCTCGTACTGACTTGGAGTGAGGTCATTAAAGAAGAAATTTATTGGATTTACTTTCTTTCCACCCTTATGTACTTCATAGTGTAGATGAGGAGCTGTTGACCTACCAGAGTTACCACTATATGCAATTAGTTCACCTCTTTTAACTTTTTGACCTCTCTTCACATTGAACTTATCTAGGTGAGCATAAACAGTTCTATATCCATTTCCATGGTCTAGATAGATGTGTTTCCCAAAACCTCCAAAAGATGTTTTTACTACCACTGCTTTTCCATCAGCTGTGGCATATATTGGTGTCCCAATCTTAATGGAAAAATCAAGCCCATAATGCATCCTTTTAACTTTCAAAAAAGGATCAATTCTTCTTCCGAAACCGGATGCAAGTCTTTTGAGGTCTTTATTTGATACAGGTTGGATTGCGGGTATCGCAGCTACAAGATCTTCTTTACTGGTAGCCATATTATACAGGTCGTCGTAAGACTTAGTTTGAATATATAACTTTCTCTTTAACTCATCAATTTTTGCATAATTATCTAATAATAAATCTTCTCTCTCTAAGTTACCATCAAGTAGATTCTTATATCTGTTGATACCACCAATACCAACTTTTCTAATTGATGAAGGAATGGGTTCAGCTTCAAAAATAACTCTGTAAATATTGTCGTCTCTCTCCTCTAGATTCTCTAACATTTTATAAGCAATATTGACCTCTTTATTTAGTATCTCATAATGAGTCTGCAACTCACTATTTTCTTTCTTGAGTTGAATAATTTTAGGTGACTCAAAATATGCATCATAGATAGTAAGAAGCCCCATACTTGTTAATAAAATTATAGATAGTAATCCTGAGATATTAAGAAACTGTTCTTTTTTGCTTTTTTTTACCTTTTCGAACTTACAGGTTTCAGGGTTGTAATAATATTTTTCTTTTCTCATTATTAGATGAAAATAGCCTAATTTTATATTTTATATTTGCAAAAATAAAAATATTCGTTGATATATAACTTAAATGGACACTAAAAAAATAAGACAAATATTTTTTGATTTTTTTCAAGAAAAGGGACACACAATAGTTGAATCAGCACCAATCACGGTTAAGGATGATCCTACCTTAATGTTCACCAATGCCGGAATGAATCAATTTAAAGATATTTTCTTAGGAAATATTAAATCAAATACAAAACGAATTGCTAACACTCAAAAATGTCTAAGGGTAAGTGGTAAACATAATGATTTAGAGGAGGTAGGTGTCGATAAGTATCACCACACAATGTTTGAAATGCTTGGAAACTGGTCATTTGGAGATTATTTTAAAAAAGATGCTATAAAATGGGCATGGGAACTTCTAACAAAAAAATATAATTTAGATGAGTCAAGACTCTACGTTACTATTTTTGGTGGAGATAACTCAGATGGATTATCTAGAGACCTTGAGTCATATGATTATTGGAAGGAAATAGTAGACGAGTCGAAGATTATAGATGGTTCTAAGAAGGATAATTTTTGGGAGATGGGTGACACAGGTCCATGTGGTCCCTGTTCTGAAATACATATTGACCTAAGAGATACAAAAGAGATACAAAAGAACCCAACCCATAAACTAATAAATAAAGATCATCCTGAAGTTATTGAGATATGGAACCTTGTTTTTATTGAATTTAATAGAAAAAAAGATGGTTCACTTAAAAATCTTCCTGAAAAACATGTCGACACTGGAATGGGTTTAGAGAGGCTCGCAATGGCAATTGACTCTCTTAAATCAACATATGACACAAATATTTTTAAGTCAATAATTACTTCCTTAGAGAAGATCTCTGGTAAGAAGTATGGTGAAAAAAAAGATATTAATATTGCCTTTAGGGTTATCTGTGATCATATAAGAGCAATAGTATTTACAGTATCAGATGGTGCAATTCCATCCAATAATAAGTCTGGATACGTTGTGAGGAGGATACTTAGAAGAGCTGTTAGGTATGGGTATTCAACCCTAAATCTCACTCGACCATTTCTCAATGTCTTGTCAGAATCTGTAATAAATGAATACAAAAATATTTTTAAAAACTTAAGTAGACAGAAAAAATTTATAATGGAGGTAATCCTTGAGGAGGAGAAGGCTTTTCTTGCCACATTAGAGAAAGGGTTGAAAAGAATTAATGATTATGTTCATAATGAAAGAGTATCGGGAGAATTAGTATTTGAGTTATATGACACTTTCGGGTTCCCAATTGATCTTACTGAACTTATTTTTAGAGAGAGAGGTATTGAGATTGATAAAGATAAGTTTAAGGAATTACTTGATAATCAAAGAAAAAGATCAAGAAATGTAATAAAGTCAGTGTCTGAAGACTGGCAATATCTAAAAAAAGAGAAGAGAGGAACTTTATTTATTGGATACGAGAAAAACGAATCCTCATCTGAAATTATTATGTATCGAGAGGTCAAGTTAGATGATCAGATAATTTACAATGTAGTATTTGATAGTACACCTTTCTATCCAGAATCTGGGGGTCAAGTAGGAGATATTGGGTATATGCTTGATGGAGATGAAAAAATAAATATTATTAAAACATATAAGGAAAATGACTTAATAGTTCATGTTTCTGAAAACCTTCCTAAATCAATGGAGAATAAAGTTAAGCTTATAATTGATAACAAAAGAAGGGGTTTTATCTCTAAAAACCATTCGGCGACACATCTTCTCCATGCGGCTTTGAGAAATGTTTTGGGTGATCATGTTTCCCAAAAAGGTTCTCTGGTTAGCGAGAAGGTTTTAAGGTTTGATTTCTCTCACTTTTCAAAAATTGACAGTGAATCAATTGATAAAATAAGTGATATAGTTAATGATAAAATAATTGAGAATATTAAAGTTAATATTGAAGATGACGTTAATATAAATGAAGCCAAAAAAAGAGGAGCTACTGCCCTTTTTGGTGAAAAATATGGTGATAAGGTCAGAGTTATTACTATAGATGAAAAATTTTCAATTGAGTTATGTGGTGGAACTCACGTACAAAATACGTCTGAAATTGGTCACTTTAAGATTCTTTCAGAATCTTCTATATCTTCAGGTGTAAGGAGGATTGAGGCCATAACTTCTATTGCATCTGAAAAATTCTCTAAAATAGAATCCAAATTAATTAATGATTTAAAAATCATATTAAAATCAAATAATATACTAGACTCAGTAAATTCTTTAATTAATAAAAATAGATCTTTAGAGAAAGAAATAACATCAAATAATAAAGACAGAAAAAAGAATCTTAGAGACAAGTTACTCTCCTCAGTGATTAAAGAAGGTGATGTGAATATAATTATTCATGATTTTAAAAATGAAAAAATGGAATTAGTGAAGCAGCTAGCCTTTGAACTAGAAAAAGAGAAAAACAATATGATCTTCCTAGGGACATTATCTAATTCTAATAAACCAATAATAGTTTTGATGATATCAAAAAATTTATGTGATAAGATGAGTCTTGACGCTAACGTTATCATTAATAAGTTAGCATCTCATATCGAAGGATCGGGTGGAGGTCAAAAATTTCTTGCAACAGCTGGTGGGAAGAAACTTAGCGGAACAGATAAAGTTATTAAAGAGGCAAAATCTTTGTTTTCTTCAATACTAAACAATTAGATTTTTTTGACGTTCATATATTCAGGTTGCACATCAACTTAACTAATTAATAATATGTTTAAAATACTTTCAAAATTCATTTCACTCTCACTGATATTATTTATTTTTTCATGTGGAGATAACCCAAAAAAAGGTTCAGAAAAAATTACTATCTCAGTGGATATAATTGGTTCTGGAGATTATGAGGAGGTGAGACTGCAAAAAGTTAATTCAGATTATTCAATTGAACTTATTGAGACTTCAAATTTTGATAATAACAGTATCGAATTCAATGTCTATATTTTTGAGGCTACACTATTTAGATTAGACTTTATGGGCTATACTAGTCTAGATCTAATTGCCTACGAATCAGACATAAATATAAGTATAGACGATTCTAATTCTCTATTTGAATATAAAATTAGAGGTTCAGATGACACTGACATTTTAAAATCTATAGGCGATAAAATCACAACTTATAGATCAGAGATCAGAGATCTTAACATTAAATTTGTAGAAGCTAGTCAGGAACAGGATGTGCAGCTAGCAAATAGCATAAGAGGTGAATTTGATTTCAAAAAAAATCAGTTTGAATTGTCTCTAAAAGATTATCTTTCTAATACGAAAAATTCCTTAGCGGTACTTGTAACTGCTGACTACTTAGACTTAGAAGAAAATCTCGAATTTTGGCAGGTTATATATAAAAAATATTCTGATGAATTTGGTAGTAACTCCTATTTTAAGAATTTTGAAGATAAGCTCATAAAAATTAAATCTATTTCTGTAGGAAGTATTGCACCTGATATTATTCTTAATGACACAAGTGGGGTGCCAATATCATTAGCTTCCTTAAGAGGAAAATATGTTCTATTAGACTTTTGGGCTGCATGGTGTAGGCCGTGTAGAGAGGAAAACCCTAACATAGTCCAAAATTACAATAATTATAAATCAAAGGGGTTTGAAGTATATCAAGTTTCTTTGGACAGAAATAAAAATGATTGGGTAAGAGGTATTACTCAAGATAAATTACCCTGGGTTAATGTTTCAGATCTCAAATATTATCAATCTGAAGCAGCTGAAATCTATGATGTTGATAGGATACCTAGTGCATTTCTACTAGATCCAGATGGAAAAATTATTGCTAAGAATACAGACCTTCGTGGAAGTAACCTCACTAAGAAGCTACAAGAAATATTTAATTAAAAATTGATTTCAATTCATTTGCCTCCTCTGGCTTCATCTTGCCTGCTAAGATAAGTCTGAGTTGTCTTCTCCTAAGCGCACCATCATAAAGTTTCTTTTCCTCCTTAGTTTTAGGTTTAACTTCGATTGATTTTACAGGTTTTCTATCATTGTTGAGTGTAACGAAGGTGAAAAAAGCACTGTTACAAATAACAGATTTTTGAGATTTACTATTTTGTGAAGTCGCCTCAATAAAAATTTCCATAGAAGTATTAAAAACCCTTGTGATGTAGGCAGTTATTGTAACTATGTCACCTTTGAAAATAGGCGACTTGAAAGTGATGTTATCAACAGAGGCAGTAACAGATATTTTTTTGGTATTTTTATGGGCACATATTGCTGCGGCCATATCCATCCAGTACATAAGTTTACCCCCAAAAAGAGTGTCTAAATTATTTGTATGATTTGGTAAAACCATTTCACTTATTGTGATTTTTGTGTCTTTACAATCTTTGATTATATCTTTCATATTTTATTTCTTATAAGCAAATTTAACTTTTATGTTTGCATAGTCATATTTAAATATATTAAAATGTTTACAGGTATTGTAGAGACAACAGGAGTAATAGATTCTTTAAATTACGATAAAGAAAATCTAAATTTGACAGTAAGCAGTAGCATAAGTCATGATTTGAGAGTCGATGAAAGTTTATCTCATGACGGTGTCTGCCTCACTGTTACCCGTTTATCTGATAAGTCTCATGATATAACTTTGGTTCCTGAGACTTTAAAGAAAAGTAGGTTCTCAGATTTAGAAGTAGGCTCATTGGTTAACCTAGAGAGAAGTTTGAAAGTGAGCGATAGGTTAGATGGACATATAGTTCAAGGTCATGTTGATGATATTGCGAGATGTAAAAAAATTATAGATAATGGTAATAACTGGGTATATACTTTCAAGTCTAAAAATTTTTTAAAATACGTTGTTGAGAAGGGTAGTATTACCGTTAATGGTGTTAGTTTAACTTGTTTTGATATAAGAGATAATTTTTTTTCTGTAGCAATAATTCCACATACTTACTCCAAAACAAATTTTAAACTTTTATCAGAAAATGATTTAGTTAATATCGAATATGATATTCTTGGTAAGTATATTGAGAGGCTTAGTAAACATTAGATTTTAATAGAATTCTGATATCATTTTTTATTTTTGAGATTTCTAATTCATCTGTACCATCATAAACTCCTCTAATTCTTCTCTCTGTATCAACTAACAAGAATGTGCCGCTGTGTAGAAAACCACCAGGTTCTCTGGAATCTTCCATAGCTGTTACCATATAACTTTTTTTTGCTATTTCATGAATATAGTTTATATCTCCTGTCACAAAATGCCACTTTCTAGAACTAACTCCTAAATTTTTAGAATATTCATTTAACCTTTCTATATTATCATATTCGGGATTGATTGTGTGAGAAAGAAACTTGATATTTTCATTTTTAATAAAGTGGTCATGAATCTTTAATAGATTAGATTTCATTACTGGACATATCGTAGGGCATGTTGTAAAAAAAAAGTCTGCTATATAAATACTGTTTTGGAATGATTCGTTTGTTATTATTTCACCATTTTGATTAGTTAATTTGAAATCACTTACCGTATGATCAACAGTGTCAGGTATGACTAATCCATTTACTGTTTTCTCTACAATTTTTTTTCTTCCGAATATAGGCAGTTCCTTATCAGATTTATAGCACGAAATCAGTAAAAAAGAAAATACGATTATTGTTCTAGTCAACTTATATATTTTTTTGTAATACGATAAATAATTAACGAAGTTAGGAATCCTACAAATAAGCCAACAGCTACATCGCCAAAATAATGAACACCTAAGTATACTCTGCTGTAACCTATTGCTAAGCTCCAAAAAAACAAAAATTTAAATTTTCGTTTAGATAAATAATAATATATTGTGGCTAGAGAGAATGTCGTTGATGAGTGAGAGGATGCGAAACTATATTTTTTTCCACAACCTGATACAATATCAATTAAGCCTAAAAGTTCTTCACTATTACATGGTCTTAATCTCTCAAAAAATGGTTTCATAACTGAACTGGTAATGAAATCAGAAATAATAACGGTAGAAATACAGATGGCTATAAGTTTGAAGGAATTATTTTTATCATACTTAAACAAGAAATAAATAAGGAATACATATAAAGGTATCCAAACATATTTATTACTGAGAAATATCATGAGATAATCTACGTACTCAGATGAAAATCCATTTATCATCAATGTAATCTCTCTATCAATTTTAAGTATGTATTCAAACAATATATTTAAATTTAATTTATGCTTCCAAAATCTAAAATTAAAATTGTTAAATCACTTAAGCATAAAAAGAACAGAATAAATTCAAATTTATTTATTGTTGAGGGTGTGAAGAGCTTTAATGAAGTTATTACTTCTGATTACCAAATAGAGTTTACAGTAATATCAGAAGAAACTTTTAGAAGTTATTATTCTGATAAGAAAATTAATGATTTATATGTTGTCTCCTCAGATGAAGTAAAAAAACTTAGTAGTCTCCATAATAACAACTCACTAATCTCTGTTGTTAAAAAAAGAAAGTTAGAAAATAAGTTGATAGACTATTCTAATCCTGTTATTGCTCTTGACTCGATAAATGACCCAGGAAACCTTGGAACTATAATAAGGACTGCCGACTGGTTTAACATAAAAAGTATAATATGCTCTAGAAATACTGTAGATGTATATAATTCTAAAGTAATACAAGCTACTATGGGATCTTTTACGAGGGTAAATGTTTTATATGATGATTTAGAAAATATTTTAGAAAGTAAAGATGTCAAGGTCTACGGAACATCTACTGATGGAGAAGATGTTAAAGGTATAGGAAAACTAACCAGTGGAATAATTTTATTTGGAAGTGAATCTGATGGAATAAGCGATAAATTAAAAAGATATGTAGATCGATGGATATCTATAAAAAAAGGTGGTAGTGCAGAATCTTTAAATGTATCTGTTTCTGCTGGTGTGATACTTCATAAATTGACTTAGGAATACTCCTCTTTCTTCCTGAACCAAGGGATTTGGAAAACTAACAGATATGATATAATCATTGATGCTATGATTGGTATATAACTTTTTTCGTAATCATTCTGAAGAATACCTGACTCATCGATAAATGATTTGACATTATTTTCTATTAAAATAGTTTCAATATAGACTAATAATGTTCCTATCAAGAAAAATAATATTATAAAACCGATTGATCTATATATTAATCTTAAGTAAGTTTTCATATGCGAATTTAATTAATTAACTAATTATCTCAAAAGTGCATTGGTTTTAGCTTTTTCTGATAAGGATTTACCTAAATATTTATCGATAAGGAAGTGGGCTAAGTAAATAATAGGGGTAATTAGAAGAGCTACTGAAAATTTGAATAAGTAATTGTCGGAACCTACATTAAATACTTGATAAATTGACCATTCTTTTCCTTCGGGAGCAAGAAGATAAAAAGCTATCAATAACACTATATAGCTATCAATTAGTTGAGAGATTACTGTTGAACCTGTAGCTCTCAACCATATAAATCTTCCTTTTGTTATTTTTTTTATTTTTTGGAATACAATAACATCCAGAAGTTGTGCAATCAAGAAGGCAAAAATTGAGCCTATAATTATCCCAATACTTTGCAAGAAAATCGTGTTATATGCATAATCTATATTGAATATGTTTCCTTCTGGATCATATTTATTAATATCTAACCAGTAGGCATTAGGAGAAAGTTTTGTTGATAGATAAATTATTATAAAGGCATATGTTATTAATAATATTGTGAAATAACTTATTCTTTTTACACCTTTTTGTCCAAAGTATTCATTGATTATGTCTGTTGTGATAAACACTACAGGCCAAATTAAAACACCAACAGAAAGATTAAAGTCTTTTATTAGAGAAATATCAAAAATTTTAGTTCCTAAAATTTCAGCAAGTATTGCATTTGTTACAAAAATGCCGGTAAGGAAAATAAAAATATTATTTAACTTTTTTTCCTCAAGAACATTTAGCTTTTGCATTTACTGAAAATTTTATTGCATGCCCTTCTCAATTTCATCTAGGTGAATTGAGTCAATCGATTCTTGAAGTGTGGGTATAATTTCCAGAACGGTATCTAGTTTAGATATTTTTAAAATTTTTTCGATGTGATCGTTAATATTGCATATAATGAATGAAGAATTTTTTTCTTGAAATGTCCTATTACCAACTAACATAGCACTTAGGCCTGATGAATCCATGAACTTTACATTTTTAAGATCAATAATTATATTCTTTGCTCCTTCTACCTCATATGTCACAAGGTCTGCTTTAAGTGTTGGAGCAACAACAGAGTCAATTTTCTCATCTTTTGGAGTGAGAATGTAGTAAAGGTCATTTTTTTCTATTTCGTATTTCATAGGGCAATATTAATATTCGATTCAATATCTTTCATCATATTTTCTGTATTTCTTTTTATAAACTTCTCTCCCGTTATATTCTCATATAGCTCAATGTAACGCTGAGAAATTAAATTAACCCTCTCGTCGTTCATTTCAGGAATTACTTGTCCTTCTTTTCCTTGGAATCCATTTGCAATTAGCCACTCTCTCACAAACTCCTTAGATAGCTGTCTTTGATTTTGATTATTATTTTGTAAGTCTTGGTAGGTATCTTTATAAAAGTATCTAGATGAATCTGGTGTGTGAATCTCATCAACAAGAAATATTTTCTTATTATTTTCTCCAAATTCATATTTTGTATCTACTAAAATTAAATTCTTAGATTTTGCATATTGAGTACCTAAATTAAAGAGTTTTGAAGTGTAATCTTCTAATTTAATATAATCAGACTCAGCAACTATACCTTTAGAGATAATATCTTCTCTTGATATATCTTCATCATGTCCAACTTTTGCTTTTGTGGTAGGAGTTATAATTGGTTCAGGAAACTTGTCATGTTCTTTCATTCCTTTGGGCATATTTACACCGCAGATCTCCCTCTTTCCAGAACGATATAATCTCCATGCATGACCAGTCAGATACCCCCTTATTACCATTTCAACAGGGAAGGTTTTACAGCTCTTGCCTATGGTTACATTTGGGTCTGGTACGTTTTCTATCCAATTAGGGACTATATCTTCTGTCATTTTAAGAAATTTCTCAGCAATTTGGTTGAGGATTTGACCTTTATATGGAATTGCCCTTGGGAGGACTACATCAAATGCGCTTATCCTGTCAGTCACAATCATGACAATTTTATCTTTGAAGTAGTAGACATCTCTCACTTTGCCGGCATATTTTTTTTTGAGAGACTCAAACTTGAAATCTGTATGTTTTATCGCTTGATCCAATGTGTTACCAGTCAGGTTTATTATTATCTTTTTTCTTCTTAGGATTTCTTTTTAATTGTTGAATATACTGAAATTCATTGTTATTTAGAGCGTTAAGTATCATCTCAGCTTTCTTCTTTGACATATTGATTTTTTTAAGTTTTTCTTCTAAGGACTCAGAATCACTATTTTTGCTGTTTTTTTCCTTTTTATTATCTTTTGAATCATTCTCTTTTTCTTCTTTATCTTCATCCTTTTCACCTTTATCGTCGTTTTTTTTGTTATTAGACTTCTCTTGGTCTTTATCTTGTTCTTTATTTTGATCTTTATCTTGTTCTTTATTTTGATCTTTCTCCTGATTTTTTTTCTGATCTTCAATTTTTCTCTTTACAAGTTCATAGTTGAATTTAGAGTCTAGATTATTATTATCATGTATGATTGATTCTTTGTAGAAATCAAGAGCTTCTTCAAGTTTATTTTTACTGTTATTGATATTGCCTATCTGCTGAAGTGCTATTGATTTTATTTTATTATTATCAGTTATTGTAGTATAGTTATAATTTTCTAGCGCAGATGTAGTATCGCCATTTAAGAAGTGAGAGTGAGCTAAATTTAAAAATATTTTCTCGTCAGAGACTTCAAATGAATCGATTAGAATGTCGTAGTTAATAATTGATTTTTCATATTCCTTATTTTTAAAAAATAATTCAGCTTCTTTAGTTAGCCTATTTATCTCATCAATATTGTTGATATAAATAGTAGATATTAAGATTATATAAAAAATCATAGAGATATAATTTTAGACACAAAGATAAAATCAATAGCAATTAAAATTAAGGCACATAATAAAAAATAAAAATATTTATTGTCTGACACATTCGACATCTTTTGGTCAATAACATCTCCCTTAATATTTTTAATTTCATTTATCATCTGACTAATCTCATTTTTATTTTTAGATATTTCATAATATTTACCACCAGTTTTATCAGCAGTTTCCCTTAGAGACGATGAATTTAATTTAGTTATTACATCTTTACCTTCATTGTCTTTTTTAAATTTCCCAAAATCATCTTTAATTCTACTTCCCTCTTTAGTTCCTATCCCAACACTGAACAACTTCAAAGAGTTCTCCTTTATTTTATCAATAGATTCTTCTGTGTTATCACCAAAGTCTTCTCCGTCAGAGAATAGGATAATTATCTTAGACTTTATATCTTTTCCATCAGAACTCTCATCTTGAAGTTTTGAAAGCCCTAACTCTAAAGGTGGACCAAAATCAGTTCCACTTTTTGGGACTAAGCCCGTATTTAAAGTCTCAACAAACAGGTTTAAAGCATTTCTGTCATATGTTAGAGGGCATTGTACGAATGCTTCTCCAGAAAACATAATTATTCCTAATCTGTCATTATCGAATTCGTTAATTATTCTCTTTATCTCAAACTTTACTTTTTCTAACCTTGTTGGTTGGATATCATTTGCATTCATTGACTCTGAGAGGTCGACAGCAATTATGATGTCTTTCCCAATAACCTCAACTTTCTCTTCTATTACACCAAAATTTGGACCAAGGAGAGATATTATCATTAAGGTAAAAAATAGAATTCTTATAAAGAACTTTATAAATACCCCTTTGAGGTTGACTTTTATTTGTTTTCCTATTCTGTAAATCCTTACTAGATAAATAAAATAGAAAATAAAAAATATTGATATAAGAGAAAGCTCAAATATGCCGATATCTTCTAAAAAATTCATGACATAAAATTATTAAATAGAATTCTTATAATTAAAATTTGAATGATGATTTAACCCTTTTTCACAAATAGAAAAGTTAATAAAAGTTTATATGATATTGTGGAATTTTTATATTTGCGATCATTAATGGAGAGGTGGGTGAGTGGCTTAAACCAGCAGTTTGCTAAACTGTCGTACGTAATTACGCGTACCGGGGGTTCGAATCCCCCTCTCTCCGCATTTATAGTACGATTGCACTGTTGTACTTAGTATCACATCTTACATCAAATTGTGATAGTTCTACCAAGAAAAGTGAATGGATTGGTGTGTAGCCAGATAGACTTAAAACTTTAAATGCTCCGTTGGCTGTACCTCCAGTTGCAAGTACATCATCAAAAATTAATACTTTTCCGTCTCCCTCTTGAACCTGCATCACTGCCTCACCATATTCGAGTTTGTGTCTAACAGTCTGTATTTTTCCTGGTAATCTATTTTTCTTACTCCTACAAAGTACAATTCCTTTATTTAGTTTATCAGCTAAAATTGATCCAATAAGAAAACCTCTTGATTCAATTAGTGCTAAGTAATCAAATTCTATGTTATTTATCAATTCGATACATTTATCTACAAGTATATCTCTAGCTTTTGGGTCATTATAGATGGGGTTTAAATCAATATACTCAACACCTTTAATTGGGAAGTCTTGATAAAACTCAATTTTATTTTTTACGTATTCTAAATTCATGATTTATGGCAAATATAGTTTAATTCAGAACTTCTTTTTCAAATTAAATATCAAAAGGATAGAGATAATTTTTATCTGAAAATATTATGTTGAAAATAGCTTTTGATAGAAATTATATTTATCCACTGGAAAAAGATCATAGATTTCCCATGGTAAAGTACGAGCTGATACCAGAACAGTTATTAAGGGAGGGAACTTGCACTGAAGATAACTTTTTTATTCCCAAAATCTTATCAGAAGATGATGCGCTTAAGACTCACGACAAGTCTTATTATAATAGACTGTGTAATTTAAATTTAACTAAGAAAGAGGAGAGACCAATTGGATTCCCAATGAGTAAAGAACTTGTGTATAGAGAGAGGAGAATAGCAAGAGGTACTATTGAATGCTGTGATTTCTCTTTAAAATACGGGGTTTCATTGAATATTGCTGGAGGAACTCATCACGCATTTTATGATAGGGGAGAAGCCTTTTGTATGCTCAACGACCAGGCTATTGCTGCAAATGTATTATTAGCGAATGGGAGAGGCATAGATAAAATTTTAATTATAGATCTTGATGTCCATCAGGGTAATGGGACAGCATCAATTTTTAAAAATTCTTCTGATGTATTTACCCTCTCTTTTCACGGAAAGAATAATTATCCTTTTAGAAAAGAAAGTAGTGATCTTGATATAGAGTTTGATGATGATACTGATGATGACTTCTATCTTAAAAAACTAAAAAAACATCTTCCAGAAGTTATTGAAAAATTTGAGCCCAATTTTATTTTCTACCTCTCGGGGGTAGATGTGCTTTCTAACGATAAGCTAGGTAAGCTAGGTCTCTCATTGAGAGGTTGTAAGGAAAGAGACAGATTTGTTTTAGATATATGTAAGAAAAATAAAATTCCTCTCCAGATAAGTATGGGAGGTGGTTACTCTTCAAACCTTAAAGATATCATTGAGGCACATTCTAATACATTTAGATTAGCTCAAGAGCTTTTCTTTTGATCATGTTTTAATTACCTCCAATAAAAAAGCCCCATAATAAGGGGCTTTTTTTATTAAATAAATTTTTAAAATTATTGAGCTACAATATACTTTAAGTTTTCGAAAGTGAAATCATGAACTATAGTAGTCTCACCTCTATCTTTACCAAATTTCTGCATAGCAGCAGGGTACTTGGTTTCGAGGTCATGTAATAATTGGAGGTGATCATCTAGGTCTTTTCCAGAAACTAGAACCCAGTGGGTAGCGCCATTAGGCTGGTTTATATCGTATGTGCCAAATCCATTGAATCTCCCTCCAAATACTTGAGGTACGGACTCAATAAATTCTTTGTGAGCTTTCTGAAATGCAGCTGGATCAGCTGGTGTAATATCCCATATGTGGACAAACGGAGTTTCTTCCATATCTCCTTCAACCCAGTTAATCATTCTGCCAGAGTATGACATGCCCCATTCCTCTACGTATCCTCGAAGCTGACTCCTGAAGTTTGACTGTTCGTAGTCTGCCAATTCTCCATCAACCATTCCCCTGTTTCCTAATTCCCATAACCAAACAATTCTGTGAGTCATTCCTTCTGGTCTACCGTGTCTTAGCTTCTCTAATACAACTCCACCAGATTTCATCTTATTTTCTGTATAGTATGTCTCTATTAAGTTTCCTATTTGCCACTCAGAGTTTTCTTCAGCTCTTACGTAAACAACGTTATAAGCCATCTGCTGAGCAATAACATCAGTACTAAAAATGATAAGTGCAATTAATAATAATTTTTTCATATTTAATTTTTTAAGTTAAAATTTGGTTAATCTACATAATATTTTTCTCTTAATGAATTAATATTAAATTCATCTTTTATGATGCAAATAATGAAAAATTTATAATATAATAATTATTAAAATTTAAAACTTAAAGTGTTTAATAACTTTTATTAAAAAATTGGTTTTTTTGTTTTATTATTTCGTAATAATATCTGTAAATGAGAATAGCTGTAATTGGTTCTGGAATTGGAGGTCTTTCTTCTGCTATCCGTCTAGCTAAAAAAGGTCACTCAGTTAGTGTTTTTGAAAGAAATGACACATATGGTGGAAAACTAGGTATCATAAAATTAAATAAATATAGTTTTGATACTGGCCCCTCTCTTCTAACAATGCCTCATTTAATCGATGAGTTATTTCAGATGCACGGTGAAAACCCACGAGACTATTTTAATTATAGAAAGAAGGATATCCACTGTAAATACTTTTGGGATGACAAGACAAATTTTACAGCCTTCTCAGATAAAAGTAAATATATAAATGAGGCTGTAAGTAAATTTTACATTGAAAAAGATTCATTATTAAAATATTTCTCAAGATCTAAAAAAAAGTATGATCTAATAAATGAACTTTTTTTATTTAGGCCAATTAATAAAATATCAACATATTTAAATTTTGATACTGTTAAGGCCCTTCTCAACCTAAAATTATTTCAATTATTTTCATCTCTTGACCAAGTAAATAATAATGATATAGGAAACCGATATATGATCCAAGTTTTTAATCGATACGCAACCTATAATGGCTCTTCTCCCTACCTAACACCGGGTATTATGACTATTATTCAACACTTAGAAAATCACTATGGTACTCACGTTTGCGATGAAGGAATGAGGCAAATTCCTACTTCTATGTATGAATTGTGTCGTAAAATAGGAGTTAAATTTCATTTTAATAAAAGCGTTGAAAGCATTATTGTTAAAAATAAAGAGGCAACAGGTATAAAATTAAATAACAAGATTTTAAAATTTGATAAGGTCATATCAAATGTTGATGTAAACATTACCTATAAGAAGTTGCTAAATGATAAAACATACCTATCTAATAAAAAAAACATGTCAAGTTCAGCCTTAATATTTTTCTGGGGAATAAATAGGGAATTTAAGGATCTTGATCTTCATAATATTCTTTTTTCGAACGACTATAAAGAAGAATTTAAAAACATTTTTGAGAAGAATGAAATAACTAATGACCCTACGATATACATCAATATCACATCAAAAGATATTAAAAATGTATCTCCTAAAGGTTGTGAGAATTGGTTTGTTATGATCAATTCACCTAAGGATATCGGCCAAGATTGGGATAAAATAAAAAATACCCTAAGGAAAAATATAATAGAAAAAATTAATAAAAATTTTAGTGTTAATATCCAAGATCATATAGTTGAGGAAAGAGTATTCACCCCAAAAGACATTTCTATAAATACTAACTCCTATCTAGGTTCCTTATATGGCGAGTCTTCTAACGGGATATTATCACCATTAAGAAGACATCAAAATTTTTCAAGAAGTATTAAAAATCTATACTTCTGTGGTGGAACTGTTCACCCTGGTGGTGGAATTCCATTATGTATAATGTCATCTAAAATTGTCTCTGATCTCATTGAAAAATCTAACTAAAATATTACTTATTTTAATCTGGGTAAACCAGTTATTTGGTCTTTTTGGTATAATGTATATCGATTTTGATCTCTTCTTATCCTTATCTCCTATATCGTTGTTAATCACTTTTTTAGTTGTTATGTATTCAAATATTGAATTTTTATACAAGTCTTATGGGCTTGTTTTATTAATAATAATAGTAAGTATGGTCAGTGAGATAATCGGTGTAAATTCTGGATTACTATTTGGGTCATATTATTATGGTGAAAACTTAGGAATCTCAATTTTTGGAGTTCCTATAGTTATTGGATTAAACTGGGTTGTTTTAACTATCTCATGTGGTAACATATCCAATTATATCTTTTCAAAAAATAAGATTTTCTCTATTCTCTTAGGTTCTTTTCTTATGCTATTCCTTGATGTTATTATGGAACAGGTTTCTGGTAATATAGACTTTTGGTATTTTAATGATGATAATTTAATATATAACTATGTATGTTGGTTCTTATTGGGTCTACTCAATCAATATATTTATCAAAATTTTCTTAATAAGAAATGCATTATTATATCAATAAATATCTACATTTCATTTATTATATTTTTCTTAGTGTTAAATTTTAAAGAATATGTTTGAACTTTCTCTATTATTTCAAATAATTGTATCTGTATCTGTATTTATTGTCTGGACATTCAGATATGATAATGTTGAGACGGAATTTAAAGAGTTTGGGTACTCCAATTTACTCAGAAATATTGTAGGTGCTCTTAAGATATCTTCTTCAACATTGTTGATTGCAGGAATATGGTACACGGACTTGATCATATTTGGATCTATCTCAATGTCTTTTTTTATGTTATGTGCCCAGATCTCACATTTTAAAATAAAAAATGCTGTTATCAAGTTTCTGCCTTCTCTAATTTTTCTACTGATGTCCTTGTATATAACCGCTTTTAACTGTGGTTATATTTCATAGATGGATTTAAATCTTGTTATCATTTTTACTGCTGTTTCCTTTATTATATATGGGTATAGTTCATTCATTTCAAGGAGAATGAAATCAGAGTTTAATAGATGGGGATATAGTAATCAAAGAAAAATAGTTGGTTTTCTTCAGATATTAGGAGGTATAGGCTTTCTATTAGGTCTAAAAATTAATTTATTACTGGTCTTAACTTCTTTCTGTTTTATAGTGATGATGACTTCTGCAATACTAATTCGAATCAAAATAAAAGATAATATAACAGACATTTTGCCTGCAATAACATATTTATTTTTAAGCATTTTGATTTTCTATAAATCGATCATCATAATAGAATAAATACCTACAGAATCACCTCTTGCAATAGTAAATTAATAGATTTACATTTGCCATCATTATCTGGTTCCGTAGCTCAACTGGATAGAGCAACTGCCTTCTAAGCAGTAGGTTGAAGGTTCGAGTCCTTCCGGAATCACAAAAAATCATTTTAAAAGTATTACTTACTTGTTAATATGAGTTAATCTTTGTTCTTCTTACAGAATCCTTTTGATAATCATTTAAACTCTTTCCTTCAAAAATACCATTAGACTCCCAATCACCATAATTTGGATTTGGTAGAACAATAAGCTTAGTACCAAATTCATTTCTGAGATTATCAGTATAGTTTGTTCTTTCTTCTGATAACTTCTCTTCAAACTCATCGTTAAAGTCAGCTAAATTATCTCCTATCAGCATTATAACTTGGTAGTTATCAAATACTAACTTTCTCCTTTCACTCTTACTACGGCTTTCTGATCTTAATAAAACGTTAGAGTTTACGGCATTTGGAAAACCTATCTTTTTTAGATTATTTACTGTTCCCTGAAGTTGTTCAGAGTACCTATTAGAAATGTAAAATATTTCAATACCCTTTCCTGAAGCATACTTTAAGAATTCTAATGATCCAGGGATAGCTTCTGCTTTTTCTAAGTTTCCCCACTCAACCCAACTCTTTCTGTTATATGAGATGTTATCTAGGATTAGTTTTCCATCGTAGGGGCTGTTATCTAGTACAGTCTCATCTACATCAGCTATAATGGCGAGAGGCTTTTCGTATTTTTTTTCAAAAAACAAAAATGCATCTAAATTAAATTTTGCAGCGTTAAATGCCTGGTAGCATAAAGCTCTGTACTCTGCAGCATTTTGAGTCCAAACTTGAGCTTGAATTTTATATTCATTAGTTGTTTCGTGAGCTATTTGATTACAGCCTGATACCCATAGTAGAAATAAAATATAATATTTTTTCATAGTGTTCCGTGTTTTCTTACATTAATTCCTTTCATTTCTGTTAAATTGTCTCCCATATCTTTTCTTGCTTCTTCAGCTATTTCTAGTAATTCTTCAGCAATATCAGGGTATTTCATTATTACATTATATTCTTCTCCGGGGTCTCTTCTTAAGTTATATAATTCTAGTCCAGTTGTTATTGTATTATATTTTCCTGGGAATCCATCATTATTTGGCAAGACTCCTTTATAGGATCTAGAGGTATGAGGTAGAAGTAATTTCCAGTTATCTTTTCTTACAGCCTCGAGGTTATTATTTCCGTAATAATATAGAAATTCTTTTCTAGGTTTTTTATCCTCTCCCCTTAAGATATCTATGATATTTATACCATCAATTTTATGGTCAGGAAGTTTCCCGTCAACGATGTAATTTATAGTAGGTAAGATATCAATTGCTGAAGATAGTTGGTTTGCTATTTTCCCTTTTGGAATAACATCTGGCCACATCATAACTGTTGGAACTCTCTGTCCACCCTCAAAAGACGTTCCTTTCCCTTCTCTCAATCCTCCCGTTGATCCAGCATGGTTACCAAAATTTAACCAGGGGCCATTGTCACTTGTGAAAATAATTAGAGTATTATCTAATATATTATTTTCTTCTAATGCTCTAATTATCTCTCCCACGGACCAGTCGATTTCCATCATTAGGTCTCCGTAAAGACCTTGCTCACTTTTCCCAAGGAATTTTTCTGAAACAGCGATAGGTACGTGAGGCATCGAATGAGGCAGGTATAAGAAAAATGGTTTTCCTTTATTGCTTTTAATGAAATCAACAGATTTATCTGTGTATAAGGTTGTTAGTTCTGCCTGGTCATCAAGGGTCTTTATTTCCCTTATTTTTTGTAAGTTTTCAATCAGAGGGAGTTGTGGATATGTCTTCTTTCTCCAATTTGATGAATCTGATATTTGGTCTCCCTTAAAATCTACAGGCCACATGTCGTTAGAATAAGGTATTCCAACATATGTATCAAATCCGTGGTTAGTAGGTAAAAATTTTTCGTGATGACCTAAATGCCACTTCCCAAAAATTCCTGTAGCATAATTTTTTTCCTTTAGAATTTCTGCAATTGTCTTCTCATCTTCATGAATTCCGTGGTTAGAATAAGGCATGAGAGCGCCGCTTATTCCAATTCTATTAGGATAAGTTCCAGTAAGAAGGCCTGCTCTGGAAGCACTACAAACAGCCTGTGGGGAATAAAAGTTTGTGAAAAGCATTCCGCGATTAACCATCATATTAATATTTGGAGTTTTGTAGTTGACAGCACCAAAGTTTTCTATGTCTCCATACCCTAGATCATCCATGAAAATAATAACGAAATTTGGTTGAATGTTTTCTTTTGGAATATTACATGACATCACCAGAATAGAAAGGATGCAGAATAAATAATGTTTCATTGTATTAATTTAGTAATTTAGGAAATATAATCAACTCAATTTGAGGTATCTTTTATTCATATTCTTGACTCAAAGTTTATATTCTCAGGTTCCTACTGGTAACTGGGAAGTGGTTCCTTATCCTTTTTCTGAATCTGATTTAATAACTGTAACAGTATCTGAAATCAATTCGGGTAACTTATCAGGTGAGAATGACATCTTCCTTTGGACATGGTACACTAAATCAGACGGTTCACCTACAAATCCTGACTCGAACTGGAATGGACAATGGAATAACTCTGATGATGAGATGAAGATGGTAAATAATCAGGATGATTCTTTTAGCTACACCTTCAGACCCACAGATTTCTATGGCGACACAGGAATTGAAAGGATTGGATTGTTGGCTAAGTCTAAAGATGGATCTGGAGATAAGAAGACTCAGGACCATTACATTGATGTGGGAATTTTCTCTTTTGATCTATTAGAGCCGTTAGAATCATATTTAGTTATTGACAGCGGTGCCAGTCAAAATGTGAGAGCTGAAACTGATACCAAGGTAAATTTTGCTTTGTATGAAGGCGGTGAACTTATCCATAAAAAGAATTCTTCTAAATCATACAGCTACCTCATTCAGAATATTTCAGAAAATTCTAAGTACTATCTTAGAGCAGAAGATATAGGCTCAGGAGACGAGATAACACGAAGCTTTGAGGTAATAATAAAGCCAGATGTTTCTAATCTACAAGTCCCATACTCAAGTTTAGAAGATGGAGTAAATTACTTGCAGGGCGGAAAAGTAGTATTTCTCCTTTTTGCGCCTGGTAAAGAATTTGTACAACTAAACGGATCCTTCAATAATTGGGACTTAGAAAGTTCCTACCTAATGAATTATGATCCAGTTCTCAAACGTTTCTGGTATGTTTTAGATGACTTAAGTGTAAATGAAATTTATTCTTATCAGTATGTCGTTGATGGTTTAATATCAATAGCCGACCCGTACTCGGAGTTAATACTTGACTCTAACCACGATTCGTATTTATGTCTCTCTCAAGCTTGTGGTTTTTATGATTTGCCTTCTTACCCTTCTGGTAATAAACATGCTGCCTCAGTTCTAGTGATGGATAGAAATTTTAATTGGGAAGATCAGGGATTTATCAGGCCAAAAAAGGAAGAGTTAATAATCTATGAGATCTTAGTGAGAGATTTTGATAAACAAAAAAGTTTTAAATCTATATACGATAAGCTTGACTATATAGAGAACCTAGGAGTTAATGCAATTGAGTTAATGCCTGTTAATGAATTTGATGGTAATGAGAGCTGGGGATATAACCCCTCATTTCACATGGCAATAGATAAGGCTTACGGGTCACCAAAAGAGTTAAAAAAACTGATAAATGAGTGTCATAAGAGGGGTATTGCGGTTATTGTAGATGTGGTTTATAATCATGCTACGGGCCAAAACCCATACTATAGACTCTGGAACACTGACCCTAACTCATACGATGGTGATCCAACCCAAGAGAATGATTTCTTTCAGATTTCTCCTGTTTCTGAATCTTACCTAAATTATTTCAATGATATAAACCATGAGTTCTCATATGTTAGAGACTACATGAAAAGAGTTAACTCTTACCTAATCAAGGAATATCATATAGATGGCCTTAGGTTTGATCTTACTAAGGGATTTACAAATGAAAGCACTGCAGATAAGTATTTGTCTTCAAGGGTTAGTTACCTTAAGTCGGTAGCTGATGATGTAAGGTCTATTGATCCTGATAGTTATATCATATTTGAGCATTTTCAGGGTTTAGAGGAGAAGGTATTCTCAGATCATGAGATACTCACTTGGGGAGAGGAAAATTATAATTATAATGAGGCAACTATGGGATATGACTCTGATTTTAGTGGTATATCATATAAAAATAGGGGTTTTAGTAATCCAACTCTGGTCGGTTTTATGGAGAGTCACGACAAGGAAAGGCTCATGTATAAAAATTTAGAATATGGCAACTCCAGTGGATCTTATGACGCCAAGTATTTTGATAATGCAATAAATAGAATGAAGACTGCAGGGGCATTGTTTTTTGGAATTCCTGGTCCGAAAATGATTTGGCAATTTGGTGAGCTTGGCTACGATGTGAGTATTAACACGTGTGTCGATGGCACAATAAGTAATGACTGCAGACTATCAAATAAAGAATCTGCCTTTGCACTTGGAATGCAAGAAAATATAAGGAGAGTCCAGCTATATGATACATGGTCCAGGATATTGTCCCTGAGAAATACTGAAAAGATATTTCATACATCTAATTTTAGTGTCAATCTATCATCAGAACTTAAATATATTAAGCTGTTATCTGAAGATAATAATGAAATCATATCTGAGGTACTCATAATTGGCAATTTTGGTCTTGAAAGCATCAAAATTCCAATAAATCTATTCCCAGATGGAGATTTATATGACATCTTCAATAATAATATGTCAGTCGATAAGTCGGTACTTGCAGAAAGTCCTCTTCAGCCTGGTCATTTTTTTATTATAGCTGATGGGAAGACACAAATAGAGGACGATATAGGATTAACTCTGAGTGCAGAGAGTTTAATTCATAAAAATTATAATATATATCCCAATCCCTTTACAGAAAAGTTAAACGTTCAACTTCCAACATGGGACAATTACGATATAACCTTCACTAATTCTAATGGTAAGAAAATTGATAATACTGAATTTGAAGGTATTTTTTTAATGAAGGATGTCTCAGAATTTTCGGATGGTATTTATTTTCTAAAGGTTACATCTAGTACAGATTCTTTTACGTTAAGGGTAATTAAGAATTAGGTGACTTATATTCCTATTAAAATCTAAATATAAACTTAATTTTTTCTTAAATATTTCTTAATATTGCCTATTACTAACTAAGTAACTTTAAAATATTTTAAACTAAACTATACTAAAATGAAATCAAGAAAATCTTTTTCTTTTCTTTTTCTTGTTGTTTTGTTAACTGCAGTCGCTTTTAGCTGTGATGAGAGCCTTCCTGAGGCCATCTACGGAACCGAACCTGTTGCAGCTTTCACGGCAACGCAATCACAAAGTGATATTTTTACATGGTCTTTTACAAACAGCTCTACAGGTGCAGTTTCTTACAACTGGGACTTTGGCGATGGTAACGGATCATCTGAAGCTAATCCATCTCACACATATACTGGTGCGGGTCAGTTTGCTGTAACATTGACTGCTACTGCTGCAGGTACAAGTAATGCTATGGGTTGGAAAAATACCAATACTCAATCTGTCCAAATTAATTTACCGACATACGATTCTGCAAATGTTACATTTACAGTTGATATGAGAAATGAAATATTATCTTCTACAGATGTTGTTAAATTAACTGGAACATTTGAAGGTTTTTCTGGACCTGGTTCACCTCACGTAATGACTGATGATGACAATGACAGTATTTATGTGATTACAATTCCGTTATTAACCAATAGTCTTTATGAGTATAAGTTTATTGTTAATGACTGGGGTCGTCAAGAGTCTTTTGATGAGAACGATGCTTGTGCTTACCAAGCTGCTGGATCTCCATACTGGAATAGATCTATAGAACTTACAAATTTAGAAGAAAACGTCACACTTGATAGCAAGTGTTTTAATACTTGTGCGGAGACATGTTCTACTCCAGCTGAAATGTTATTAGGTGACTGGAAAATTCACGCCCTTTCTGTGGCTTGGGAGCCTCTCAAGTGGGAAGGTGCATGGTGGTATTTTGTCAGAGAGTCTGACACTGGTGGTGACAGGCCTTGTATGGATAACGACAGATATAATTTTGCTGCAGACGGTACATTTAAGACAATGCACGATGGTGATGCTTTTATAGAGCCATGGCAAGGAAAAGATCCTGAAGGTTGCGATACTCCTGTTGCTCCATATGTTGACGGAGACTTCACATATACCCTTGATGGAGATATGTTGACCGTAACTGGTGATGGTGCCTACCTTGGTATTGCGAAGGCGCATAATGGTGGTGAAGATGGTGTTGCTGCAAGTAGACAGTATAAAGTTGAGGAAATTTCTCCTACTGACTTGATACTTACTATCGACTACGGTGCTGGTGATAACAGATGGAATGTACACTTGAAAAAGTAATAGATAGATTCTATACTAAATGAAAAAGTGAGAACATAGTTCTCACTTTTTTTTTGTTTAAAAAAATATTTTTTAGGAGTAGTATCTCTTCAGCTCCTCGCAGAATGCGTTAACATCTTCAACTCTTCCCGTGCTTATCCTGCACCATTCATAGTAGGGTGGAAATGGCCTGCCTACAATATAACCTCTCCCTAACATATCTTTCCCAAATTCATCGATATGTTTGCCAGATTTAAAGAACACAAAATTTGTGTAAGATTTTCTGTACTCAAGCCCAAGCTCGTCAAAGGTTTTGTAGAAAGTATTTAGTGCCTCCTTATTTTTATTCAGGCTGAACTCAAAGAAATCAGTCTCGTCATAAGCTGCTATTGCAGCGTGTGTAGCTAACATATTAGTTCCTGCCATTGTGCATTTCTTAATTTCTGCTATCCTCTCGGCATTTGAAATTATGTAGCCAATCCTTACTCCTGCTAATCCATAAACTTTAGAGAATGTCCTGGAAACAATTATGTCGTGACCCTCTTTTACCAACTTGGTCATAGTAGGGTAGCCGTCAGGAATAGAGTAGTCATAATATGCCTCGTCTACAAATACACAAGTCTTCTTGGAGGTGGACAGACAGAAATCCTCTAGGTCGATAGCCGTATTCATTGTGCCTGTTGGGTTATTTGGGTTACAGATGAATACCATACTTGTTTTGTCAGATACTCTTCTGGATATTTCGTTTAGGTCATACTTAAGTTCATCATCAAGAGGAACCCAGTTTATATCACATCCGAAGTCTTCTGCATATGTCATCAGAGCTAGGTAAGTAGGCTTACAAGCTATAATCTCTTTCTTCTCAATTCCAAAGTGACGACCTGTCGCCCTGAGGGCTTCATTAGAACCACCTGTCACAAGAACCATGTCTGGACTCACACCTTCTCTTTTGGCAATCTTCTCCTCTAGCTCTGATACTTTACCGTACGGGTACCTGCACGCTTCATCGAATGCATTTATTATTGCTTTCCTCACATTATCAGATGGTCCGTAGGGATTTTCGTTAGAACTTAATTTAACGGGTTCTCCGGATTTTCTTATTACTTTAGAAGGGAACGGATCTGATGCGTTTGCAACACCGGCAAGAGGTAATGTTATCCCTGACACTCCAAGTAGTTTCACTAAATTTCTTCTGCTTATTTGGTTGTTCATATCACTAAAATTTTTACTTTTATTATAGACTTTCAATGTGAATAAATTAAATATAATAAATAAAATGGAAAGAATATCATTTAAAACGCTCCTAACAACATTTTTTGTAATTTTCAGTAATACGGTTAGCTCTCAAGTCTCAGGTACTTTTGATCCAATCGATATCTTTGATGTTGAGTACGTATCAGATCCGCAAATATCTCCAAGTGGAGATAAGGTTTTATACCAAAGAAATTTTAAGGATGTGATGACTGACAGAAATCTATCTAATATCTGGATGGTTAATTTTGATGGCACTCTGAATAGGCCTGTAACAACAGGTAATAAGAACGACTTCGCACCTAGGTGGTCCAACTCAGGTAATAAATTTACATACAAGTCAAATGTAGACGGCACGACACAGCTGTATTTGCACGACCTAAATACTAATTCTACTCAGAAATTAACCAACATGCAATCTTCTATTGGGAATATTGTCTGGTCAGATGATGACAGGTACTTATTATTTACATCATTTGTAGAGAAGGCTAACAGTAAACTAATAAAAATGCCTAAAAAGCCTAAGGGGGCTAAGTGGAATGAGCCACCTATAGAAATAGATGATATGGTTTACAGGTACGATGGTGGTGGGTACAGGAGGCCTGGAAGCACTCAGGTCTTTATACTTTCTACACAAGGTGGTACTGCTAGGCAAATAAGTGACCTTGATAAGAACATTCGTTCTCTAGTGTGGATGGGTGAAGATAAGGTATTATTCTCGGCAAATCTTAGTGAGAACTCAGACTTTGAACCTAACAACTCAGATATTTACTCTATGGATATCCTTACAGGTGATCTTACAAAATTGACGAGTAGATTCGGTCCTGATTATTCTCCAAAAGTTTCTCCTGATAATAAAATGATAGCCTACCTTGGTTACGATGACAAGTTTTTAGGTTACCAGCAGAATTCATTATATGTTATGGACCCAGATGGTGGTAATGTGAAGTTAGTTTCAGAGGGTTTTGATAGAAATATTAGTAATATAAACTGGAAAGAGGACGGTAAGGGATTATATTTTCAGTACGATACCGAGGGTATGACAAAGATTGCTTACATCTCAACATCTGGGAAAGTAAGAGATGTTGTTGATGAGTTAGGGGGTCTGTCCTTAGGGAGACCA
>CAJWTC010000003.1 GCA_913046795.1 uncultured Flammeovirgaceae bacterium | reverse complement strand
GCTGGACTAACTCAGCAAGAATTATCTGAGAGTGCTGGAGTTTCAAGAAAAAGTATCAATGCAATTGAAAATGGGATCTATGTCCCATCCACTGTTCTAGCATTGAAGATTGCAAAGACACTTAAATGTAATGTGGAAGATTTGTTTAAACTTCCTTAGAATAAGACCCTAAAAAATTAGTAAGTATATCTACTTCAAGTTTAAATTTTTTTACTTTTTTTAATCGGAAAGTATAAGATTCACTCGACTAATGAAATAGAATAATTATAATTCTGATTTCCAGAAAACTGTTCAGGAACAGATGAGACTACAATGTAAAATTCATCTTCGTCATTGGAAAGTGATATTGTTTTCTTTCCAGATAGACCATTATCTAAATTGAAATCTGTTGTAGAATATGTATCTCCAGACTTGGTAACAATTCTATTCTCAAAGTAAGAGTTTGCACCCTGTGAGCCCTTTTCAGAACCAGAAAAGTTTATTTCAAAAGTTTTATTAGCAGAGTTGATGACTTTAATAACATTATATGCCCAACTCCTAGGTCTTAGTTCAGGAGGTGGCTCATATGAACTTTTTAAGTCGTTTGCATCAATTTCAATTGCGTAAGTGTTTATATAATCTGCAGATGTAACACCGGCATTAATTAAACCATTAACTTCTTGATAGGCCCTAGCTACCTGACCTCTTGTAAGGTAACTCAAATCAGATGTATTAGCAGCAGCCCAATTTCCAAAGTATCTACGTAAGTTTGATCCCCCAATTTTTTCGTAATGGTATTGTTGGGGAGTAATCTGAACATTCTCCGAGAAACCACTAGTAATATATTTTGGGTCTACTCCTTCTATGTCAGTTAGGTAATATAGATAGCCGTGCATCGAATATTGTCTTACCTCATATAACCAGGTAACTGGATCATTAGGAGCCCTATTCTGGAAACTATGCCATAGAGTTATTTGTGGGTTCATCACTAGTGATGCAGCTTCTACAATGGAATTATCATTTTGTTCGGTATATGTAAAAGCAAACCATTGGGCAGTAGCTTCAGTATACCACATGCCATCTCCAGTATACCTAAATCCTGGTGAATTTTGGTTGTACTGGAAGATATGAAACCCTTCATGAAATACGTTGGGTGCTTCGACAGCTCCACCATGACCTGTTGCCCAGTAAGGGACACCATATGAATCAGTTCCTACTCCATTACCCCAGTATGATGGAAAAATATCTTCTTCATGGTGAATATAGATATTAACATAATATCCCGCATCCAAATTTGGAGGATCAAACATGTTCAACTGATTCAGAGACCTCTCTCTAACTTCTTTTAAATACTCACAGGTAACATCTGACTCTGATAAGTGATTATGATCGAAGTTCTTATCCCACCATATTGCAAAAATTCCACAAGTAACAACATTGGCATTTGATAAGTTAGCATATTCTGAATTTAAGGTAAGAGATAGTGTGTCCTTCTGAGAATCAGAGCAACCACTAGAATCAACCAAATCACCAGCCAAAGTATTTGAACATAAATCTTCTAGATCTAGTATCCCATCCTCATCATCATCATTTTTGTCAAATTCCGCAATCAACTTTATATTAGAGTTTACGGTTAAACCGATCGGATTACTTCCACTTCCATTTCCGTCACCCCCCCACTTAACAAATTCATAGTACTGATTAGGTGTTGCCTCAACAGAGATTTGGGTACCTCCGTTAAACTCACCATCTTCTGGAGATACACTGCCTCCTTCTGTTGGTATAATCTGAGTCGATAAAGTATATTGTGATAATAACTCAGATGTTTCCTCTGCGCAAGAAATAAAAACAAAAATTAATAGTATAATTGAAAGCAACCTCACAACATCAATCTAGAATTTTAAATCCTAAATGCAAAAAAAATAGTCTGAAAAACTCATTTTTTTATTTAAACAACATTGAAAAATTTAAATATTAGATATTTAAATAAATTAATTCCTATTTTGCTTTTAATAATAGTATCGCCTAAATTAAAAATAAAAATCATGAAGCACTTTTCACTTATTTACTTTCTAATCTTATTTATATCATGCTCTTCACCTGAAAAGAATCCTAACGCTAAAATAGAAATCTATGACGATTCGGTATTAGAAATAATTGACATATATTCTGAAATTGAAGAGTTAGCAGACTCTATCTCTCTACCTGAGGGGCCGGTATGGGACAAGGCTTCAAACTCTCTTCTTTTTGTAGATGTAATGGGGAACAAACTTTACAAGTGGAATGAAGAAGAGGGAACAAGAGAGTATATTTCACCTAGTGGAAATACAGGTTATGCACCAAATATTGACTTAGGACTCTTAGGGGCAAATGGTTTATATATCGATGAAAACGGTGACATCATCATCTGCCAACACGGAGATAGGAGATTAGCAAAAATAGAAAATGCCTCAACTACATCACCAAGTTTCACTACCATAGTTGACAACTACGAAGGTGGAAGATTTAATAGCCCAAACGATCTTACTTATGCTAGCAACGGAGACATCTACTTCACTGATCCCGCTTTTGGTTTCTTTAATCTTGAAACCTTTCAATTTGTTGAATCAGAATTAAAAGATTTAAACTTTAATGGAGTATTTAGATATAACGTTAACACAGAAGAATTATCTCTTGTCACAGATCAGATAGACTTACCAAATGGGATTGCTCTATCTCCAGATGAGAAGACCCTGTATGTGAATAAGATGGCTTTTATAGATGGGAGTAGAAAAATATTAAAAATAAACCTTGAGAGCATGGAGATGACAACTCTTTTTGATGGTGCAGAGTTACCGCAGGAAGACGAAGGAAATTTTGATGGGATGAAAGTTCACTCATCTGGAAATATATTTACCTCAGGCCCTGGCGGACTACTAGTTATCTCTCCAGAAGGTAAAAAGCTTGGTAAAATTGATTTTGGTCCCATAACAAATTGCGTATTTGACAATAACGAGGAGTACCTCTACGCTACAGGGTTTGTTAACAACCCTAAGGTGTTCAGAATCAAATTAAAAAATTAATTTTAAATAAAATAAAATTCTAATCAATGAAAAAATTACTTCTATTTATATCCCTAATTATCTTAAATGCTTGTGCTACATCTGATACTCAGAAGATAGGCTACGAAATTGAGGAATCAAAAAAAGTGGCTATTACTGTAGGTAATCTTTCATCAACCGATGTGATAGAGAAATTTTTTGACGCCTACAACAATAGAGATTTAGAATCTGTGTACGCACTTGAACATGATGATATTATACTTTACGCTCCTAATGGTATGATGATAGAGGGGAGAGACAAACACAAAGAGCTATCACAACAATTTCTTGACGCGAATAGCAGTGTGAGGTGGGATATTCTATGGTCTGTTTCTCAGGAGATACAGTTCGAGAGTAAACCATCAGAGAACTGGGTAACTACAACCTTAGATGTTATAACTGGTGAGGGAGAGTCAAGTACTAAGGTACAGAGAGTAGTAGATGCACAAATTGTTGACAGCAGAATAAAAAAGGTTTTTGTGTACGAGAGGAAACCTCACGAGTCTGAGTAGTAATCTTATTTAGGAAAGAGAGAAACTATTAAATCTTTATCAGGAACACTCAATATTTTCTCTACATAATCTTTGTAGAGCTGATGACCTATTGGAAGTTCGGAAGCTATCTCTTCTGGTAACCCTAGTTTAAATTCATCATTACCCGATAGACCTTGTTTCTTATTTCCCGTTGGCTCAAAATAATTCCACTCTGCTAATACTAGCCAGTATGCGTACTCTTGAGTTGTAACATGATTATACCCCTCCTTGTCTCCCTTCATATCATCGTAGGAAGAAACGTCATATATTCCCTTGTCGATAGCTTCTTGCATTGCCATCCTTAATCTTGATGAGGAATTATTATAATCCCAATCGTTTTTATAAGTAAGGTTTAAAATTACAGCGGTAACAGTGTGAAGCAGATGTTCTATAACTTCGTTGATTTGCCTCTCACCTCCCCTCTTTTCCTCCCATATAAAATCTGTACAATTATGTCTGTATGGACTGGGAACATTTCCTTTATCAGCATACCCCTCATTTTTTTGAAATGAGGACTCAAGACCTACACGCTGATACACATTTTTATCTTTAGTAGTAGAAAGATAATCTTCCCTCATTGACTCATCTATTTTTGAATTTATCTCAAACATAGCATCGTATGACTGAGCAACTTTATCTAAGAATTCTGGTGAGACATCTGACTTACCAAATATCCTAAGATTATGAGAGTCAACATGCTGAGTGAAATCAAAACTATCTAAATTCAATTCCTTACATGAGAAAATAAAAAATAATAAAATATATCTAAACCACATTTTATAAACTAATTGGCTTCCTTTAGAATTTTTTGAATCATCCTATCTCTTAAAAACTTATTTTTTAAAGAACCTCTTCTAAAAGGTCTTGATATACCATAACCTACACCTCCAAACCCTAATCCAACCACACCTGCTAAAACATTTAACCCTCTCCAACCAGGAGTAGTTCTCCCAATTGAGGCAAATGACGCAACTCCTAAAACTGCATAAGGAGCAGCTATTACCTTAAAAAAAATGTTAAATGCTTTGTTGACCTTATATCTTCTATCATGATAGAAAATATTTTCTAATTGAAATTTATTAATAGTAATTCCATCTTGGAAAAGGTCAACACCCAATTTCTTTAATTTAATACTATCCCTTCCAGTAAGGAAAACACCTTGCTGAGAGAAGGTATCTGATAATGGTACTATCAGAAATAATATTACATATAATTTTTTCATCAGTCAAGGTAAACTAAATCCATACTCTCACTATCAAGCGTCTCTCTTATTTTCAATATAGCCGGTTTAGGTTGAAAATCTTCTGTAAATAAAAATTTGTGTTCATTTGTTTTATCTGTAACTCCCCATGAACTATAAGTAACCACACCATTGTCTTTTTTAGATATAAGGAGTTTCAAAATATTTGCGTAACCATGAGATTGTCTGTATAAAGAATTTGTTGTTGGGGGATCCTCATTTATTGCGTAATCAATCTCGGTCACATGGAATTCTAAACCATTCTGGTGAGTCCAGTCAATAAGACTGGACAAATATTCTAAACTGTTTTTATTTAATGATAATTTTTTATCGTCTCTTAAATGTCCTTGCCAACCTAACCCATCAACCCTATAACCCTTTTCTATTAGATAGAGCACAGTCTCCTTTACCTTGTTCCACATAGCAACCTCCATGCCTCCATGCTGATTAAAAATAAGTTTAACATTTTTGGCATTCTCGTCAGCCAACTCAAAAGCTTTACAGATGTAAAGAGGGACCCCGTCCTCATTCATACCAATCTGCTTCCATGGATTCTCCCACTTGTCATCACCTTCCCTTTCCCCATGCCACTGCCCACTAGTAGTTATTGTCTCATTAACAACATCCATCCACTTCACAGAATTAATAAGGTTTATTTTTTTTGCTAATTCAGTCATATACTCACTCATATTTTCCATAAGCTCCTGCCCCGTTCTTGAATCGTTTTTAGCCCACTTTGAACTTTGAGGTCCGACTGGGCCATGAATTCGTGAAGTTATATCATTTCTTTCTATAAAGCCTAAATAGGAATCTAACCTATCCCATTTCCACACACCTGGTTCAGGATGAACTATAGTCTGCTTTGCGCTATTCTCAACAGTCGAGTAATTGAACTCCTTAAGAAAAATATTCTCAACGTATGTGTTAAGCTGGTTTGTATTTAGTGCTGCACCAACAAAAAATTTATTTATATCATAATTTTTTTCTTTGAGTATATCCTTTACGTAATTATCTGATGAACCAGTGTTTGGATTTATTTCAGGCTCAGATACTCCGTAAGTGATCTCCTCCTCTTCTGAACACGAAGACACTAAAAGAATAAAAATGAAAATATTTAAGTAACTTCTCATATTCAAATTTAACTGAGAAATATTAAGATGATTAAAATTGACAAGAAATATATAATAAAATATTCTTTTGAATTTATCGTGATTGTTCTTGGTATTAGCGTGTCTTTTTGGCTAAATGAAATATCTATTGATAACCAGAATGAGGGTGAAAGAGTTAAGGTACTAAATAGTCTAATGATGGAAATTCAAGAGATAAGAAATTATACAAATGAGAGAGAGAATACGTGGGAGACAGACCTAAATCTTCTCAGTCTATTACTGACCCCGCAAAATATAAATTCTAGAATTGACTCAATACTTAAGATTACAACTAGTAAAAGTCGAATTGAAACATTCCTTGTAATATACAGAGTTTTCGAACCACCAATGAACAGGTACTACTCCATAATTAATTCTGGAGACTTGAGATTTGTAAAATCTAATAAAATAAAAGAAGTATTAAGTAGGCTTCATAATACCTCATTTTCTTATGTTGAGACAACAGTAGAGTACGAAAAGCAACTAAAGCAAAGTTTTCTTCCTTTTATTGCACAGAACCATCCAAATACAATCATAGCTAGAGATGATGATAATATATCAATGAAAGAATACATAAGGATACTAAGTGATGCAATTGAAAAAGACATCAAACTAAAAGCAAACTTTACAATGGTAAAGAGATATCTAGAGTATAAGTTAAATTTTCTAAAACTATATGTTATTATATTAGAAGATCTTGAAAGTGAAATTAATCAGGTTCTAGAATAGACTATAACACTCCTGGATTAGATGCATCCGCATTCACATCACCAGTAGTAAGTTTATTAAGCATCTGAGTAACGTCAAAAAAGTCTTGTTCTTTTGCTATCCTCCCATCCTTCATTGTCACAAGAGTTGTCCCAGATAAATCTAATTTATTTCCTGTTGCTGGCAATCCAAATGCTGGACCCGTATGTGTACCCTTAAAATTCCAGTGTTTTACAAGCCTATTCCCTTGACCTAAAACTTCAAGTATCTTGAATTCTAAATCTGAAAATCCTGTTACATAATTCATGTAAAAATTTTTACAAGCTTCTAGTCCTACAAGATCTCCCTGAGGAGTCACTATGACTACATCTTCATGAAACCTCTCTGAGTTAATTACACTAGGGTCACCAGCTAAGAATAAAGACCATGTTTCTTTGTACATGGCAATATCTTTTTGAAGCTGTTCTTCATCATCTAATATTTTCTTTTCTTGTGAGGAAGGCCCGCAAGAAGAAATAATTAGAGTTAGTGCTAATAAGTAAAGGCTAAGTTTTTTCATGATCAATTTATTTAGAGTGATGTTACTAATGTATACAAATATATTTACTTGAAGTTTTCTTATTAATTAAACTTTTGATTTTATCTCTTCAACTATATCTATGACCTTTGGTAGAAGTAAATCCTTGCCATTATTTTCAATAATATAATGAGATTTAAAATCTCCTTTATTATTTATAACCTGGCTCCTCATGATTTGCATAATATCCTCCTCATTTCTGTGTTTATCTCTACTTAATATCCTTTTTATTCTTATGTCTTGGTCTGCTTTGACACATATGATGCAATCCAATTCCTTGTATGAACTTGTCTGATATATCAGTGCCGACTCTTTTATAAGTATATCATCAGGGTTTTCATTAACCCATTGATTAAAATCATTAATTGTTATTGGGTGAACTATTGCATTTATTTTTTCCCTAAGATTATTATTATTATATATTGATTCTGATATTAATTTTTTATTTAAAAAGCCTTTTTTATAAGCAGAGTCCCCTAAAAGATCTGTAATTTTTTCTACCATATCACTGTCTCTCTCCATGAGATACTTTGCTCTATCATCTGAGTTATATACTTTATAACCTAAATGGAAAAAGATATTGGAAACCGTTGTTTTGCCGGATCCAATGCCACCTGTAATACCTACAAGAAAAGACATAATGGTACTATAATTTAAATGATGTAAAATTGAAAGTTAATTATTCTCCTGAGAAGACATCTCAAATGAGATAGAATTTTTATCAAATTTAATTTTAGTACCTCGGTCCACGTCAAGTATGACGCTGTTACCCTCAATAGATGTTATTTTTCCATGAATACCACCATTTGTAACAACTTTTCTACCCTTTTTAAGTGAAGAGATGAAGTCAGATTGTCTCTGTTTCCTTTTCTGCTCAGGTCTGTATATAAAGAAAAAGAATACAGCAAGTATAGCAAGCGGAAAGAAAAGCTGAGCTAAGCCAGATCCAAAAGACTGTAATAGAACCATCTAATTTAAGATCTCGGATTAACCTGTGCTCTTATAAGAAGCTTCTTTACTTTAGACTCAGTATTAGCTGTAATAGTTACTACCTTGTTTTGCATACCAGGCTTGTTACTTGAATCAAATTGCACCTGAATCTCTCCAGACCCTCCAGCAGGAATAGGTTGCTTTGGCCACTGTGGAACAGTACAACCACATGCAGCAGTAGCTTTTGATATAATAAGTGGAGCCTCTCCTGTATTGGTAAACCTAAAAGTGTGACTAACAATGTCACCGTCTCTAATCTGACCAAAATTATGTTCCTCTTGGTCAAAAGTGAACTTTGGGTAAGCACCAACAGGCACGATAGTAGAAACACCTCCTTTTCTCATTGAAGCTATTTCTGTTTCTAGTTTTGCAACCCTTAACTCTAGGTCGCTAACCTTTGATCCGCAAGCGGAAATGAATACAATTGAAAGTATTGATATAAATTTTTTCATGTTTAATATTAATTTTCTTTTATTTTAGATAAAATTCCGTCTACATCTTTCAGTAGTCTCTCAGCCTTTGTCTTAGCTTCGTTAACAACTTTATTTCCCTTATCCTTAGCCTCAGATTTTACCAATTCTTTCTCATCAGTTATCTCAGCAATCAAATCTTCTAACTTCTTTCTATACTGATTAAGTCTAAATGTTAATCTGTCTCTCGTATTATTTCCTTTATCGGGTGCAAATAATATACCTACTATCCCACCGACAATTAAGCCAATTAATAAGCTAATAAATGAATTTGTAGAATTTTTACTCATAATTATAATTATTTATTATCGATCAAACCCTTACCTGTTTTCTTGATTTGACCTATTTCTTGCAAATTTAATGAAATTACATCTAAAAGTCCATTTACAAATTTTCCGCTCTTTGGAGAGCTGAAATTTTTAGCTAAGTCTATGCACTCGTTTATTGTAACTTTTACTGGTATATGATTAAATGATGTCATCTCAGCTATACCCAATCTTATTACAGAAAGGTCCATCTTTGAGATTCTATCTATATCCCAGTTCTTAACAAATTTTTTGACATATGAGTCATACTTATCTGTATTTGAAACAACACAATCGAACAAAGAGCTTGCAAATTCAATATCTTCTTTAATGTTTTCAGATAAACTTGCGACAGCAAATGTATTAAAATCTGTTGAATTTAAAGATCCTATTGATGTTTTTAACATAGACCTAATTATCTGCTTGTCAATGTCCCAGTATATATTCCTTGATTCAAAAAAAGAATTTATATCTTCATTCTTCAGGATGAAAACAAATATTAAACCTTTAATAAACTCTATGTCATCATCAATAGAGGGATTATCTTTTTTATTATAGGTCTCAAAAAATGTCTCACTTTTTAATAATTTATACCAATCCTTTAACAACTCTATCTCACTAGATAATGATGAATTAAAGGATATCATCTCATTTTTAATGACAGGCTTTTTCTTGAAAAGTTCTAAAATTTTATTTTGAGATAAATTGAAATTTAATTTATTCTTCTTTTGTAAGGCCTTCTTTTTAATATCTATTTCTTGGAAATTGAGTGCTAAGACAATTACTTGGATGTAGTAGGTGTCTATACTAGAGATTGAACTTTTTAGATTGACTAAAGTATTTGATTTTAGAACTTCAACATCTTCTGAAAGGCGAACATTAAGTCCGAAAGAATAGATATGTTGTAATACTTTAATCCGAATACTTCTTCTATTTAACATAGCACTTCATTTAAAGAACGAGGTGCAATAATAGCTATTTTTCAGAAACTTTATTTATTCTATCCTTCGCTAACTGAACAGCAGCCTGAAATGTTGAAATATTATTTTCGGAAGAAAATTTTAAAACATCTGTAACTTTATCAAAGATATCACTAGTCATATCCATAACCTTTTTTGTATCAAGGTCATTTATCTGTTCGTGATAGACACTAATTATTCCACCAGCATTTATCAGGAAGTCTGGAATGTATAAGATATTTTTTTCTTTCAATTTTGGCAACACAATATCTTCATCTGAAATCTGATTATTAGCAGCTCCAGCAATTATATCACATTCAATCTGATCTACTGAGTCTTTATTTACTGCCCCACCAAGAGCACATGGAGAATAAATATCGTATCTATTTTTAAAAATATCCTCTTCTTTCAAAATTATAATATTAGATCTATTAAATTTTTCTAAATTGTTTTTGTTGATATCGTAAGCGTATATCTTAGAGCCTTCTTCGAGAAGATAATCAATTAATTTGCCGCCTACCTTTCCAACGCCTTGAATAAGTATTTTTTTATCTGAAAGAGAGTCCTTTCCAGTTACATTCATTAGAGCAGATTTCATTCCAAGATATACGCCATAAGCAGTTGGCACTGAAGAGTCCCCAAGTCCACCGTGTTCTTTAGGTAGACCAACTACGTATCTACTTGTTTTTTTTATATTAACTATATCCTCAGATGTCATGTTAACATCCTGAGCTGTCCAATATTTACCTTTAAGATCATTTAAAAATTCGGCATACCTTCTAATAAATTTTTCATTTTTAATTCTTGGGTCACCTATAATTACCGCCTTGCCTCCCCCAGCATTTAATCCTGCTAAGGATGATTTGTATGACATTGCCATAGACAGATTGATCACATCGTTAAGAGCCTCCTCATCAGAAGTATAATTCCACATCCTTGTCCCACCCATTGCAGGTCCAAGTGCAGTATTATGTATACCTACAATAGCCTTTAATCCTAATTCCTTATCATGACAATATATCAGCTGCTCATGCTCATGTTCGTTTAAATAATTAAAAATTGATTTAGTTTGATCTTTACTCATAATTATGATTTTAAGTAATAGATTTACGGTTAGTTGTATTTATGTAAATGTATAAAAATTGAAAGAGCTATCCTACTTAAATAAATACCTATTCAAATACAAAAAATTCTATCTACTTGGTACAGGGTTTATTTTCATATCAACTTTTTTTGCTCTAATTCCAGCCACCTTGATAAGAGAAACTTTTGATTTAATAGAAGAAGGAGTTGCCCTATTCTCGAGTGGAGGTGTAGGTGCTAAAGACGAAACACTAAATACTGTTATTCTTTACGCTTTAGGTATAATCTTAGCCGCAGTGATAAGAGGTTTGTTTATGTACATGATGAGACAGACAATTATTGTTGCATCAAGAAAAATTGAATACGACTTAAAAAATGAAATCTTTTTCCATTACCAAACACTCCCAATGCAGTTCTATAAAGAGAATAACACAGGTGACCTTATGAATAGGATATCTGAGGATGTTAGCAGGGTAAGAATGTATGTTGGGCCTGCTCTTATGTACGGAATGAATGTTACCATTTTAATGTTAACTATTATCCCTTTTATGTTTTATATAAACACTAAACTTGCCTTCTATAGTATTTTGCCACTACCAATGTTAGTAATAGCTATTTACTATGTTCAAAACATAATAAACAAAAGATCTGAAGAAATTCAGAAATCATTATCAGACTTATCTACCTATGTCCAAGAAACCTTTTCTGGGATTAGACTCATTAAATCATTTGTAAGAGAAGACAACTTTTCTTCAGTATTTTCTGAAAAAAGTATCGAATACAAAGACAGGTCACTAAGACTTCAATTTGTATTATCTCTTTTCTTTCCTATAATAATGACATTAATAGGTCTAAGTATTATCATCACTGTATATATTGGAGCTGTAGAGGTATTTAACAAAAATATATCCATTGGAAACATTGCTGAGTTTTTAATATATGTCTATCTCCTCACCTGGCCAGTAACAGCTCTCGGGTGGATAACTAGTATAGTCCAGAGGGCATCTGCTTCTCAGAAAAGAATCAATGAATTTCTTAAAGAAAAAAATAATATTTTAACACTTGAAAATAAATCTATTGATGTAAAAGGTAAAATCGAATTTAAAAATGTATCATTTAAATACTCAGACACAAACATTACAGGTCTGAAAAATATTTCGTTTACCATTAAACCTGGAGATTCTCTAGGGGTAATAGGGACAACTGGATCAGGAAAGAGTACTCTTGCTAATAGTATATTAAGATTATTTGATATTGATGACGGGTCTATACTAATTGACGATCACAAAATTCAAGATTTAAATATTATTAAGTTCAGAAGACAAGTTGGTTATGTACCCCAAGATGTCTTCCTATTCTCAGATACTATTGAAAATAATATTCTATTTGGAACTAGAGGAAAAGGAATTGAGGATGTCCATAAAGCAGCAGAGAATGCAGACCTAACTAGGAATATCAAATCTTTTCCAGACAGGTACAAAACCCGAGTTGGGGAAAGGGGAATCACTTTATCTGGAGGTCAAAAACAAAGAATTTCAATAGCTAGAGCAATAATAAAAAAACCTAAAATATTAATTTTAGATGATTGTCTATCTGCTGTCGATACTAAAACTGAAAATAAAATATTAGAAAATTTAAAAAAAATTATGGTTGAAAAAACAACTATAATAATTTCTCATCGGATATCATCAGTTAAGTTAGCAAAGAAAATACTTGTTATGGATGATGGAAAAGTTATTGAAGTCGGATCGCACGAAGAACTCCTAAAGAGAAAAGGCAACTACTACAAAACATATAGCAACCAGATAGAAAAAGAAAAAATATCTTAGCTTAAAATATTTTTGTTCTGCATCTCATATAACTTTTTATAATAACCCCCAGAATTATTTAGTGTTCTGTGATCTCCCATCTCTTTAATCTCACCATTTTCTAAAACAATAATTTTATCTACCTCTTTGATCGTTGACAACCTATGAGCAACAACTATAGAAGTTCTATTTTTTAAAATTTTAGAAATTGCAGATTGTATCAGAGTCTCTGTATCAGAGTCTACAGAGGAAGTGGCCTCATCTAAGAGAATAATCTTGGGATTATATAACATAATTCTTATACAAGAAATTAACTGCCTTTGTCCAACTGATAATGAAGCTCCCCTCTCTTTAACGTTAAAGTTTAGTTTATTTGGTAATGCCTCGATAAACTTTCTAGCACCCACTTGGTCGATAGAATCCCAAACCTGACTCTCATCAATCTTATCATTGAATAAAGTAATATTATTATAGATTGTATCTGAAAATAGAAACACATCCTGAGAAACAAGTCCTAGATCATCTCTTAAATCTGATGAGTTTATTTTTTTTATGTCAACTCCATCAACTAAAATTTTACCTTTTTGGAATTCATAAAATCTATTAATTAAATTAATAATTGAAGTCTTTCCTGATCCAGTACTTCCAACAAATGCAATTGATTCTCCCTCTTTAATTTTAAAGTTTATATTCTTTAAAACATAGTTATTATCATTATAGGCAAACCATAAATCTTTAAATTCAACACTTCCTCTAATTTTATATAGGGTTCTCTCATTATTTGATACTATGTCTTCATCTCTATCTAGCAGATCAAAAATTCTTTTAGAACTTACCACACCCATCTGAAGTGTATTAAAACGGTCTGCTATGGCTCTTATTGGTCTAAAAAAAAGTTGTAGATACATTATAAAGGCAATCAGGACACCAAGAGAGACTTCCTCCAAAAATATTTGACCTGACCCATACCAGATTAAAAGACCTAGACCAATAGATGTAAATAATTCCATCACAGGAAAATAAATAGAATAGTAGAGTACTGCTTTAAGGTTAGCATGAAGGTGTTCTTTATTTACTCTTATAAACTTTTTATACTCACGGTCTTCATTACCAAAAACCTGAACAATATTCATTCCGACAATATGCTCTTGAACATAGGAATTGAGATTAGCTACAGCAGTCCTGACATTATTAAAAGATATCTTTACTTTCTCTTTGAATATATATGTAGTCAAAAATAAAAATGGGAGAGTCGCAAGGCTAATAAGGGTTAATTTCCAATTTAAATAAAACATTAAAATAACAATTCCGAGCAATTGTAAAATATCGCCTATTATTGATGCAATACCCTGACCAAAAATATCAGCTATTGTCTCAATATCTGAAATATTTCTAGTAACTACTCTACCAATAGGTGTTTTATCAAAAAATTGAAGTTTAAAGCCCTGAATATGAGAAAAGAGTTTGATCCTTATATCTTTTATTATATTCTGCCCTAGCCATCCAGATAGGTAGGTGTGATAATACATAACCACAGCATTAATAAGAAGAAGTATTAAAAGTAGTACTGTCATCCTTACTAGGCCTTCAGAATCCCCTAATGTAACGTAGTCATCTATAATTATTTGTGTGATAAATGGCCTAATGGGTTGAAGAACAGAGAGACTTAATGTTAAAAATATAAGGAGATAGAAAACATTCATGTAAGGTCTACAAAAGACCATTAACCTCCTCACTATTTTGAAATCAAAGAGATTCCCACTTACTTTATTATTGTCAGTCATAATAAATATCTGAATTATAATTCACACTATTTAAATAAAGAGCATAAGGAGGAGCCGAAGGACCTGCATACTCTCTATTCATTTTAGTAAAAATATTTTTAAAATCTTCAAGATTAATTTTCCCTTCATTTAACTGTAATAAAGTGCCTACAAGAGCTCTAACCATACCCCTTAAAAATCTATTTGAGGAAAATCTAAACAAGTAATTACCCTCTATTTTTTGTAATGAAGCATGAGAAATTTTACAATTAAAATTATTAACCTCCGTCTTGACCTTTGAAAAACTTTGGAAGTTTCTATTATCACAAATAATAGAACAAGCATCTTTTATTAATTCTTTATTCATATGAATACTGTAAAGCATTGATAACCCATTCACAAAAGGAGACTTTACACCATGAATTTTATAAATATATTCTCTTGAGATAGCATCGAATCTTGCATTAGAATCTTTTTTAACACGCCTAACTGAATTTATTGATATGTCATGAGGCAAAAAAGAGTTAACCCTAAAAATAAAATCATCTTCTATTTTATTATTTACATCAAAATGTGCCACTTGAGAATTTGCATGAACACCTGTATCAGTTCTCCCACTTCCTAAAATAACTATTTCTTGTCTTAGGATTTTTGATAATATATCCTGTAAAGTTGATTGAACAGAAACAGCATTTTTTTGAATCTGCCAACCATGATAATCTTTTCCATTATAAGATATATTAATAAAATATCTCATGCATATATATTTTGTTAGCTAATTTTTTTTTCTTTGTACAAAATACATTCATGATACAGAGAATCCAAACAATATTCCTAATCTTATTTATAGCTAGTTTAATATCAACATTTTTCTTTCCTGTGTGGCAGAAAATAGAAATGTCGGAAAACGAATCGCCAGAAATTATGGTAACAGGTTATATCTCAAGCAGCTCTGTAGAAGAGATTGCTAAAGGTTCTGGTATAGTTTACGATTACTTCTATATCTCAGGTATTATAATCCTTTGTTGTGGACTTTCCTTATATTCTATTTTTAGTTATAAGAACAGACTCACTCAAATAAAAATTGGCACATTAAACTCTCTTCTAACGTCAATACTTATCTTTTTCTTTTTATATCAGGTGTTTTACGATGAGACATACATTAATATCAATGATAAAATCAGTTTTCTTATTTCATTTTATTTGATATTTTTGGCGATATTTTTCAATTTCCTATCAAATAGGTTTATTAGAAAAGATGAATTATTAGTAAGAGAATCTGAAAGAATTAGATAAAATATTATGAAAGAAAAAGGCAACATCTCAATTAACACAGAAAACATATTCCCTATAATAAAGAAATTCCTATACTCTGACCAGGACATCTTTCTTAGAGAATTAGTTTCAAACGCAGTAGATGCAACTCAAAAGATTAAGAGTCTCTCTCAAATGGGAGATATGAAAGACGAGCTTGGGGATTTAACTATCGAAATAATATTAGATAAAAAGAAAAAGACCATAACAATATCTGATAAAGGTATAGGCATGTCTGCCGATGAAATAAAAAAATATATAAATCAAATTGCATTTTCTGGAGCTACAGAATTTATAGAAAAATATAAAGATAAAGATGACTCAAGTCAGATTATTGGACATTTTGGACTAGGTTTTTATTCAGCTTTTATGGTCTCAAAATATGTTGAGATAAAATCAAAATCTTACATTACTAAAAATAAATCTGCCTACTGGAAATGTGACGGTAACACAGAGTTTGAGATAAAGCCTTCTGATAAAAAAGAGAGAGGCACTGAAATAATTTTACATATAAATGATGATTCAAAAGACTTTCTTGAGGAAAGTAAGGTTGAAGAAATTTTGAAGAAATACTGTAGGTTTCTTCCAGTAGAAATCAAGTTTGGTCAGAAGGAAACATCAGTCGAAGATGGAAAAGATAAGGAAGGTAAGCCAAAATATAAATCTGTAAAAGAGGATAACATTATTAACAACCCTAATCCTATATGGAACAAAAGTCCTAAAGACCTAAAGGACGAAGATTACAAAGAGTTCTATAAAGAGTTACATCCATTCTCAGAAGAACCTCTTTTCTGGATTCATTTAAATGTAGACTACCCATTTAATTTGACAGGTATACTTTTTTTTCCAAAAATTAAAAATGATTTTGAGGTACAAAAAAATAAAATTCAACTCTACTCTAGACAAGTATTTATAACTGATGAAGTGAAAGATGTTGTCCCTGAATTTTTAATGCTACTGCACGGTGTTATAGATTCACCTGACATACCGTTGAATGTATCAAGAAGTTACTTACAATCAGATGGAAATGTAAAAAAAATAAATTCTTACATAACAAAAAAAGTTGCAGATAAGCTCTCTGAGCTATATAAAGAGGACAGAGATTCTTATGATGAGAAGTGGAAGGATATAAATCTTTTTGTTAAGTATGGGATGATATCTGAGGAAAAGTTTTATGAAAAGGTTGAAAAAATTGCTCTGCTCCAAAGCCTAGACAATAAAATGAGAACTTTTGATGAGTACAAAAAATTTGTTTCCAAAACTCAAAAAGATAAAGATAAGAATACAGTTATTTTATACTCAAATGATCCTGAGAAACAAGACTCTTTTATTGAAGAAGCAAAAAAAAGAAACTATGATATTGTGCTATTTGATAATGTAATTGATAGTCATTATATAAACCATATAGAACAAAAAATTGATAAAGTTCAAATTAAAAGGGTAGACTCAGATATTCTAGATAAATTAATTGACAAGGGTGAGAAGAAAGAAACTGTTATATCTGATGGTGAGAAAGAGTCATTAAAAAAGATATTTGAAAAAATAATAAATAATCCTTCAACTGTTATAAATGTAGAGTCGTTAAGCATTAATGAAAACCCAGTAGTAATTACTCTTCCAGAGTTTTTTAGGAGAATGCAAGACATGGCAAAATCAAGTGGAAATAATCCTATGATGATGGGGGGTCCTGGCGAGATGGTTTCTGTAAGCATTAATGGCAACCACAAACTGATTGATAAGATCCTAAAAGCTAAAACAAATAAGACAAAAGAGAAGATTGCCTCACAAGTTTATGATCTTGCCCTTTTATCTCAGAATATGTTAACTGGATCTAAGCTAACTGGATTTGTTCAGAGGAGTATTGATATACTATCAAAGTAATTTTTCGTTATAGAGTTACGTATTAGTTATGAGATTAGCATTTACTCTTTTATTTATTGCTTTAAACTATATTTCCTTTTCTCAGGATATCTTTAGGTTAAATGTAGACACCATCTCAGGAGATGATCTGCTATTTAAAAGTGTAGATGACACTATATCAATTAACAATAAAAAAAAGACTAAAAAAAATATTTTCTTTGGGATAAAAACAAAAAAAGGATTTATTAGAGTAGCGCAGGGAAGAAACAATATCTATGAAAACTTTCACTTTATTGTAAGTTCTGAAATTAAAAATCCCTACGCTCAAGAAATTCATTTTTTTGATAAGAAATCAAGAAAAATTATACGATCAAAATCAATTTCTGATAATACCCTTCTCTTACATGGACCATATGTAAAAAGGCTTAATAATCAGATAATAGAAGAGGGTTACTTCTATTATGGACTAAAACAAGGAAGGTGGGTTAGGTTGAATAGATCAGATATCTTACAAGATAAAGAGAATTATATGTTAGGTTGGCAGAATGAATCTTTAAGGTATTATTGGGATTACGATAAGGTAAACTTAAAAGAAATTATTCCAATAAAATATGGAGAGATGCATGGAAAATATTATGCTTTTTTTAGAGATGGAAAAGTCGCAGCAAGAGGAGATTACATTAATAACTCAAAGGTTGGTACATGGACAGAGTTTTATAAGTCAGGAAAAAAGAAGAGAGAAATTAAATATGACGATCTCCCATTTTCTACAAATCCCTCGTTTATAATAAGGGAATGGAATAATAATGGTAAATTGATATACGATAGAAATCTATTCACAAAAAATTAAATATAAAGAAACTTTGAAGGTTTGAATTCGGTAATAAGTAAGGAAGTAGAAGTTTTAAAACTAGGAAGGATTAAGTTTAAAAATGCTTGGGAGAGACAAGAGGAGAAATTCAATAGCATTATAGATACAAAAATTTATAATAGAAAGACAAAAAATCAGAAAAAGACAAAAAACTATATTTTAACGTGCTCACATCCCCACGTTTATACACTAGGTAAAAGCGGAAACGAAAAGAATTTATTAATTGATGATAAGGAGATTGAAAGAAGAAATTTAGAATATTATAAAATAAATAGAGGAGGTGATATAACATACCATGGGCCAGGTCAACTTGTTATATATCCAATTATTGACCTAGAAAATTTCTTTACAGACATTCATAAATACCTTAGGTACTTAGAAGAATCAATTATACTAACTTTGAAAGAATATAATATAGAATCTGGAAGAGTAGAAGGTTTAACAGGTGTTTGGATAAATCATAAAAAAAATAACCCAAAAAAAATTTGTGCTCTAGGTGTTAAAACAAGTAGATGGGTTACAATGCACGGGTTAGCATTTAATATTTGTCCAGAACTAAAATATTTTAAAAATATCATTCCATGTGGAATTGAAAATAAAGATGTGACTTCTCTAGAAAAAGAACTAAATAAAAAAGTTTCATTAGAAGAAGTTGAAAATAAAGTAATTGTAAACCTTTCTAAGGTTTTTGATTTTAAAATTTTATGAATTGAAAAAAAATAAAAAGAAAAGAAAAGAGTTAGTTAAGCTAACTGGTGTAGTTGATCATGTGAAACAAAGATTTTGTTTTATATCAGTAGAGGGAATGACCGAAGACATCAAAGTCAAATCTCAAAATATGAATGGCGCAATTCATGAAGATTTAGTGGAGCTACATATATTAAATAATTACTCTTCAAAAATTGAGGGCAAAATCACGAAAGTAGTTAAAAGAAAATTATCAGAATTTTCAGGAATAATTGAAGATAATAAGGATTTCGCATTCTTTATTCCAAATCACAGGAAGATATATTCTGACTTTTTTATTAAAAAAAGAAATTCTGAAAAGTATAGTAGTAAAAAAAAATATCTAGCTAAGATAACCAGTTGGACAGGAGGCAAAAAACCGTTTGCAAAAGTTATTAGATGCATTGGAGATATTGGAAGTAATGAGGCAGAAATACACACAATTATGCATGATTTTAATTTACCTATTAAATTTCCTATTGAAGTAAATAAAGAAGCTGAAAAATTAAATTCAAAAATATCAGAGAAGGAATTTGAAAGAAGACTAGATTTAAGAAAAGATATAACCTTTACAATTGACCCTGAGGACGCTAAAGATTTTGATGACGCCCTATCTGTAAAAATAAATAAAGAGATTTATGAAGTAGGTATTCATATAGCCGATGTATCTCACTTCTTTAATAATAAAAGTTTGTTAAATAAAGAAGCTGAAAAGAGAGCTACCTCTGTATATCTTGTTGATAGAACTATTCCAATGCTTCCTGAAAAACTATCAAACGACCTTTGTTCATTAAAACCCGATATTGATAGATTAACATTTTCTGTAATTATTAAAATAAATAAAGACTTTAAAATAATTGATAAGTGGGTAGGTAAAACAGTAATCCATTCAAAAAAAAGGTTTACATACGAAAATGCTCAAAATGTAATTGATAAGGGTGAAGGTTTATTTTCTAAAGAGTTAATTAGATTAAATAAAATAGCAAAACATTTAAGGCAAGAGCGTTTTGAAAACGGATCTTTTAATTTTAAATCGAATGAAGTTAAATTTCAATTAGATGAACAAAAAAAGCCAATAGAAATTGTAAAGAAAGAGAGAAAAGATACACATAAGTTAGTTGAAGAGTTTATGCTACTAGCAAATAAAATTGTTGCTGAACAGATAAATGAATATGAAAAAAAGTATAATAAAAAATTCACTTTCGTTTATAGGATTCATGAAGATCCAGACAAAGTTAAATTGATAGAACTCCAGAAATATATTAAACAATTTGGTTACACAATTAATGTAAATGAACAAAATCTTTCTTCATCTATAAACAACTTAATGAAAGAGATAAAGGGTAAACCAGAAGAAAATTCGATAGAAAAATTTGCTATTCGGTCAATGTCTAAAGCAAGGTATTCAACTGAAAAAGAAAAGCACTTTGGGTTAGCTTTCAAAAACTATTCCCACTTTACTTCTCCAATTAGAAGATTTCCTGATGTTATGGTACATAGGCTTCTTCAATATTATATTAATGGCAGTAAACCCAAAGATAAACTCTATTATGATATTCTTTGTAAGCACTGTTCGAAAATGGAAATAAATGCTACTAAAGCTGAAAGGGAGTCGATTAAGTATAAACAGGCTGAATACATGGCAAACTTTATTGGACAGGAATTTGAGGGAGTAATTTCTGGGATAACCGAATGGGGTATTTATGTTGAAATTGTTAAAACAAAATGCGAGGGTTTAGTTAAGATTTCTTCACTTACAGATGATAAATATGATTTCAATAATGAAAAGGTCATTATAGTTGGAAGAAAATTTAAAAAATCATTTGGTTTAGGGCAGCCAATAAAAGTAGCTGTTGCAGGAACAAATATAGAGAAAAGAACAATCGACCTTGATTTAATATGAAAAAGAAAATACTTAAATATCAAGAAATTTTAAATAAGGAAATTGATAAAATAAATTTTTATAAGAAACCAGAAAATCTTTATAAACCAATTAAATATATTCTCTCTCTAAAGAGCAAAAGAGTAAGGCCAACACTATCAATTTTATCTTATAAATTGTTTAAAAATGATTTAGATAATATTCTTATACCCTCAATTTCTTTAGAACTTTTTCATAATTTCACTTTAATTCATGATGATATAATGGACAACGCAGATTTAAGGAGAGGAAAAAAAACTGTTCATAAAAAATGGAATAAAAACATAGGTATATTATCTGGAGATATCCTTATGATATATGCCTACAGTCTTTTAGAAGGATTAGAAGCAAAAATTTATGGAAAAATATTAAAAAGATTTAATGAGATATCTATAATGGTTTGTGAGGGACAACAATTTGATATGGATTATGAGGAGAAGGCTCTTATTTCAGAAGAAGAGTATCTTGAAATGATTAAATTAAAAACTGCAGTCCTTATTGGGTTCAGTTTAGAGCTTGGAGGAATGGTAGCTGATGTAGATAAAAATACCACAAATAAATTATATAGTATTGGGGAGATGTTGGGTATAGGTTTTCAGCTAATGGATGATTACCTTGATGTCTTTGGTAGCCCAGGTTTTGGTAAAAAAATTGGAGGAGATATAATAGCTAATAAGAAAACGTATCTGATGATTAATCTTTTGAAAAAGTCCGACGAGAAAGATATTAAAATAATAGAAGGGTTGAAAAACTCAAATAATGATAAAGAAAAGATTAAATTAATAAGTGAGTTGATGATAAAGTATGGGATTAATATTTTAGCAAAAAAAACAATCGGAGATTATTTCAAAACTGCCCTGAATGAACTAGAAGAGATTAAAAGTGAAAGTGATTATAAAGTAATATTAAGTGAATACTTTAATGAGATGATGGTAAGAATTAATTAGTTAGCCTGAGCCACTGACACAAAAGACCTATTATTCCTTCCTTTCTTAAATTCTACTACGCCATCAGTTAGAGCAAACAATGTATGATCTTTACCTATTCCTACATTTTCTCCAGGATGATGCTTTGTTCCTCTTTGCCTAACTATTATATTTCCTGCTATAATTTTTTGTCCACCAAAAATTTTTATCCCGAGCCTTTTACTATGTGACTCTCTTCCGTTTTTTGAACTTCCAGCTCCTTTTTTGTGTGCCATAATATTACTTTATTTCCTTTATTAAAATTTTAGTTAGTTCTTGTCTATGTCCATTCTTAACTTTATATCCCTTTCTCCTTTTTTTCTTGAAGACAATAACTTTATCATCTTTAATCTGATCTAATACCTCGCCCGTAACCTTTGATCCCTTAACCATCGGCTTACCAATTTTAGCTTTTCCTTTGTCGGATATGAATAACACATTATTGAATTCAACTTTTTTTCCTGACTTAGGTACAATTTTATCTGTGTAGATAAACTTATTTTTTTCTACCTTAAACTGTTTACCTGAAATATCAACTATCGCGTACATACCTTTTTTTTTAACGTGTGCAAATTTATGATTTTATATTAATTATTCAAATCAAAAAAATCAATTTAGAAAAAAAAAAAAAAAAAACTAAAAAACGTTGTAAATAAGTTTTGATATTTTAAAGTCTTTTTATAATATTTGTAATGCCTAGATCGAGAGAACTTTTTTTATAAGAAACTCACGATCACAGCTTCCAAACACAACAGATTATAAACCACTTATTGACTAAATTTTTTAGTCATTATGTTATTGATTTCTAATATAATGACTCGGGGATTTTTTGTCATTTTTTGAATGTTAAACGTTACAAATTATAATATATAATGTCAAATGCTAATTTAAAACCAGAACCAATCCTACAAGATAATGCAGACAGATTTGTTTTATTTCCAATAGAACATGATGATATATGGCAATTTTATAAAAAAGCTGAAGCAAGTTTTTGGACAGCAGAAGAAATTGATTTAAGTCAAGATTTAAAAGACTGGGAAAATTTAAATGATGGTGAGAGGCACTTTATAAAACATGTTCTTGCTTTTTTTGCAGCAAGTGATGGGATTGTTAATGAGAACTTAGCTGAACACTTTGTTTCAGATGTTCAGTATACAGAAGCAAAGTTTTTCTACGGTTTTCAAATAGCAATAGAAAATATACACTCTGAAACATACTCTCTTCTAATAGATACTTATGTTGATGATTCAAAAGAGAAAGACACTCTATTACATGCAATTGAAACTCTTGATTGTGTAAAGAAAAAAGCAGATTGGGCTTTAAGATGGATAGATAATGGAACTTTTGCAGAAAGGCTTATAGCTTTTGCGGCGGTAGAGGGTATATTCTTTTCTGGTAGTTTTTGTTCAATTTTTTGGCTTAAGAAAAGAGGCCTAATGCCAGGATTGACTTTTTCTAATGAGCTTATTTCAAGAGATGAGGGTCTTCACTGTGACTTTGCTTGTCATATATATACAAAACATTTAATTAATACTCTTCCAAAAGAAACTGTAGTAGAAATTATTAAAGATGCCGTTAACTTAGAGAAAGAGTTTGTGACTGATGCTTTACCTGTAAAGCTTATTGGTATGAATTCTGATTTAATGTGTCAGTACATAGAGTTTGTTGCTGACAGACTTTTAGTAGAGCTAGGTTGCCCTAGAGCATATAACTCATCTAATCCTTTTGACTTTATGGATATGATTTCTCTCCAGGGAAAAACAAATTTCTTTGAGAAGAGAGTTGCAGAATACCAAAAGGCTGGAGTCCTTAAAAAAGATGAAGAAGCTGATACACCAAAATTTTCATTAGAAGAAGACTTTTAAATTTATAGTATATGTTAGTAATAAAAAGAGATGGCCGAAAAGAATCTGTAAAGTTCGATAAGATAACTGCAAGGATTGAAAAATTAAGTTACGGACTCAACACTGAATTTGTCAAAACAATTGAAATTGCAAAAAAAGTAATAGATGGTCTTTATGATGGTGTTTCAACTCAAGAACTTGACGAACTTGCATCTGAAACTGCAGCAACTCTTACAACTAAACATCCTGATTTTGCAACACTTGCGGCAAGAATAGCGGTTTCAAATCTACATAAAACAACTAGCAAATCTTTTTCTTCAACTATGAAGAGACTATACACATATGTTAGCCCAAAAACTGGTGAAAATGCATCTCTGTTGTCAAAAGAAGTCTATGGTGTAATCAATAAAAATGCTGCACTTCTAGATTCATCTATTATATATGATAGAGATTTTAGTTATGACTACTTTGGCTTCAAAACATTAGAGAAATCATATCTGTTAAGACTTGATGGTAAAGTAGTTGAGAGGCCACAACATATGTTGATGAGAGTTGCTATTGGTATTCATATGGATAATATGGACAAAGTTCTTGAAACATATAGCCTCTTATCAGAAAAATGGTTTACACATGCTACTCCAACATTGTTTAATGCTGGTACTCCTAAGCCACAACTTTCTTCTTGTTTTCTTTTGACTATGAAGGATGACAGTATCGACGGAATTTATGATACCTTAAAACAATGCGCAAAAATCTCACAGTCCGCAGGAGGTATAGGGTTAAGCATCCATAATGTCAGGGCTACAGGATCATACATTAAAGGTACTAATGGTGTTTCTAATGGAATTATTCCTATGCTCAGAAATTTTGATATGACTGCAAGGTACGTTGATCAAGGAGGTGGTAAGAGGAAAGGAAGCTTTGCTATATATCTAGAACCTTGGCATTCCGATATTTTTGAGTTCCTTCAACTAAAAAAGAATCATGGTAAAGAAGAACTAAGGGCTAGAGATCTATTTTATGCCATGTGGATTCCTGACCTCTTTATGAAAAGAGTTGAATCGAATAGTGATTGGTCTTTATTCTCCCCTGATGAAGCTAAAGATCTACATGAGACATACGGTGAAGAGTTTGAAAAACTATATGACAAGTATGAGAAAGAAGGTAAGGCAAGAAAGACAGTAAAAGCTCAAGACTTATGGTTCGAGATATTGGAGTCCCAAATTGAAACAGGCAACCCATACATATTGTATAAAGATGCCTGTAATATTAAATCCAATCAGAAGAACCTGGGTACCATAAAATCATCAAACCTTTGTACCGAGATTGTAGAATATACATCTCCTGATGAAATTGCTGTTTGTAATTTAGCATCCATAGCTTTAAATAAATTTGTTAAGGATGATTTAACATATGATCATCAAAAGCTGTATGAAATCACAAAAGTTATAACAAGAAATCTTAATAAAGTTATTGATGTAAATTACTACCCAGTTGAAGAAGCCAGAAACTCGAATATGAGACACAGGCCAATTGGAATTGGTGTTCAAGGACTTGCAGATACTTTTATTCTTATGAGAAATGCTTTTGATTCGCCAGAAGCAAAAAAATTAAACGAAGAAATTTTTGAAACTATTTACTTTGGTGCGATGGAAGCTTCTATGGAGATTGCAAAAGAGGAAGGTCCATATAAAACTTATGAAGGGTCACCAGTATCTAAGGGTATATTCCAATTTGATATGTGGGGAGTTGCTCCAACATCAAAAAGATGGGATTGGACTAAATTAAAAAGAGAGGTAAAGAAAAATGGAGTTAGAAACTCACTATTACTAGCACCTATGCCAACTGCATCTACATCTCAAATTCTTGGTAATAATGAGTGTTTTGAGCCATATACATCTAATATCTATACCCGAAGAGTTTTGTCTGGTGAGTTCATTGTTGTAAATAAACACTTACTTAAAGATTTAATTAAACTGAAACTCTGGAACGAGTCTATGAAAGACAAACTAATGGAGGCCAATGGTTCAGTACAAGGAATAAAAGAAATTCCTGACGACATTAAACTGCTTTATCGTACCGTATGGGAAGTATCACAAAAAAGTATTATTGATATGGCCGCTGACAGAGGTGCTTATATATGTCAAAGCCAGAGCATGAATATTCATATGCAAGATGCTAACTTCGGTAAGTTAACATCAATGCATTTCCATGCATGGAAGAAAGGCCTTAAGACTGGGCTTTACTATTTGAGAACAAAAGCTGCCGCTGATGCAATTAAGTTTACTATAGTTAAGGATGAAAAATCTCAAACTAAAGAAGAAAAGGAAGCTGCTATGCAATGTTCTATTGACAATCAAGATGATTGTGAGATGTGCGGAAGTTAGAAAAATTTTCTACCTAATATCTTAATTAATGATATTAAAATTTATAATACTTTTATTAAATCTGACCTCAATAAGTCAAGAAAAGTATATAGGGTCTGTAGAGAGATTATCTCCTGAAATTAACAATTTAATAGATAAAAATTCAAAGATAGAAATTATTGCTGAAGGATTTGAGTGGTCAGAAGGGCCGATATGGTCTACCGAACTCAACTCTGTTTTATTTTCAGACGTTCCTGAAAACGTAATATATACCTGGAATGAGGATAAAGGTCTAAATGTTTTTACAAAACCAATAGGTTACAGCGGAGAGGTGCCAAACCTTAAAAAAGCAGGAACCAACGGCCTGACAATAGACTCAGATGGGAATCTCATAATTTGTATGCATGGTGATAGAAAAATTGCTATCATGGAAGATTTAAATATTAATAAGATGAGTACTCTTGTTGGTAATTTCAAGGACAATCTTTTTAATAGCCCCAATGATTTAGTTTATGATTCGGAGGGAAATCTTTTTTTTACCGATCCTCCATACGGACTTCTAGAAGGTGATGATGATAAATTAAAGGAAATTCCATTCAACGGTGTCTACAAACTGTCTCCTGATGGGAATGTAGAAGTTCTCATAAAAAATCTGACTAGACCTAATGGAATAAGTATTTCAAATGACGAAAAAACTCTATATGTTGCAAATTCTGATAATAACAATCCTATAATTATGAGATATGACTTGACTGAAAATGGTGTTAAAAATCCTAAAGTATTTTTTGATGGAAAAGAATTAGCAAAAAAAGATGTGGGATTATTTGACGGGCTAAAAGTTCATCCTACTGGAAATATTTTTGCAACAGGGCCAGGAGGTGTTTTAGTAATCAAAGAAAATGGTGAACATATTGGCACAATTAGAACCGAAGTAAGAACTGCAAACTGTGCGTTTGATAATAAATTTGAATACCTGTATATGACATCTGATATGTTCTTGACAAGAATTAAAATTCTTTAAATAAAGGAAAAGAAATTAATTTGAGTTAGTTTTTTCAACAATTCTAATATAGGGTTTCAATTCATCAGAAATATAGGTTTTTACCTCTCCCTTCTCCTTGTAAATAATATAACCTAAAAGATCACTAGAGGAATCTAAAATACTTTTTGATTCAATAAAATTCATAGCCATAAATGCTGTAGCGTAGGCGTCAGCAGATAAACAATTTGAAGAAAAAACAGATGCACTTAACATATTTGTATAAGCTGGCAGACCAGTTTTTGGGTTTATAGTATGAAAAAACAAACTATCATCAACATAATAATTATTCATATAATTTCCAGACGTTGCAAGGGCCATATTTGCTAAAGAAACTGTAGCTGATAAATTAATTTTTTTATCAAAGCTGGGTTCTAATATTCCTAAAACCCAATTATTACCATCTTTATTTACACCACTTACCCTTACCTCTCCTCCTATTTCAATATAAGTATTTTCTATATTTTTAGATTTTAGATAGTCATGAATTAGATCAACAGCATAACCTTTAGCTATAGAACTAAAATCAATATAGGATTTTTTGAACTTTTTATGAAGGTGACCATCTTCATAACTTATTTTATCAAATCCAACATATTGTAAAAGCTCTTGTATCCTTTGTTTAGAAGGAAGCTTTTCAAAATTCCCTGGTCCAAAACCCCAATCATTAACCAGAGGTCCTACTGTGGGATCAAACATTCCATCTGTAAGCTTATATATGATATTGCTCTCAGTAATCAACTTCCCGAACTCTTTGCTAACTTTTATTCTACCTTCAGATTCATTAACTATTGATATTTCTGAATTTGGAATATAAGTTGAAAATATATTATTAAAATTTATGAGTATGGAATCTAAATCTGATTTAGATATTCTTTTTTCTTCAGATATATATTTAACATTATACTGAATAGTACCCATGGTTTGTCCAGATATTTCATACTCAATACTATTTTTTCTTGTTAAGAAGAAAACAAAAATGCTGGAAACAAAAATTAAAGAGATTAATATACGACGCATAAAAATAATTAAATTAGCAACTACTGTATGAGAGAAGACTATTTAAAATCTGATAATAACTCAAGTTCTAAAGATAAAGAATTTGAAAATATTCTTAGACCTAAATCATTCAATGATTTTTTTGGTCAAGATCAAATAATAAATAACATTAAAGTTTTTGTAAAAGCAGCAAAGAAAAGGTCAGAACCTCTTGACCATGTTCTGCTTCACGGCCCACCAGGACTAGGGAAGACAACTCTTTCACATATTATTTCTAATGAATTATCTAGTAGTCTTAAAGTAACTTCTGGACCAGTCCTAGAAAAAGCTGGAGATTTAGCTGGTCTACTTACAAATCTCGAAGAGGGAGATGTTTTGTTTATTGATGAGATACATAGGCTTAACAAAGTGATTGAAGAATATTTATATTCTGCAATGGAAGACTATAAGATTGATTTGATGATAGATTCAGGTCCAAGTGCTAGATCAGTACAAATTAAATTAAACCCTTTCACATTGATTGGAGCAACAACTAGATCTGGGCTCTTATCTGCTCCTCTTAGATCAAGGTTTTCAATAAATTTTAGATTAGAATATTATGATAAAAAAATATTAACAAGAATAGTAAATCGTTCAGCAGAAATTCTAAAAATACCAATAGAAAGTCTTGCATCTACCGAAATTGCTTCCCGAAGTAGAGGCACCCCAAGAATATTAAATAATTTACTAAGAAGAGTAAGAGATTTTGCTGAAGTAGAGGGTGATGGTAAAATAACAAAACATATTACTATGAGAAGTCTAGATGCTCTTAAAATTGACAAAAAGGGCTTAGATGAAATGGATAATAAAATAATTGAAGCTATAATTAAAAAATTCAATGGTGGACCCGTAGGTATAAAAACAATTGCGACAGCATGTGGAGAGGAAGCAAATACTATCGAAGAAGTATATGAACCTTATCTGGTTCAAGAGGGGTATATTAAGAGAACACAAAAAGGAAGAGTTGCAACAAAAACTTGTTATGAACATCTCGGACTAAACCCACCTGGAGGTTTTCAAAAAATAATGTTCAATGAGTAAAAAAAATACTGAGCTAATTAAAAATAAAGCTAAAGACTTAGGATTTACTAGCTGTGGTATTTCAAAGTCAAGACATCTACATGAGGAAGAAGATAATTTTGAAAAATGGTTATCCAACGGGTATCAAGGATCCATGAGTTACTTAGAAAGAAATTTAGATAAAAGGTTAGACCCAAGAAAACTTGTTCCTGGATCAAAGTCAGTAATATCATTAAGCTATAATTATTATCCTCAAAAAAAAATAGAACAAAAAAATAATTTTATATTATCAAAATATGCTTATGGTAAAGACTATCATAACGTTATCAGAAAAAAATTAAAAAAGCTATTTCAATTTATAAAAGAAAAAATAGGAGCAGTTGAAGGAAGGGTTTTCGTTGACTCTGCACCTGTACACGAGAGGGCATGGGCTAAATTATCAGGATTAGGTTGGATTGGTAAAAATTCTTTGCTCATAAATGAAAAGAGAGGAAGCTATTTTTTTTTAGCTGAAATAATTTGTGACCTTGAGTTAGATTATGATTCACCTGCAAAAAATAGGTGTGGTAAATGCACAAAATGCATAGATGCATGCCCAACAGATGCTATAACATCAGCACAAGTTATAAATGCAAATAAATGTATCTCTTACCTAACTATTGAAAATAAAAATCAAATTCCTGACGAATTAAAAAATAATCTTAACGATGCGATTTTTGGATGTGACATATGTCAAGATGTTTGTCCTTGGAATAAGTTTTCAAAACCTCATAATGAAAAAAAATTTATTCCTAATGATGAGTTAAGCTCTTTAAAAAAAAGTGATTGGATAGAATTAACAGAAGAAACATTTAATAGAATTTTTGAAGGTTCCGCTGTGAAGAGGTCCAAATATCAAGGAATAATCAGAAACATAAAGGCATCAAATTAATTTAACTTTTTTTAATTTTTTTTAGTGAGTTAAAAGTTAATAGATAGTTAAATTTGATAGTGTTTTTAAAAAAGTTTATAAAAATTTTATTGTTAAAAACGTTTGCTTTAATTAGCGTATATGCCCAAGAAGTAAGTGTTTCAATAGAACCTGAAAGAGTTCAGTTAGGTCGTGACCTGCAAATTACATTGTCCATAAAAAATGATCAAATCAAAAATTATAGCTCATTTCCTGAGATAAATGGCTTTATTAAGGGGGGGATTTCTTCATCTAGCTCTACAAATTTTATAAATGGGAAGATGTCATCTTCCCAAAGTATTATTCAAAACTATATTTCACAAGAAGAGGGAACTTTTATCATTCCTGATTTTGATATAGAAATAAATAATAAAAATATAAATGTGAAGGGAAAATCAATATTGGTTGAGAAGCCAACTGGAACGAATAGAAATAATCCGTTAAATAATTTTTTTGATCCATTTGATGATCCATTTGACAATTTTTTTGACAGAAATAACGATGAATTCTATGAGGTTGAGGCAGATGCATTCCTTAGCCTAACTACAGACAAAAAAGATATCTTTGTTGGTGAAGGGTTCAATACTACTTTAGCATTTTATGTTAGCGAAAGTAATGTAGCGGATATGAGATTTTATGAACTTGGTAGGCAGCTTACAGAAATTCTAAAAAAAATTAAACCAGGAAACTGCTGGGAGGAAAACTTTAATATTGAAAATATAAATAGTATACCTGTTGAGATCAATAATAAAAGGTATAATCAATATAAAATTTTTCAAGCCACATATTATCCATTTAATGATGAGCCCATCAACTTTCCAAGTTTAGATTTAGAACTTATTAAATATAAAGTATCAAAAAGACCTTCTTTTTTTGGTAGGAATAAGATTGAAGATTATGAAAAATTTTATTCAAAACCAATATCAGTTAATGTTAAAAAATTACCTGATCACCCCCTAAAAGATAACGTTGTGGTAGGGAACTTTAAACTTAGAGAAAGTATTGATTCAGAAAGAGTAGAAACTGGAAATAGTTTTAACTATATATTTGAGATAGTTGGAGAGGGAAATATTTCAGCAATAAATGAGCCATCGATTGATTTAAATAACATTGATTTTTACCCACCTAATTCAGAACAAATAATTAATAGGGAGAGAGGAAAAGTTTATGGGTCTAAAAAATATAGTTACTATGGCATTCCTATTGAACCAGGAGAATATGACTTTTCAAAAAAAATAAATTGGATATTTTTTAATAGTCAATTGAAAGATTATGATACCCTAAAATCTAAAACAATCATTAATTCATATGGTGATAAAAAAAAGGAAAACATAATAGTAAATAAAGAGTCTAAAAGTTTTATTGAATTCATTAAAGATCAATCAAATGAACTAAAAGAGAATAAAAAACACTTATTAAATAGTAATTTTCTAAGTATTATTATTATTACTTTAGTAATTATAACATCAACATTTATAATTTATAATAGGAATGGGTAATACATTTGGAAAAATATATAAAATATCAACCTATGGTGAATCGCACGGAAAATCTATAGGTGTTATCATAGACGGGTGTCCACCTGGAGTTGAGATAGATACGGATTATATACAAAGTGAGTTAGATAGAAGGAAACCCGGTCAATCAAAAATAACAACGCCAAGGAAAGAAAAAGATTTAGTGGAGGTTTTATCAGGAATATTTGAAGGTAAATCTACCGGAGCACCAATAAGCTTACAAATTAAAAATAAAGATCAAAGAAGTAGTGATTACAAACATATCTCAGAATCTTTTAGACCCTCTCATGCAGATTACACATATTTTAAAAAATATGGGAATAGAGATCACAGAGGAGGAGGTAGAAGTTCTGCAAGAGAAACAGCTAATTGGGTTGCAGCTGGTGCAATAGCAAAACAAATATTAAAGAAGTTAAATGTAAAAATTAATGCTTATGTATCACAAGTAGGAAATATTAGTATGACTACTCACTATTCAAAATTAAATTTAGATAACTCAGAAAAAAATATTGTAAGATGTCCCGATCCATCTTTTGCTAATAAATTTATTGATCTTATTGATGATACCAGAAAAAGTCTTGATACAGTTGGAGGTATCATAACATGTATCATTCAAGGGTGTCCAGTAGGAATTGGAGAGCCTATATTTAACAAACTACATGCAGAATTAGGTAAAGCAATGTTATCAATAAATGCAGTAAAAGGTTTTGAATATGGAAGTGGATTCAATGGGGCTAAAATGAATGGTTCGGATCATAACGATGAATTTGAACTATCTGAAAAGGGAGAAATTTCTACAAAATCAAATTTTTCTGGGGGGATACAAGGTGGAATAAGTAATGGTGAAGATATATACTTCAATGTAGCATTTAAACCAGTCTCTACTATCATGAAGGATCAAAAAAGTGTTGATTCAAAAAATAAGGTAGTAACTTTAAAGGGCAAGGGAAGACATGACCCCTGTGTAGTGCCAAGGGCAGTGCCTATAGTAGAAAGTATGGCTGCTAATGTAATTGTTGATTTATATCTACAAAATAAAAGTTAAATAATTATGCCACTTCATAATAAAATTATTCTTGGGTTAATATTAGGTCTAATAGTAGGAGTCACATCTGTTTTTATTGGTATAGGTAATTTTATTACAGACTGGGTTATGCCTTTTGGTACAGTTTTTGTTAAAATGTTAAAATTAGTTGCTGTTCCCTTGATTTTTGTATCATTGGTATCTGGAATTTCTAATTTAAGAGACACATCAAAATTATCCAGAATTGGAGGGAAAACATTTGGTATATATGTCCTAACAACTATTTCAGCAATAATATTAGCACTTATCTTAGCTAATACCCTTGAGCCAGGTGAATACTTTCCAGAAGAAAAAACTGCAGAGCTTAAAGAAAAATATGCTTCTGATGCGAATATGAAGATTACAAGCGCAGAGGGTGTTAAAGAATCTGGTCCACTACAAATGATGGTAGATGTTGTCCCTGATAACTTTTTCCATTCAGCTAGTAACAACAAGAACATGTTACAAATAATATTTTTTTCCATCTTATTTGGTGTCGCGTTGGTTTTATCTTCACAAAAAAAATCCGAACCAATAAAAAAAGCTTTTGATGGCCTAAATGAGATAATAATTAAGATTGTAGAAATAATAATGGAGTATGCTCCGATTGGAGTATTTGCTTTACTAGCTGGTTTAATAGTAGATCTGGCTGGCGATGATCCAAATAATATAATAACTACACTAAAACCACTTTTATTCTATGCAATAACTGTATTAATAGGGTTAGCTTTTATGGTTTTTGTTTTTTATCCTCTCATAATTTATTTTGTTACAGGAGTAAATATTAAAAGTTTCTTTAAGGCTATTTTTCCAGCACAGATGTTAGCTTTCTCAACAAGCTCAAGTGCTGCAACTTTACCTGTTACAATGAAAAGAGTTGAAAAAAATCTTAATGTATCAGAAGAAGTTACAAGTTTTGTTTGTCCATTGGGAGCAACAATAAATATGGATGGAACAAGTATACATCAAGCAATTTCAGCAGTTTTTATTGCACAAGCTTTTGGGCAAGATCTGACACTTGCTGACCAAATGGTTATTGTTTTAACTGCTACCCTATCATCGATAGGTGCAGCAGCAGTTCCTGGAGCCGGTCTCATTATGTTAGTCATTGTTCTTGGAGCTATAGGTATTGATCCACAGGGTCTCGCATTAATTATTGCTATCGATAGACCACTCGATATGTGTAGAACAATAGTAAATGTTACAGGGGATGCAACCGTAGCCAGTGTAGTTGCGTCTAGTGAAGGAGAAAAAATAAAGTATATTCAAGAAAATGAGTAATGTTAATATATATGTTGAAGCAAACCCAAACCCAAACTCACTTAAGTTTGTGGCTGACAGAATGCTTTTATCAAATAATGAAATTAAAGACTATCCAAATGCAAAAAGCGCTGTAGAGTCTCCAATTGCTATGGCATTATTTGAATTTAAGTACATTGAGAGAGTATTTATAATGAGTAATTTCATAACTATTACAAAAAATGATTTGGTAGACTGGGATGAAGTTAAACTTGAACTTAGAAACTTTATAAAAAAATTTATTGAGGAAGAAGGAAAAATAATAAACAACTCCATAAATAAAAAAGAAGAAAGTAAGTCGCTTAAAGATATTGATAAAAAAATAATTCAAATTCTAGAAGAATATATTAAGCCAGCAGTTGAGCAAGATGGTGGCGCAATTCAATTTGAATCATTTGAAAAAGGTACAGTTAAGGTAGCATTACAAGGTGCATGTAGTGGATGCCCATCATCTATGATAACGCTTAAGTCTGGTATCGAGAAACTCTTAAAAAGATTTATTCCAGAAGTTAAAGAAGTCGTTGCAGAGGGAGTTTAAACTATATTTTTATGTACCAACTTGTTGTGCTATCAGGGTTATCCTTTAACTCTATACCCAAATTCATAAGATCATCTCGTATTGTATCTGATAATTTAAAATCTTTTTCTTTTCTAGCATGGTTTCTTTCTGTGATTTTAGATAAAATAAATTGTTCTGAAATTTCTTTAGATTTTAATAACAAATTATTTAAACTATCAATAAAATCTTTTCTATTTTCCTGGAATAAACCTAAAATTCCTCCATACAAATTAAAAAATTTATCAAAATGGATTGAAAAATATTTAATTTCTGAACTTAATTGTTTATTTACAGTTAAAAGGTTGAACTTTTTAATTATATCAAATATAACTGCGAATGCTCCTGGAGTATTGAAATCATTATTTATATAAGAATCTATTTCTTCTTTTTTAAGAGTAAAATAATTTTCGTACTCTTTTACATATGCGGCATCTATCTCTGAATTATTTATTTCAGATGAAAGTTTAAGAGAAGAATAAATTTTAAAAAGATTATTGATTGTCTGATTAATAATTTTGTCATTAAAATTTAAAATTGATCTATAATGAACACTGAGAATTATAAACTTAAATATCTCTGCGCTATTATCTTCTATGAAATCTCTTGCCTTTATAATATTTCCTAAAGACTTAGACATCTTTTGATTATCAAAATTTATAAGATTATTATGGACCCAAAAATTAGAAAATTGATTAGAAAAGTTTGATTCAGATTGTGCAATTTCATTTTCATGGTGAGGAAAGAGTAAATCAGCACCTCCTCCATGAATATCTATTCTTGGTCCTAAAATTTTGTTACACATAGCTGAGCATTCTATATGCCAGCCTGGTCTTCCAAACCCCCAAGGTGAATTCCATCCTGGTTCTTTGTCCTTAGAAGGCTTCCATAAAACAAAATCCATTGGGTTTTTTTTATTACTATTAACCTCAACTCTATGGCCGGCTAGCAGATCCTCTGGTTTTTTACCAGATAGTTTACCGTAACCATTAAATTTATCAATTGAAAAAAACACACTGCCTTCAGATGAGTAAGCAGATTTTTTTTTAATTAATCCTTGGATAAAATTTATGATATCATCAATATGTTCTGTACACTTTGGTGTTTTAGTTGGTCTTGTTATTTTAAGCGAATCATAATCTTTCTTAAATTCATTTATAAACTTTTCTGATACCTCTTTTGTAGATTTATTTTCCTGATTTGATTTATTTATAATTTTATCATCTATATCAGTATAGTTATATACATACTCAACCTTATATCCTAAGTGTTCTAACCAATTTCTAAGAAAATTAAAAAATACGGGACCCCTAAAATTCCCAACATGTAATAGATCATATACCGTAGGTCCACAAACATACATTAGAACCTTATCCTTATTAATTGACTTAAAAGCTTGTTTCTTTTTGCCTAATGAATTAAAAATTTTAAGTGAGTTTGTTTTCAATTTCACAGATTTATATCACAAAGTTTGTCTTCTTTCTAAAAAAAGTTAAGTTTGCATACTAATTTAAATGGAAGCGGGGACATTTGTCCCCATTTTTTTTGAAAAATATTATGGACACAAGAGTACTTATACAAACATTTACAGAATTTGCTAAACAGAAGAACGTTGATAGGCCAACAATGATAAGAATATTACAAGATGTTTTTAGGGCTATGATAAAAAAAAAATTTGAATATGATGAAAACTTTGATATTGTAATTAATGCTGATAAAGGCGATCTAGAAATTATGAGATTTAGAGAAATTGTTGATGATAACTCTGAAGATATATGGGACTTTGATAAAATTACCCTATCTGATGCTAAGAAAATAGAAGAAGATTTTGAAATAGGAGATGAGGTAGCTGAAGAAATAAAAATCAAAGATTTTGGAAGAAGAGCAGTGATCCTTGCTAAACAAACACTTATACAAAGAGTAAAAGACCTAGAGAAAGAGGTTATAATAAATAAATATGAAGATCTTGTAGGTGAAGTCATAACAGGAGAAATTTATCAAACATTAAGCAGAGAGGTTTTACTTGTTGATGTAGAAGGGAATGAAATATCTCTACCTCGATCTGAGCAGATATTTAAAGACAAATATAGAAAAGGAGACGCATTAAGAGGTGTTGTAACTAGTGTTGAAATGTTTAGAGGAAATCCTAAAATAACACTATCTAGAACCAGTCCCCTTTTTCTTGAAAAGTTATTTGAGAATGAAGTTCCTGAAATTTCTGATGGATTAATCACTATTAAAAAGGCTGTTAGACAACCTGGAGAAAGAGCAAAAATTTGTGTAGAGTCGTATGACGACAGGATTGATCCAGTTGGGGCCTGTGTTGGTATGAACGGCTCGAGAATTCACTCAATAGTTAGAGAGTTGCAGAATGAAAATATAGATGTTATTAATTTCACTGATAATCAAGAGCTTTATATAACTAGAGCTCTCAGCCCTGCAAAAATAACAAGCATGAAGATAGATAATGAAGAAAAAAGAGTCTCTGTCTATCTTAAACCTGACCAAGTATCCCTTGCGATAGGAAAAGGGGGCCAAAATATAAAATTGGCAAGTAGGTTACTTGAGATGGAGATCGATGTTTTTAGAGAATTAGATGAATCTCAGGAAGAAGATGTTGATTTAGATGAGTTCTCAGATGAAATAGAAAATTGGATAATTGATGAATTAAAAAGAATAGGTCTTGATACTGCAAAAGCAGTTTTAAACCTTGATAAAAGCGAATTAGTTAAAAGAGCTGATCTTGAAGAAAATACTGTCGAAGAAGTTATTAATACACTTAAAAAAGAATTTGAGTAATAATTAATTATGTCTAAACAAATTAGATTAGGCCAGGTAGCCAGAAAATTAAATGTAGGAAGGAATACCATAATAGAATTTCTTCAGAGTAAAGGATTTGAAATTGATTCTAATCCAAATACAAAAATTAATGAAGAACTCTTTTCATTACTAGAAAATGCATTTCAAGATTCAGCTGTTGAAAAAAAAGTTGCCTCAAATATTAAAATAGGGCTTGAGGAGAAAAAGTCATTTATAGAAAAAGTTGAGAGTGTTGGTGTAAAGGAAAATGATAAGGTAAAAATTGAAGAGAAAAAAGAAGAAAAAAAAGAAGAAAAAAAAGAAGTAAGCAAGATCAAAATAATTAAAAAAATTGATCTAGGAGAGACGAAGAATAGAGTTGCTTCATCAGACCAATCTAAAAAGAAAAGAAGGCCAAGGAAAAGGATTATCTCTAATAAAAATAACGATACTAAAAAAGTTAACCAAGAAGATCAAGATAAAAAAAATAAAGAAATTCAAAATCAAATTAAGTCTACCCTTGCAAAGTTAAGTGGAACAAAAGATTCTGACACCAAGAGATCAAAATATAGGAAAGAGAAAAGGTCACAACATGCAGAAGCCATAGAAGAAGAAAAGATAAAACTTGAGGAGGAGTCAAAAGTATTAAAAGTAACTGAATTTATTTCAGCTAACGACCTTGCAAAATTAATGGATGTAAGTGTTAATGATGTAATATCAAAATATTTAGAGATTGGAATGTTTGTATCGATAAATCAAAGACTTGATGCTGAGACAATGACAATAATTGCTGAAGAGTTTGGGTATAAGGTTGAGTTCACAACCTCAGAAGAAGAAGAAATAGTTGTTACAGAAGTACCTGATAAAGAAGGTGAGCTGAAAAATAGAGCTCCTATAGTTACAATAATGGGTCATGTTGATCATGGTAAAACTTCCTTATTGGATTTCATCAGAGAGTCAAAAGTTACAGAAGGTGAAGCTGGTGGAATAACCCAACACATTGGAGCTTATGATGTCCAAACAGATAGTGGTCAAAAAATAGCTTTTCTTGATACACCTGGGCACGAAGCTTTTACCGCAATGCGGGCAAGAGGAGCAAAAATTACTGATTTAGTTATAATTGTTATAGCTGCAGACTCAACAGTCATGCCCCAAACAAAAGAAGCAATCAACCACAGTAAAGTTGCGGAAGTACCTATAGTATTCGCTATAAATAAAATTGATACTCCAAACGCAAACGTTAATAAAATTAAAGAAGACCTATCTAAAATTGATATTCTAGTCGAGGACTGGGGTGGTAAGTATCAGTGCCAGGAAGTATCTGCTAAAACAGGTGAAGGAGTTGAGGAATTACTTGAAAAAGTATTATTAGAAGCAGAGCTACTTGAATTAAAAGCTAATCCTAACAAAAAAGCTATCGGCACAGTTATTGAATCTGAACTAGATAAAGGAAGAGGATACCTTACTACAATAATGGTGCAAGGAGGAACGTTAAATATAGGAGACATAGTACTTGCTGGTTCTCAATATGGAAAAGTTAAAGCATTGTTTGATCATAGAGGGGCCGAGAAAAAAACTGTAGAACCAGCAACACCAATTCTTATGCTTGGTCTTAATGGAGCACCACAGGCGGGAGATAAATTTAACGTCTTTGATACTGATAAGGAAGCCAGAGAAATTGCCACGAAAAGAGAGCAGCTGATTAGAGAACAAAAACTTAGAACAAAAAAACATGTAACTCTGGATGAAATTGGAAGAAGACTGGCTCTAGGTAGCTTTAAAGAGTTAAATATTATTTTAAAAGGTGATGTTGATGGATCAATTGAGGCATTATCTGACTCTATGGAAAAACTATCCTCAGAAGAAATATCAGTTAATATAATACACAGAGGCGTTGGGCAAATTACAGAATCTGATGTTCTTCTTGCCTCAGCTTCTGATGCAATAATTATTGGTTTCCAGGTAAGACCATCTCAAAGTGCTCGATCTCTTGCAGAAAAAGAAGGAATCGATATAAGATTATATTCTATTATTTATGAAGCAATAAATGAGATAAAGAGTGCAATGGAGGGGATGTTAGAACCTACAGAAGAGGAATCCATTGTAGGAAATGTAGAAATAAGAGAAACGTATAAAATATCAAAAATAGGTACGATAGCTGGTTGCTATGTTACTAATGGAAATATTTTAAGAAAGAATAAGATAAGACTCATAAGAGATGGAATCGTTGTGTATACTGGAAAAATAAAACAACTGAAAAGATTTAAAGATGATGTAAACGAAGTTAAAAATGGTTACGAGTGCGGTTTAAGTATAGCTGATTATAATGATATAAAGGTTGGAGATATAATTGAATCTTTTGAAATTAAAGAAATTAAAAGAAAACTTTAAATTTGCATTATGCCTAAAAAAGAAAAAACAAAATTTAACTTAAAGGAATTAAAAGAATTTGAAAAACTTATCCTTGAGAAGAGAGATAATGCCCAAAGTGAACTAGACTTTATTAAAGAATCTCTACTTAGAAAAAATCTCTCTGGAACTGACTCAACACAGGGGGCTCTTAAAACTCTTGAAGATGGTGCAGATACAATGGAAAAAGAAAGCTTAAGTCAACTTGCAGGAAGGCAGCAAACATTTATAAATAATCTTGAAAAAGCTTTAATAAGAATTAAAAACGGGACTTACGGTATCTGTAAAGACACTGGTAAGTTAATTGATAAAAAAAGATTAAGAGCAGTCCCACATGCAACTCAATCTATAGAAGCTAAATTAAATAGAGGTTAGTTTGAGTTTTCTTGAATCAGGTATAGAGTCACTAATTTTTTGCTCTCCAAAACCAATTAAAGTTGAAGAAATTATAAAGGTTTTTGCAGAAAATAACAATAAAAATTATGATGATAAAAAGATTAAAAAAACTTTATCTAAATTAATTAATAAATACAAGGATGCTTCATATCCATTTGAAATAATAGAGTCAGGAGGAGGTTTTCAGTTTTTAACAAAAAATGAATTTTCTAGTTTAAACGAAATACTACTAAAACAGCAGTCTAAGAGGAGACTGTCAATATCTGCACTTGAGACTCTAGCTATAATAGCTTATAAACAACCCGTCATAAAGTCAGAAATTGAAAAAATAAGAGGAGTTAGCTGTGATTACACTATTCAAAAGCTTTTAGATAAGGAGTTAATCATTATTAAGGGGAAATCTGATAAAGTTGGTAGGCCTCTAATTTATATTACTAGTGGTAAGTTTATGGATTATTTTGGGATTAATAATTTAGACCAGCTTCCTACTATTAAAGATTTTAAAAAAGAAGAAAACTCCATAGGAGATGAAGAAGAAGTCTGAATCTTCAGAAATTAGAATAAATAAATTCATCTCACAATCAGGAATATGCTCAAGAAGAGAGGCGGATAATCTAATAAAAAAGGGGTTAGTTAGCATAAATGGAAAAAAATGCATCACTCTTGGTCAAAAAATTAAGTTAAGTGATAAGGTTTTTATAGAAAAAAAAGAGGTAAAGAGAGAAAAAAAAATCTATATACTATTAAATAAACCTAAAGATTTCATAACAACAAATAAAGACACACATGGTCGAAGAACAGTTTTTGAATTATTAAAGGGGGTGAATGAACGAGTCTTTCATGTCGGAAGATTAGATAGAAAAACTACGGGTTTAATCCTATTTACGAATGATGGTGATTTAACAAAAAAATTAACTCATCCATCACATAAAGTAAAAAAAGTATATTATGTAAAGCTAGATAGAGCACTTGAAGAATCAGATTTAAAAAAAATAAAACTAGGAATAAAAATAGATGAAGAATCAGTCAATGTAAATAATATCAGTAGGTTAGATAAAAAAGATGAAGTAGGAGTTGAAATTCATATAGGAAAAAATAGAATTATAAGGAAAATCTTTGAGTCATTAAATTATAAAGTAGATAAGCTTGATAGAGTCCTTTTTGGGACTTTAACAAAAAAAAATTTACCTAGAGGGAAGTGGAGAAAGTTAACCGAAAACGAGATTAGAACACTTAAATCATTTTAAAGTAAGAAATTTAAATTATGTCTCATGAGATATATTTTATATATTTATATTTAATAAAATATATTATTTATAATGTCTCATGAGATACAAGTAAAAATAAATTTTAATAAAGAAAGATCGTTCTGTTATTACAATAAAAAAGGAAAAAGAATAAGAGTATATAACGGTAACAATTTCAATCAAAATTTATTTCCAAACAAAGAAAAGAATTTAGATAAAAGAAAATCTTTACTTAAAGAACTCAAAACTTTAATTGAGAATAATTTAAACTACTCAATCCAAAAAGATTATGATTTAAATGAAGATCCACGTGATATTTTTTACGAGCAAAGTATTTTTAAGGAAAGAATTGCTGTTAAATTATTTGAACATCCAAAAATTGGTTCAAAGTCTGTAGCCTTAGAAATTGCAAACCTAATAAGAGATAAACAGTCCAAAGGAAAAAGCTGTGTTTTAGGCTTAGCTACAGGATCATCTCCTATCTCAATCTATAGTGAACTAGTAAGGATGCACAAAGAAGAAAAACTAAGCTTTCATAATGTAATTACATTCAATCTAGACGAATATTTTCCAATGCAACCAAACTCCAGACATAGCTATCATAAGTTTATGTTTGATTTTCTTTTTGATCATATAGATATTCAAAAAAAAAATATTAATATTCCAAGAGGAGACTTAAATCCAAATTATATAGAAAGTCACTGTGTTGATTTTGAAAATAAAATAAAATTAGCTGGAGGATTAGATTTCCAGTTATTAGGTATAGGTAGAAATGGCCATATTGGATTTAATGAACCTGGATCTATTGAATCATCAGTAACTAGAAAAGTTAAAATTGAAGAAACAACAAGATTTGACGCAGCAGACGAATTTACTGGTATTGAAAACGTACCTAAAGATGCTATTTCTATGGGGATTAAAACTATTCTTAAGGCCAAGAAAATAACTCTAGTGGCTTGGGGAGATAGTAAATCTAATATTGTTAAAAAATCCGTCGAAGAAAAAACAAATGAGTTAGTACCAGCGTCATTGCTTCAAAACCACCCTAACTGTACTTTTATTCTAGATAAAGAATCTGCATCCAGCCTAAATAGAATTAGATGCCCTTGGGTCTATACCAACATAAATAAAAAACCTAAAAATAAATTAAGTACATCTATAGTTGGATGGTCGGATATTAATATTAAAAAAGCTATAATATGGTTAAGTATCAAAAAAAATAAACCAATACTACAGTTAACTGATGAAGATTATAATGAAAATGGAATGGGTGGAATATTTGAAAATTATAAATCTGCATACGATACAAATATTCTTGTATTCAATATGCTGGAACACTCAATAACTGGCTGGCCTGGAGGCAAACCAAATTCTGATGACTCATATATACCTGAGAGATCAAAACCCTATAAAAAAAGGGTATTAATTTTCTCTCCACATCCAGATGATGATGTAATATCGATGGGGGGTACCTTTTCTAAACTAATTAATCAAGGACACGATGTCCACGTAGCATATCAGACTTCTGGAAACATAGCTGTGAGCAATGAAAAAGTTTTAGAAATAGCAGAACTTATCAAGAGACTTACTGTCTCATTATCAACAAATGAACTTAATAAGTTGATAAGTGACGGAAAAAATAAATTAGAAAAAAATCATATCGTTTGGGGAATAAACTTTCATAATAGTTTAAAAAGGTTAATAACAGAAAAAATTGATATTGATAGGGATAATACATTAAATAAAATCAAAGGAATTATAAGAAAATCAGAAGCTTTACAGGCGTGTAATTATATAGGGTTAGAAAAAAATAAAATTTATAATTTAGACATGCCATTCTATCAAACTGGAAAAATAAAAAAGAAAGATTTATCTAGTGCAGATATTAAAGTTGTTCAAAATTTAATAAATAGAATAAAACCACATCAAATTTATGCAGCTGGTGATTTGAGTGATCCCCATGGTACTCATAGACTTTGTCTTCGATCAATATATAAATCTATAGATAACTTGAAATCAAAATCATTCATGAAGAATTGTAATGTGTGGCTATATAGCGGCGCTTGGGATGAGTGGAGAATAGATGAAATTGATATGGCAGTTCCGCTAAGCCCAAAACAAATACTAAAAAAGAGAAGGGCCATTTATAAGCACCTATCTCAAAAAGATGTAATAATTTTCCCAGGGCAAGATTCAAGAGAGTTTTGGCAAAGGGCAGAAGATAGAAATAAGAATACAGCAAAATTATTTTCTGATCTTGGTCTTGCAAAATACGGATCTATGGAAGCTTTTAAAAGATATTACTTCTGATATATTATGCGTTTATTGATTTAGAAAAAAACCTTAAAATGATTATACCTAGAGCTATAAAACTCATACCTAAAATAGCAGGGGTGTCAAGAGTCTGGTTATACCTAAAATACCCTATTAGAGAAATTAGAAAAATCCCCATTCCACTCCATATAGCATAAGTTATGCCAACAGACATATCTCTCAAAGTTAAAGACATAAAATAAAAAGTAAAAGAATAACCAACCACAACCAAAATGGAAGGAAGAAGTTTTGTAAAGTTATTACTTTCCTTGAGGGCGCTAGTTGCAATGACCTCCATAATAATAGCAATTCCAAGATAAAGCCATTTCATAGTTTATAGTGGTGCTGGGCGGATTCGAACCACCGACTCACGGATTTTCAGTCCGATGCTCTACCAACTGAGCTACAGCACCTAATTAATAAGATGCAAACCTAAATAAATAAAGATATCTACCAAAATTATTATTTTTGAAATAATCTCGTATCAATAATTATATATATAAAAAATGTATTTAAAATTTAGAAATTTGACTCAAGAAGCAAGATGCTGGATTTACATATTGAAAAGTCCTTTAACAAATACTTTGGTAAAAGAATTAAATTTTGAGTTAGAAAGAATATGTGATAGCTGGGTATCGCATGGAAAAACTATTAACTCAAATTATAAGATTATAGACAAACAATTTATAATATTATTTGCTGAAGAAAATGATGTAAGCGGATGCTCTATTGATTCAATAAATAAGGAAATGATGAGAATATCAAATGTTCTAGGAATCAGCTTAAACCCTAACTCTAAAATTGGTATATTTAAAAAAGAAATCATTCATTTCTACGATAAAAACGAAATTATTGATTTGATACGAAAAAATGAAATTTCCTTGTCTACTAATATGGTTAATACTACTGTTAGAAATAAAAATGAATTTGAGAGTTCATGGAAAATACAGATAAAAGATTCGTGGCTAAAAACCTTCTTAAGATGATAAATTATTATAATTTTTTAGCTTTTGCTATTGTTCTATCCTCCTGTGTAAGCAATAAGTCTGCATTAAAAAGTTTTAATAGCGCAGAGTATAACGTGGCAGCTGAAAAATTTAAAAAAGTTGTAAAGGATAATGACCCAAAAACTAATTTTTTAATTGCTGAGGCATTCAGGAAATCTAATCAAATATGGGATGCAGAAAAGTATTATTTTCAAAGTATTAAAGAAGGTATTGATAATGAATTAGCATACTATTACCTAATTATATCACTCAAGGCAAATAATAAATATGATGCTGCAGACTCTATAGCAAAAAAATATCTACAGATAGGATCAGATGAAAATGTTATTAACTTAATAAATAAAGAATCTATATATATAGAAAACCTAAAAAAGTATCCAGATACAAGTTATTACAAAGTAAAAAATCTTAATGCAATAAATACAACTTTTGCTGATTACGCACCCTCCTACTCTAAAGGAAAATTATATTTTGTATCTAATAGGTCAACCGAGAAGCTTTATAAAGGGACAGGAACTCCATTTACCGATTTATTTGAAGTTATTACTAAAGGTGCCAATGTAGAGATAGAGAGCCTTAAAAAACTTGGAGAAAATATTAATAGTGAACAGGTAAATGAAGGGTCTATTACTTTCTCTGATGATGGAATGTATATGATTTTTGCGAAGGGAAATGATGGAAAAAGTTCTGGAAGAAATAATGTAGACCTTTACTTTTCAAGATACAGAAGAGGTGGATGGTCTAACCCTAGACTTCTCAATGTTAATACGTCAAGAAGTTGGGACTCAACACCTTTTTTATCAAAAGATGGAAAAACATTATACTTTGCATCTAATAGGGCCAAAGGCTATGGTGGAACTGATATCTATAAAGCAAACCTTAACAGAAGAGGAAGGTGGATAAATATCCAGAATATGGGTCCAGTGATAAATACACCAGGTAATGAGGTTTTTCCATCTGTGACAGAAGATGGTAGATTATACTTTTCTTCTGATAATCACGAAGGGTTTGGTGGGCTAGATATTTTTGTAGCAACAAGACGGGCTGGAGAAATTGAAATTTCCAATCCAGGCAAACCGCTAAATTCAACTGGTGATGATTTTGGAGTAAATCCATTTAATCCTACTAGAGGTTTTTTTACTTCTAACAGGACAGGTGGAAAAGGAGATGATGATATATATACATTCGTAAATGACGACCCTAACCTAAAGATTGTAAATTATATTTTAAAAGGTTCAACATTGACACCAAGAGATGAGAGTAATGATTTAGAAATTCTTGGTAATAGTGTAGTAAAGCTTTTAGATAAAAATGAAAATATAATTGAAGAAACTTTTACTGACAATGATGGAAATTTTCAGTTTAAAGTTTACTCAGAGGAAGACTATATATTAATTGGAGAAAAAGAAAATTATTTTAATACCAGAGGTGATTTCTCAACCATAGGAAAATCATTAGATAAATCAAAATTAAAGGAGTTTATAACTGATGTAGAGTTTGAAAAGAATTTAGTATTAGATAAAATCATAATGAATAAGTCTATAGTTCTTGATAATATCTACTATGACCTAAATAAATCAGAAATTCGTCCAGATGCTGCAATTGAGTTAGATAAATTAGTTATTATTATGAGAGATAATCCATCTATATCAATTGAATTAAGTTCTCATACTGATGACAGATCATCTGTAGATTATAACCAAGACCTATCCCAGAGAAGAGCAGAATCTGCTGTAGTCTATATAATAGATAAAGGTATAAATGAAAATAGAATTACAGCAAGAGGTTATGGTGAATCTCAACTCTTAATTACCAATGCAAAGAATGAAGAAGAGCATCAGATTAATAGAAGAACAGAATTTAAAGTAACAAGTTATGAATTTGTTGAAAGGGATGAGCCTGGTGACGATGAAAGATTCTTTAATAATAATTAATAATGTCAGCTAATAGATATTTAGAAAGAGGAGTCTCATCAAAAAAAGAAGATGTTCATAATGCAATTAAAAATATAGATAAAGGTCTTTTTAAAAATTCATTTTGTAAGGTTATACCTGATATTCTATCAAATGATAATTCTTATTGTAATATAATGCATGCAGATGGGGCAGGCACAAAATCAGCTCTTGCTTATTTGTACTGGAAAGAGACAAATGACATATCAGTTTGGAGAGGTATTGCTCAGGATGCATTAATAATGAATATTGATGACTTAATTGCAGTTGGTGTTACAAATAACTTTGTGATGTCGTCGACTATAGGCAGAAATAAACATCTTATACCTGGAGAGGTTATTTCTGAAATTATAGAAGGTAATAATGACATCATTTCGCTCCTCAATGAAAATGGTATTAAAATTTCATCATCGGGTGGCGAAACAGCAGATGTTGGTGATATAACTAAAACGATTTTAGTAGACAGTACAATTGTTGCTCGAGAGAAAAGGAATAAAATTATAGAATGCAACATTAGACCTGGAAATGTAATTGTAGGCCTTTCATCTTTTGGAAAGTCTAGTTATGAAAATAAATATAATAGTGGAATAGGTAGTAATGGATTAACTTCAGCACGTCATGATGTCTTATCTAGTTATTATAAAGAACATTTTCCTGAGACATTCAGCAAGGAAACTAAAGATAAATTTATTTATTGTGGTAGTAAACGCTTAACTGATAAAACAGAATCAGAATTAAATATAGGAGAGTCCCTACTTTCACCAACAAGAACATATGCACCTGTAATTAAAAATATCCTAAAAGATAATAAGGAAAACATATCAGCGATAATCCACTGCACAGGTGGTGGTCAGACAAAAGTTCTTCATTTCACAGAAAGTAATAGAATTATAAAAGATAATCTCTTTGAGACACCAGAGGTATTTAAAATAATTAAGAAAGAATCCATGTGCGGTTATAAAGAAATGTATAGTGTTTTTAATATGGGACACAGAATGGAGATATATTGTGATAAGGAATTTGCTGATTCAATAATTGAAATAAGTGAAAATTTTAATGTTGCGGCTAAAGTTATTGGCAGAGTAGAGAAATCAGAAAAAAAAGAATTAATAATTGAGAACGGAGAGGAAATTATAAAATTCTAATAACCGCATAAACAAATATGAGTTTATCTAAAACTATAAAAGACATAGAGAACATTGTTGGAAAAAGACAGTTAATCACTTCTGAGTGGAGAAAAGAACCTTACTCTAAGGGATGGAGATATGGTGAAGGTAAAGCTTTTGCTGTGGCAAAGCCTAATTCCCTAATTGAAATATGGAAAGTTTTAGAAATATGCGTAAGAGATAACATAATTATAATAATGCAGGCTGCAAATACTGGTTTGACTGGAGGCTCAACTCCATATGGAGACGATTATGATCGTAAAATACTAATTATCAATACTATGCTTATTGATGACATCCATATCATAAATGATGGCAAACAGATTATTGGATTGACTGGAAGCACTTTATATAATTTAGAAAAAAAACTAAAACCTTATGGAAGAGAGCCTCACTCGATTATTGGATCAACCTCTATAGGTGCCTCTATTATAGGAGGAGTATGTAATAATTCTGGAGGCTCTCTAGTTAAAAGAGGTCCAGCTTACACAGAATTAGCATTATATGCAAAAATCAATAAAAAAGGAAGGTTGGAATTAGTTAATGAGCTTGGAATTAACTTAGGCTCTAGCACAGAAGAGATACTTAAAAATTTACAAAATGAAAATTATAATATGTCTGACATTATTAGTTCCAACAAATTAGCTTCAGACAATATGTATTCTGAAATTGTAAGGCAAATAAATAAAAGCACACCTGCTAGATACAACTCTGATAACAGACTATTATATGGAGCATCAGGAAGCGCTGGGAAAGTAGCTGTTTTTGCAGTAAGGTTAGACACATACCCAACCCCAAAAAAAAATAAAGTATTTTATGTCGGATCAAATAACCCTGATGTCTTTTGGAGAATAAGGAGAGATATCTTATCAAAATTCAAAACACTCCCTACTCTAGGCGATTATTTGCACAGAGATTGCTACGATGCAGCTAAAAAATATAGTAAAGATAACTTCGTTGTCATAGAAAAATTAGGGACAAAATTTCTTCCAACACTTTTTGAACTTAAAAGGTCTATTGATATTATAGCAAGTAAATTAAAAATTCTCCCCAATAACTTTTCAGATAGATTGATGCAGTTTTTAAGTAATTTTTGGCCCAATCACCTTCCAAAAAGAATGGAAAAGTTTAGAGATTTATATGAGCACCACTGGGTGATTGAAATGTCAGATGATGGCATAGAAGAAGCAGAGAATTATTTTAAAAAAATTTTTAAAAATAAAGAAGGCGGTTACTTTATTTGTAATGATCATGAAGCAAAAAAAGCTTCTCTTCATAGGTTCGTTTCGGCAAGTGCAATAGGAAGGTATCATATACTTAACTCAAAAAAACATGGTGAAATGATGTCTATGGACATTGCCTTTCCAAGAAATGAAAAAAATTGGTTTGAAAAGTTACCAAAAGAAATTGATGACATGTTTGAGATGAAACTTTATTACGGACACTTATTCTGTCATGTATTACATCAGAATTATATTCTGAAAAAAGACGTTGATGCAGAACTGCTAAAAGAAAAACTTTTGAAGGTATTTGACGAAAGAGGGGCAGAGTATCCAGCCGAACATAATGTTGGGCATGAATACTATGCAAAATCTAATTTGTCTAACTTTTATAAAGAACTTGATCCAACTAATATGTTTAACCCAGGGATAGGAAAAACCAGCAAACTTAAAAACTGGGTATAAAATTTTTTTTGATTTACGTCATTTTAATAAAAATTTTAATAATTCAATTGATTTCTTATATTTGCGACACAAAATTTTTAAAATGGTCAAAGTAAATATCAAAGAGAAAGAAGACATCAACAGAGCACTTAAAAGATTTAAGAAGAAATTTGAAAAAGCTCAGGTAATAAGAACATATAGAAACAATGCCTATTATACTAAGAAATCTGTTACACTCAGAGAAGAGAAGCTTAAAGCAGAATACGTCCAAAAATTAAGATCTAAAGAATTATAATTTTATCTATCTTTCATATTAAAATATGAAAGATAAATTTATTCGACACCTCAAATTTGAAAAGAGAGTTAGTTCAAATACCATTAAAAGTTATGGTAATGATCTAAATCAGTTTCTAACCTTCAGCGAAAGGTATGAAAATTCCAAAGAAATATTATCAATAGACAATAGGACAATAAGAGCTTGGATTATTGAATTATCTACTAAAGAATTATCTAATAATTCAATAAATAGAAAAATTGCTAGCGTGAAGTCTTTCTTTAAATTTTTGGTCAAAAGAAAATTAATCCAAAAAAACCCTGCCACTCTAGTTCAAAGTCTTAAAACGAAACAATCTTTACCTCTTTTTATAAAAGAAAACGATATGATTGAACTATTTAAAAATATTAATATTAACAATACCCTTGAAGAAATTCGAACTGATTTAGTCTTAGAATTACTTTATGGCACTGGCATTAGAATAAATGAATTAATTAATCTTAAAACTAAAAATTTTAATATTAAAAAAAGTCAAATTAAAGTTTTAGGGAAGAGAAATAAAGAGAGGATAATTCCATTAAATAATAATATTATTATAAAAACAAAACTTTACCTTGATCATAATAAAAGAAAAAAATACAATAGTGATTTTTTAATTCTAACTAATAAGGGACAAAAAATTTATCCTATGATGATATATAGAACAGTAAAAAGCTGTTTGTCATCACTTATAAATAGTGAAAAGTATAATCCGCACCTTCTAAGGCATTCTTTTGCAACACATATTCTCAACAGGGGAGCTGATCTAAATGCGATAAAGGATCTACTAGGACACGAGAGTCTAGCTGCAACTCAAGTTTATACTCACAACTCGATTGAAAAACTAAAGGAGACACATAAAAAATCTCATCCTAGAGCAAATTAATTATATAAAATTTTCTATAGTAGATATAAAAGCTGAAGGATTTTCTGCATGAACCCAATGTCCGGAATTAGGAACTTCAATAACTTTAAAATTAGAAAATAGGTTTGGTAAACCGTCAATATCTTCATTCATAATATAGTTAGAATTTTGTCCTTTAATAAATAAAGTGCTAATATCAACTTTTGATGTTAAATGAATTTTAGAAGAAATTTCAAAAATAGATTTATTAAGCAAATCAACATTTGGATACCAAGAAAACCCGTCTTCATTTCTTTTTAAATTTTTTAAAACAAAATTCCTCTCCCCCTCACTTACAACGATTTCTTTAATAAGATCATTTGCCTCTTTTCTTGAATTAAATTTTGAAGATGAAATAACAGAAATTGCTTTAAATATATGAGCAAATCTTTTTGTATCATATTCCTTATTAAAAACATCTACAACTACCAGTTGAGATATGGATTTAGGAAAAAGTTCCGCGTATTGAAGAGCTACCTTTCCGCCCATAGAATGGCCAATAATTGTTGGATTTAAAATATTTTTTTTTTCAATAAAGTTATTCAAGACATCGGCCATTTCTTTGTATGAAAACAAATCACTGTGATATGATTTACCGTGATTAGGAAGGTCAAGAATTGTAATCTTATAATTAGAAGCTAATTTATGTGCAACAGAAATCCAATTATCAAGCGACCCTAAAAGTCCGTGTAATATAATTATATCTTTTCCAGAACCTAACTGCCTGAAATTTAATTGATTAATCATTTCAAACAACTTAGGTATGATTTAATAGACTTTTCTAAACCTAAATAAAGAGCATCCGACACAAGGGCATGGCCTATTGAGACTTCGTAAATATGGGGAATTGATTTTTTGAAATATCTTAAATTATTTAAATCTAAATCATGACCAGCGTTAACTTCAATTCCTATTTCTTTTGCATAAATTGATGCATTTACATAATCAATAACTGAAACCTCTCTATTTTTCAAATATTCTTTTGCATATGTTCCGGTGTATAGCTCTATTCTATCTGACCCTATTTCTTTGGCAAAGTCTATCATTTCTTTATCTGGGTCTACAAAAATGACAACTTTTGATCCTAACTTTTTTATATCTTTTATGATTCCTTTTAAATCAACATTTAAGTCGGATTTTCTCCAGCCTATATTTGAGGTTAAAACTTCTGGAGGATCAGGGACTAAGGTTACTTGATCTGGAGCTATATCATTAATAATTTTTAAGAATCTTTTATCGGGGTAACCCTCAACATTAAAATCTGTTTTTACGATAGACGCAATATCATAAACATCTTTCATAGTAATATGCCTTTCGTCATTTCGAGGATGAACAGTAATCCCTTGAGCTCCAAACTTTTCACAGTATTTAACTACCTGAACTAAATTAGGGTTATCTGCTCCTCTAGCATTTCTTAGTGTAGCTATCTTATTTACATTTACGCTTAATCTAGTCATTATTAATGTAAGTATTTGATAAATTTGTAGTTATGGAATTCAAAAATACAATAGATAATCAAATTAAAGAATCAATGTTAAATAAAAGAAAGACTAGACTTTTGGCATTAAGAGCTATAAAGTCAGCTATTCTTCTTGAAGAAAAAAGTGGAAATGAAAATAATATTAATTCTTTAAACCTATTAATGAAATTAATTAAGCAGAGAAAAGATTCAAGAGATCTTTATATAAAACAAAATAGAAAAGATTTAGCTGATAAAGAGTCTAAAGAAATAAAAATAATCGAAGAGTTTCTTCCAAAACAGATGAATGACAATGACCTAGAAAAAATAATTCAAAGAATAATTACATCAGAGAACGCCTCTACAATGAAGGATATGGGAAAAATAATGGGTATTGCATCTAAGGAGCTCGAAGGAAAAGCTGATAATTCTAGAATTTCTGTTTACGTAAAAAAATTATTGAGTTGAACTTAATCGATTTGATTTTTAGTTTCTTTTTAATTTTCTATACTTACAAAGGGTATAAAAAGGGGCTTATAATAGGTTTTGTCTCCTTATTTTCTTTTATTGTAAGCATTATTTTATCATTAAACTTCTCTAATTTTTTTTCCGATTTATTAGTTAAATTTTTCCCAGAATCAAATAATTTATTAATTGGGTTTATATCTATAATAGCAACATTTATTATATCGTATTTAATAATCAATTGGATTACAAAATCTTTAAAAAACCTAATAGATTTGACCTTTATTGGCTTCTTTGATGATGTTTCAGGAGCAGTATTTGGTTTTGTTAAATCTGCATTAATAATAAGTTTTTTAATAAATATTTTTCAATATTTTGATATTAGAATAATGGAAGAAGAAATTAGAGGGTCAATATTAAGTTATCTTCTTATGGATTTTGCCCCTAGAGCTCTCTCTGTGTTTGTAGACTTTTTTCCTTCTTTAGAGGTAATTGTAGAAAACGGCGATGGTTTAAAAAAAATTGATGTATAAATGAATATAACAAAACCCCATATCGACAAAGGAAGTGGAGAAATTATAATTTTGCTTCATGGTTTATTTGGTGCCCTAAGTAATTGGAAAAGTGTTGTAGATTCATTTTCAAAAAAATACAGAGTAATAATACCAAGAATCCCACTAACAGAGGTAAATGTAAAAGACGCAAATCTAGAAAGCCTAACCAAATCAGTAAGTAATTTTATAGAGAAATTTAAATTGAAAAACTTTACTCTTATAGGAAATTCTTTAGGCGGTCATATAGGGTTGATTTATACTATTCAAAATCCCTCTAAAGTAAAAAGATTAGTTTTAACAGGAAGCTCTGGTTTATATGAAAACTCTTTTGGTGGTTCCTTTCCAAAAAGAGGAGATTATAATTATATAAACGAAAGAATTAATCATACTTTTTATAACCCAGATATATTAACTAAAAAATATGTAGATAATATTTTTGAAACATTAAACAATAACGAAAAGTGTTTGAATATAATAAATATTGCAAGGTCGGCTCAAAGAAATAACTTAGCAAAAAAATTGTATAAAATTAAATGTCCTACTTTTCTTATTTGGGGATTAAACGATACTATAACACCTCCCTCAGTTGCACATCAGTTTAATAAGATGATCCCTAAGTCTAAACTAAAGTTTATCGATAGATGTTGCCACGCTCCTATGATGGAAAGGCCAAAAATATTTAACTCAATTTTAAAATCTTTTTTAGATGAAAACTAAAAAGATAGGAATAAACGGAATAAAAATCAAAGGCGAAAATAGAAAGAGACTAAAAAGTCTAATTCAATGTCTAGAAAGAAAAGGATATATTATTTATTTTTCAGATAAATTACTCCAAACATTCAAGAATGAAAATTATAAATCATACACTAGTGAAAATCTTTCAAATTTTCTTTTTATTATTAGTCTAGGGGGTGATGGAACATTACTTAATACAGTCTCTCAAATAGGAAAGTATGAGACTAAAATATTAGGAATTAACATTGGTAAGCTAGGTTTTTTGTCATATGATGTATATACATTCTTTGAAAAAATGCTAGATGATATAGATGAAAAAAAGTTTACTTTAGAAGAAAGATCACTTGTAACAATTGATGTCAAAGAAAAAAAAATAGAAAAAAACTTTGCACTTAATGAAATATCTGTCGTCAAGAAAGATTCTTCTTCGATGATAAGAATACATTGTTATATTAACGAAAAATTTCTATGTACATATTGGTCTGATGGTTTAATAATATCTACTCCTACTGGATCAACTGGTTATTCACTATCATGTGGGGGTCCAATCCTAACACCAGATACAAAAAACCTAATTATTACACCTATAAGCCCCCATAATTTAGGGCTTAGAAGTTTAATTATATCTGACGATTCCAAAATTAAATTAAAGGTAGAAAGTGAAGGAAATAATTATCTAGTTTCTCTTGACTCTAGATCTAAAACGTTAAAAAAAGACCAGGACCTATTAATTTCAAAATCTAAATTTAATGCTAATTTAATTCATCCGGATAATTTTGATTTTTTTGAAACATTAAGAAAAAAATTAAACTGGGGATATGATTTAAGAAATTAATAAGATTATTAATTTTTTAACGTTAATAAGGTCATGAAATTAAATATTACTCTTATTCTTTTTTTTATATCTTCAGTCTGTTACTCTCAATTTTTAGAGCCTGGGCTGAGTGTTGGGCTTAATAGTTATTCAGGGGACTTAAAAAGAGGATACTCAATATCAGACGGCTCATTAGGTTTTGAGGTTTTTAATAGATTTAATATAAGCTCACATCAGACATTTAAAATATCCTATAAGAGAGGAAGTTTAAAAGGCAAGGATAGAGTTAACGACAACTTGTCATCTAATAGGAATATGTGGTTTAAATCTAAATTTTCAGAACTATCATTAAAATTTGAGTACAATTTTCTTGACTATTTTGATGAGATAAAAAGAGAAAATTTTACCCCATACTTTTTTATGGGCATTGGAACAACACTACTTAAAAATACATATGATAGAGATAATCCTGTTGGAAAAAACAAAAAATTAATAATGAATATTCCTTTTGGTATAGGTTTTAAATACCTAATCAACAAACAGTTCTCTCTTGCTATTGAGTTTGAAGTAAAAAAAACATTTAATGATAACTTTGATTTAACAAGTGGTGCAAATACTAGTGACATTGATAATATTACAGGCCTAACTCTCCCAAATAGCACAATTCAAAATTTTAATAAGAATTATCAGTATGGTAGTGGTAACGATAAGGACTTCTATTATTTTACAGGTATAAGTTTAAGTTATATCTTTTACAAGATACCATGTCCTAAAAACTCTGCACCTATCAATAGTATATATTAAATTTACATATGTCCAGAAATTTAGAGAACAAAATAAATCACATTGCAGTAATAATGGATGGTAACGGAAGGTGGGCAAAAAAAAGAAAAAAAAGTAGAATTAAAGGTCATATTCATGCTAGGAAAAGTGTTAAGGAATGCATCGAATGCTGTGTTGAAAATAAAATCAAATATTTAAGTCTTTTTGCTTTTTCAACTGAAAACTGGTCTAGGCCAAAAATTGAGGTAAATGCGTTAATGTCTTTACTCGATGTAGTTATAAATGAGGAAGCTGAAAGCCTTATAAAACAAAATATAAAGTTTGTATCTATAGGAGATATTAGGCCATTACCTAATAAAACAGTTAAGAGCATTAAAAAAATAGAGAATTTAACAGAAAATAATGATGGGCTAAATTTAATTTTAGCAATAAACTATTCTGGAAGGTGGGATATATATAATGCGGTAGATAAAGTAATATCAGACTCAAAAAATAATATTTTAAAGAACTTTAACGAAAAAGTTTTTGAAAAGTATCTTGCAACATCTAGTATTCCTGATCCAGAACTTATGATTAGGACTAGTGGAGAACAAAGAATTAGTAATTTTTATTTGTGGCAGTCTGCATACACAGAGTTGTATTTTACAGATATTTTATGGCCTGATTTTGATAAAAAAGAATTAAATAATGCTATTTTCGAGTTTAATAAAAGAAATAGAAGGTTTGGAAAAATCTAATTTGATGAAAAAAATAAGTCTGCTTATATTTTTAATTGCTTTTATGCAACATTATGCATATTCTCAAATTAGATATAATATGAATGCTATCGATGAACAGATTGCAATTAGTTACACCAATCCAAAAAAATATGAAGTAGCAGAAATAGATGTCATTGGAGAAAAATATTTAGATGAGATAGCATTAAAGTCATTAGCTGGCATAAAAGTTGGTGATGAAATTTCAATACCTGGTGAAGCAATTTCAGGAGCTATAAAAAAACTATGGAGACAGGGTATAATTGGAGATATTAAAATTTCTATAAAAAAAATTGAAGATGATAAGGTTTATTTAGTTATTAATCTAACTGAAAGGCCTAGGTTAAGTACGTTTAATATAAAGGGGATAGGAAAGACCCAAAAGTCTGAATTAACTGAAAAACTAAATTTAATTAGAGGAAGAATTGTTACAGACGCAACAATTAAAAACACTCAAAATATTATTCAAAACTTTTATAATAAGAAAGGTTTCTTCAATACAAAAGTTAAAATATTAGAGCTTGAAGACTCAGTAGTCGCAAATAGTATTAAACTTGACATAACTGTTGAAAAAAACAAAAAGGTCAAAATAAATAATGTAAAATTTGAAGGTAATAAAGAGTTTTCCGATGCTAAATTAAAAGGTAAACTTAAAAAAAGTGGAGAGAGGGTACGGGTTACTCTTTTCAAAGAAGTCTTCAATAAATCCGTTAATTTATTAAAACCAAAAAACTTTTTTGGAGAAAAAAAAGGCATTAAAAAAGAAGAAGCACTAAATTTTATAACCGATAATGCAAAAATAAATTTTCTTAAATCTAGTAAGTTTATTGAGAAAGAGTTCAAAAATGATAAAGAAAATTTAATTTCTTTCTATGAATCTAAAGGGTATAGAGATATTAAAGTTGTTGGTGAAAATATAGTTAGAGATGGAGATTATGTTAATATAGAATTAGAAATTAATCCTGGTAGAAAATACTACTTCAGAAATATTGATTGGACAGGAAATTACATATATAGCAAAGATGTACTTAACGAGGTGCTAGCTATTTCATCTGGAGATGTGTATGACACAGAAACCTTGGAAAAGAAAATAACATATAATCCTAAAGGATCTGATGTTTCATCTTTATATCAAGATAATGGATATTTATTCTCAAATATACAGCCAATTGAGGTTGGTGTTATTGGCGATTCTGTAGATATTGAGATGAGAGTTTATGAGGGTGCTCAAGCCACTATAAATAAAATATATATAACAGGGAATGATAGGACAAGTGACCACGTTATAAGAAGAGAGCTTCGCACAATACCCGGTCAAAAATATAATAGATCAGAATTGATTAGAACTCAAAGAGAACTTTCGCAACTTGGGTATTTTGATCCTGAAAGCATAAACCCTATTCCTGTTCCAAATCCTCAAAATGAGACTGTAGATATAACCTGGGAATTAAAAGAGAAACCAAGTGACCAAGTTGAACTATCTGGTGGCTGGGGTGGCTACTTTGGTTTTGTTGGTACAGTCGGATTAAGTTTTAGTAACTTCTCTGTAAAAAATATTAAAGACTTTAGTAAGTGGAGACCTCTTCCTGTTGGTGATGGTCAAAAACTTTCTGTTAGGGTTCAGGCAAACGGAAGACAATTTCAAACTTATTCATTTACCTTTTCTGAGCCATGGTTAGGCGGAAGAAAACCTAATAACTTTAGTATAAACTACAGTTATTCTGTAAATAGAATGTTAGATTTTTATGGTAGTGGGAGATATAATCCATATGGAGGATACGGAGGTATGGGAGGATACGGAGGTATGGGAGGATACGGAGGTATGGGAGGATACGGAGGATACGGAGGATACGGAGGATACGGAGGATACGGAGG
>CAJWTC010000002.1 GCA_913046795.1 uncultured Flammeovirgaceae bacterium | reverse complement strand
CAGGTAGAGAAGCTTACCCTGGAGATGTTTTCTATTTACACTCAAGATTATTAGAGAGGTCAGCAAAAATCATTAATGATGATAAGTTAGCATCTAACATGAATGACTTACCTGATTCATTAAAAAAAATTGTCAAAGGAGGTGGTTCACTTACAGCTTTACCTATTATTGAAACTCAGGAAGGCGATGTTTCTGCGTACATACCAACAAATGTGATATCAATTACAGATGGTCAAATATTTTTAGAATCAAATCTTTTCAATTCTGGAATCAGGCCTGCTATAGATATAGGTATCTCAGTATCGAGAGTTGGTGGATCTGCTCAAATTAAGTCTATGAAAAAGATTGCAGGTACTCTAAAACTTGACCAGGCAGCTTTTAGGGAGCTAGAAGCGTTTTCAAAATTTGGATCTGATCTGGATGCTGCAACAAAACTAGTTATTGACAGGGGTAAAATAAATCAAGAAATTCTAAAGCAGGCTCAATATTCCCCACTTAGAGTTGAGGAACAAGTAGCTGTAATTTATTGTTCTTCAAATGGATTTTTTGATGGGGTAGAGTTATCAAAAGTTTCAAGGCTTGAGGAAGATTTTTTACAACACATAAACTCAAAGTGCAAAAAGGTTCTAGATGAGCTATCAAAAGGTATTCTTAATGACAAGAGTCTTAAAGTTCTTGAAGATACGGCTAAAGAGTTAGTTAAAAATTATAAGTAGTATTATATGCCTAATATTAAAGAGGTAAAAAATAGAATTGGTTCAGTAAAATCAACCCAGCAACTTACTAAAGCAATGAAAATGGTTGCGGCTGCTAAGTTAAAAAAGGCTCAAGATAAAGTGACAGAATTACGTCCGTACTCTAATAAGCTTAATGAGATATTATCAAACTTATCTGGGTCAATAAATAATAAACTTTTTGAAAAAAGAGAAGTTAATAATACTTTGATTATTGTTGTTGCATCAGATAAGGGGCTATGTGGTAGTTTTAATAGTAATGTTTTTAAACTATTTAATTCTACGGCTGAAGAAAAAAATCTAAAGTCTCATTCAACAATAATTATGCCTATTGGTAAAAAAGCGAATGATTTTTTCAAGAAGAAAAACTTTAAAATTATTGATGAATTTTGGACAACTTTAAATGGCTTTAGTTATTCCGATGCCTCAAAAATTTTTGATTATGTGCATACTCAATATATTAATAATAATATTGACCAAGTTCACATAATATATAATGAGTTTAAAAATGTTGCTGTACAAAAATCAGTTATAGAAAAATTTTTACCAATTGAAGAACCCTCTTCTGATGATCAGTCTTCGAGTATAAATAATAATTATTTATTTGAACCTAATAAATCTGATATTGCAAACTCTCTCATTCCTCAAACTTTAAAAACTCAAATTTTAAAATCAGTTTTTGAATCAAATGCTTCTGAGCAAGGTTCAAGAATGACTGCAATGAGTCAGGCTACTGATAATGCTGGTGAGCTTTTAAAAGAGCTTAAGCTTACTTATAATAGAACAAGACAAGCTGCGATTACTAAGGAGATACTTGAGATTGTTGGAGGAGCGGAGGCACTTAACCAATAGTTCACTTACTAGTTATCCTTTTTACTGGAATTTTACTATCAAAGTTATATCTGTAAGTGTGATGAATTTTCCCTAGTTTAACTTGAACTTGTTGTGCCACACTAATCATTGCCCTATTAAAATCTGGTATCCAATTGAGTTCAAGGTCAGTATATTGAAGTTTTTCTTGAATAGTTTTTCTACTGGCCATTATTAAAGCTCCATCTACACCTTTTCCTTGATGTTTAGGTACTATACCAAATACTAGCCCTACCATTTTTTTACATGACTTTTTTATTTTTAAATGATAATAGGTTTTGATTTTACCTATAATATCAAATTTTCCATTAACATATTTAAATACTTGATTCATTTCGGGAATACTAATAAAAAATCCTACCGGATCATCTTTATGGTAAGCAAACCATAAAATTTTTTCATCTAAAATAGGTTTAATTTGTTTAAATAAAAGCTTTGCTTGTGATAACTTAAGTTTTGAAACACCAGGGTAATTTGACCATGCATCATTATATATTTTTGTGAAATCTTGAACATATTTTTCCATTTTACTTTTTTCCAAAGTCCTAAAATTATAGTTAGGGTCTTTCAATGCTCTATCAGCTTTTTGAGATATTTTCTCAGATAGGGGTGTTCTGACCTTCTTAAGAAATGTTAGTTGTCTAAATAATAATTTAAAACCATAACCTTCGAATAATCTTTGATAATAATCTTTACCATAATTTTGTTGATAATTAGGTTCTTTGTCAAACCCTTCTACAAGGCAGCCCCACCATTTATCTCTCTCTCCAAAATTCACGGGCCCATCCATTGATTCATATCCTTTTTTTATTAACCAGTTTTTTGCAGTATCAAATAATAGATTAGCAGCTTTTTGGTCATCTATGCATTCAAAAAAGCCACATCCCCCAACCTTAAAGTTATCTTTACTATTATTTTTTTGATAAAATGCCGCTATCCTTCCCAGAACTTTTTTTTCTTTTTCAATTATCCACCTTGAAACTTCGCCTTTCTGGAATGCTTTATTAGATTTTGCTTGAAATACATTTGATATGTCTTTATCTAGAGGTCTTATCCAATATTTGTCATCCTTATAAAGCGAAACAGAGATATTAATGAATTTTTCTGCATCTTTTTTTGACTCTACTTTCTTTATAATCATCTTGATAAAATATTTTTAATTATGTTAATTTCAAAAATTTAGTACATATTTTTGTTGCATATACTAACCCAATTTAAGGTAATGAATTACGATCCAAATCTAACCATTCTTCTTGGCATTTTACTAAATGGCATGATTACAGTTTTTTCTGTCTTATTTCTTGTTTTTATTTTATCTAAAATTTTTATTTCTATCGTCTCTAAGCTTGAGATAGAAGACAAGGGTGACGATGTGGAAAAAGCAATAAGAGATAAGGTTTCTGACTTATCAAAAGGGAAAGGGACTCTTATTAAGTATACTAAAATAAGCTGATGCCTAGAGATATTCAACTATGCTTGGTATATAGGGATATGTGGCAGTCTTCTGGCAAGTACATGCCTAATGCGAGTCAATTAGTTAAGGTCGCAGACCCAATTATAAAAATGAAGTGTTGGGATAGGATTGAAACTAATGGTGGAGGGTTTGAACAAATACAATTATTAGCAGGTGAAAATCCAAATGAGGTCGTTAGGAAATGGACAAAACCCTTTAATGAAGTTGGGATTAAAACTCAAATGCTTGAAAGAGGATTAAATGCCTTGAGTATGTCTCCTGTATCTAAAGATGTGAGAAGATTAATGTTTGATGTAAAGTCCAAGCAAGGAACAAATATATCCAGATCTTTCGATGGGTTAAATGATTCTAGAAACTTGGAGTTATCAATTAAATATGCTAACGCTTCTGGTATGATCTCTCAGTCATGCTTATGTATTACTCACTCTGAAATTCATAGTGTAGAATATTATATAGGTTTAGCAAAGAAGTTAATTAAACTTGGAACACAGGAAATTGCTATAAAAGATATGGCGGGCATTGGTCGACCATCTTCTTTAGGTAAAATTGTTAAGGGTATAAAGAATTTTAGTTCAAGTACAATCGTACAATATCATGGCCATTCCGGACCAGGCTTCTCAGTAGCTTCATCTTTGGAGGTAGCCAGGGCAGGTGCTGATATTATAGATGTTTCAATGGAGCCACTATCTTGGGGCACTACTCATGCTGATCTATTAACTATCCACGAACTTTTAAGGGATGATGGTTTTAAAGTAAAGGATTATGACAAAAAAGCATACATGGAGGTTAAACAACTCACTCAGGAATTTATAGATGAATCTTTAGGTTATTACATAAATCAAAAAAATAGATTAATGAACTCTCTTCTTATTAGTTCTGGATTGCCTGGGGGTATGATGGGAAGTCTTATGAGTGATCTTGAGAAAAGCCATATAAGTATAAATAAGTGGCTTAAAAAGAATAATTCTGAAGAAATAAAAATTGATTTACTTTTCTCAATGCTTTCAGATGAAGTAAATGAAATTTGGCCTTTGATGGGATATCCCCCTCTTGTAACTCCTTATAGCCAATATGTAAAAAATGTTGCTTTAGTAAATGTTTTAAACAAGATTAAAGGTAAGCCAAGATGGAGCCTAATTGATGATAATACCTGGGATATGTTACTTGGTAAGTCAGGTAAATTACCGGGTTCTCTGGGTAAAGAAATTATAGAACTAGCTTCTGATTTAAAGAAAGATTTTTACAGTGATAACCCACAGAATCTTGTTGAGGAGTCACTAGATAATAATAGAAAAGAAATGAAAGAAAGAGGTTGGGACACAGGTTTAGATGATGAGGAACTTTTAGAATATTCACTACATAAGACTCAATATATTGATTACAAGTCAGGAAAAGCAAAGAAAAGTTTTACGGGAGATTTAAATAAAAGAAAAAATGACTCGAATAAAACAGAGGAACCATCTAAAAATCAATATGAAATAATTGAAGTTGGAACTGAAAAATATAAAGTCGAGTATTCTTTATCAGATGAATCTTTTTCTGAGGATATAAAGAGAATAGATGGAAACCCAGTGTATTCTCCTATAGAGGGAAAATTCGTTCTAACCAAAGGTTCAAATGAGAGACCTGTAAAAGTGAATGATGTAGTTAATAAAGGTGATGTTTTATGTTATATTGAGTCGATGAAAGTTATGAATGCTATTAAATCTGAGTTTTCTGGTAAGATTCTTAAAATATGTTTTAGAGATGGAGAAGATGTGTATGATGACGATGTTTTATTTATAATAAAAAAATAAATTATGGATTTTTTTCAAAATATCTTAGAAATGACTGGTTTTAATAACCTTTTTGCTAACCCCGGATATATTATTATGTTGGTAATAGGATGTTTGCTTTTATTCCTTGGAATTTCAAAAAAATACGAACCACTTTTATTAGTGCCTATAGGTTTTGGTGTTATAATAGCTAACATACCAAACTCCAACCTAGGTGTTGTTCAAGTTGATCCATCTTATAGCCTGATTCAAATTGCAAATGAGCATGGAATCATTAATCTCCTTTATTACTCACTTATAAAGACAGGGTTTTTACCTCCTTTAATCTTTATGGGAATAGGTGCTCTAACTGATTTTGGTCCGATGTTAAAAAATTTACGATTAGTTTTTTTTGGAGCTGCTGCTCAAATAGGTATTTTTTCTGTACTAATATTAGCAAGTTTATTTGGCTTCTCAAATAATGAGGCTGCAGCTTTAGCTATAATTGGAGGTGCAGATGGGCCAACTGCAATCTACACATCAATAATATTGGCTCCACACCTTTTAGGACCAATTGCTATTGCGGCGTATTCATATATGGCTTTGGTACCGGTTATTATTCCATCTGTTGTAAAAGTTTTAGTTTCAAAAAAAGAGTTATTAATTAATATGAAGAAGCAAGATGATGAATTTTCTGATAATAACGAGATTAAAAATTTAGGTACAATTAAAATCATTTTTCCTATTCTAGTTACTTTGATTGTTTCTCTTATTGTTCCATCTTCAACTACACTGATTGGGTTTCTTATGTTTGGAAACTTATTAAAAGAAATAGGTTCGTCAACTATAAGACTTTCAAAATCAATTTCCGATAACATATTAAATTCTAGTACACTCTTCTTAGGTTTAACAATTGGAGCCACCATGACTCCAAAGGCATTTCTAAATATTGAGACAATTGCAATAATTTTTGGTGGTCTTTTTGCATTTATAATTTCTATAGCAGGCGGTATAATTGCAGTAAAAATTTATAATTTATTTAGTAAGAAAAAAATAAATCCATTAATTGGGGCAACGGGTCTTAGTGCTGTACCTATGGCTAGCAGAGTAGCTAATGAGATTGCACTTAAAAATGATCCATCAAATCACCTTATGAATTATGCTATGGCTAGTAATATTTCTGGTGTTATTGGATCAGCAGTTGCTGCAGGAGTTCTTATATCCTATTTTAGTTAAAATCTAATTTGGTTTTAAGTTCGGATATGTTTTGAGATATTATTACTTCAGAGAATATATCTTTATGAAGAAAATTATTCTTTTTCATGACATCAAATTGTTTTAAAAGGTTATCATAGAAGCCATTGATATTTAAAAGAAATATTTTTTTATCTGTTATTTTTAAGCCTTTCCAGGTAACTATTTCTGCGAGTTCTTCAAGAGTCCCTATGCCACCAGGTAGAACTATAAAAAAGTCAGCTAAATCATACATCATTTTTTTTCTTTGATGCATAGAACTAACTACATGCATTTCACTAACACCCTCAAATATTATCTCCTTTTTTTTAAGGACTTTAGGAATAACTCCGATGACATCTCCATTGTTTTTAATTACGTTTTTTGCTAGAGATCCCATTAGACCAATTTTTGCTCCACCATAAACCAATTTTATTTTTTTTTCATTTAATAATTCAGCTAATTTATTAACCTCTTTTTCAATTAAACTATTATTTTCTGGTTTACTAGACCCACAAAAAACTGCAACGGCCTTTTTCATATAATTAAATTAATTTAAATTCTTAATAACAATATTTAATTTTAATTGAATTTTCTTAATAATGAAATTTAATCCTTGTTAGTTTATGATAGATTGTAAAAGTATATTTGTTAAACAATGGAAAACGATTCTCTAAAAAAAATAATTTCTCATTGCAAAGCCTTTGGATTTGTCTTTCAATCTAGTGAGATATATGATGGACTGAGTGCTGTTTATGATTATGGGCCTTTAGGAAGTGAACTTAAGAATAATTTAAAGTCGTATTGGTGGAAGGCAATGGTCCATTTAGAACAAAACATTGTGGGGTTAGATTCTGCAATTTTTATGGATCCTAAAACCTGGGAAGCCTCGGGTCATGTAGATGCTTTTAATGATCCGCTTATAGACAATAAAGATTCCAAAAAAAGATATAGGGCAGATGTTTTGGTTGAAGAATATCTTCTTAAGATAGAATCAAAGATTAATAAAGAGATTTCAAAAGGAAAAAAAAGATTTGGTGACAGCTTTGATGAGAATGAATTTAAATCAACAAATCCAAGAGTACTTAAATATTCAAAAAAACATCAAGAAATATCTAATAGGCTAGGTGAGATGTTGTCATCAAATGACCTGAAAGGACTTGCGGAATTAATAAACGAATTGGAAATTAATGATCCTGTTTCTGGAACTTCTAATTGGACAGATGTTAAACAATTTAACCTTATGTTTTCAACTGAAGTCGGATCAAATACTGAAAACACAAAAAAACTCTACCTTAGACCTGAGACGGCTCAAGGAATATTTGTTAATTTTTTAAATGTAATTAATTCAACTCGATCAAAAATTCCATTTGGAATAGCTCAGATTGGAAAGGCATTTAGAAATGAAATTATTGCAAGGCAATTTATTTTTAGAATGAGAGAGTTTGAACAGATGGAGATGCAGTTTTTTGTTCAACCAGGAACGGAATTGGAATGGTATGATAAGTGGAAAGAGCAAAGGTTAAAATGGCATAAGTCATTAGGACTAGGAAATGATCTATATCGTTTTCATGATCACAAGAATCTAGCGCACTATGCTAATGCTGCATGTGATATAGAATTTAAATTTCCAATGGGCTTTAAAGAATTAGAAGGGATTCATTCTAGAACAGATTTTGACCTAATAAAACACCAAGAAAAGTCAAAAAAGAAAATATTATATTTTGATCAGAAGTCAGGAGAAAGTTATGTTCCTTATGTTGTTGAGACTTCAATTGGTCTTGATCGTTTATTTTTATCAGTTTTGGCAACTAGCTACAAAGAGGAAGCTCTTGCGGATGGGTCAAATAGAACATTTTTAAAAATACCTTTTGAAATTGCTCCTGTAAAATGTGCGGTTTTACCATTAAATGCTAAAGATGGATTACCAGAAAAGGCTAAAGATATATTTGATATTATAAGGTTTAAGTTTAATTGTCAGTTAGACATTAAAGATTCAATTGGAAAAAGATACAGGAGACAAGACGCTATTGGTACTCCACTATGTGTCACTGTGGACTATGATTCTTTAAAAGATAACTCAGTTACAGTCAGAAACAGAGATGATATGAGTCAAGAGAGGATTAGTATTGATAATATAATTTCTTTCATTGATGATAGAACTTCAATTATTAATTTATTAAAGAATTTTTCATGATCGATAAGGTATCGATATTTATTCTAGAGAAAAGAAAACTTTTCGTTTCTATAATATTAATTATCACTGTATTCATGGCCTATATGAGTCAGTTTGTTCAACTAAATTATGATTTTTCTCAAACTGTTCCTGACTCAGATCCTGACATGGAATATTACAATGGGTTTAAGAATACATTTGGTGAAGATGGCAATGTCTTTGCTGTTGGATTAAAAGACTCTTCAATTTTTAAATTAGAAAATTTTAAAGTTTATCAAAAATTAATTAAAGAAGTCAAAGATATTAATGGGGTAAAGGGGGCTCTAGGATTATCTACTTTGCAGATTTTAAAAAAGAATACTAAGGACAAGAATTTTCAATTTGTGCCAATATTTAATAATTCTTTAGACTCTCAGAATGAATTGGATAGTCTTATTGAATTTACTCTAAAACAAAAATTTTATAAAGGCAAAATATTTAATGATGAGGGTGCAATCACTCTTCTAATCACTATTGATAAAAAAATTCTTAATTCTGACAAGAGAGATGCATTGATGGAAAACCTTGTTAATAGGGGTAATGAATTTCAAGAGAATACTAACATAAAATTACATTATGCCGGACTACCGTATTCAAGATATACAATCGCAAATAACGTTAAGGATGAGTTGTCTCTTTTGCTTATTGCATCTCTGGCAGTCACTGCTCTAATCTTATTTATATTCTTTAGATCACTAGATGCGGTTTTAATACCGGTATTTATAATTGGGATAGTTGTCGTATGGATATTTGGGTCTTTAGCTTTATTTGGTTACAAGATAACTTTACTTTCGGGCCTTCTTCCTCCATTAATTGTTGTTATTGGAATTCCGAATTGTGTGTATATGCTTAATTATTATCATTACTCTTTTGAAAATTTTAAAGATAAAAGTGATGCTTTTAAAAATGTTATCAAGACAATTGGATTGATTACTCTCATAACTAACCTAACAACTGCAGTAGGGTTTTTAGTTTTGTCAACTACTGATATAAAAATCTTAACAGAGTTTGGTATAATTGCTGGCATTAATGTTGTTGCTACTTTTTTTGTTAGTATATTTTTACTTCCAACTGCCTATATATTTCTTCCTCCACCTAATAAAAGCCAGACAGATTATCTTAATTATAACTTTATTAATAAGCTTATTTCATCTTTTATTTATATTTCATTTAACCATAAAAAAATAGTTTTTTTAATCTTCACATCTATTTTTATTATATCTATTTACGGTATTACCAAGGTAAAGTCTATTTCTTATATTGTTGACGATGTCCCAGCAGAAAGTTCTCTTATGAAAGATTTAAAATTCTTCGAAAAGAATTTTTCTGGAGTTATGCCATTAGAGATAGTTGTAGATACAAAAATGAAAAGGGGTGTTCAAAACTTAAATACTCTTAAAAAAGTTGATAGATTAGAAAACTTTCTTTCTGATAAAAGCTATGTTTCATCACCTATATCTATAGTAAGTTTTGTGAAGGCCTCAAGACAAGCATATTATAATAATAATCCTTCCTATTATTCAATGCCTAATAATAGAGATAAGAATTTTATTTTAAGATATATAGCGGATGGTTATCAAAATAACATTTCAGATGATGATAATATATCTAAGTCGTTTGTAGATTCAACCGGTCAAAAAATTAGAATTTCTCTTAACATATCTGATTTAGGTTCATATAAATTAGATTCCATTGTTAGTAATATAATTAAACCTAAAATTGATGAGATTTTTTCTAAATCAAATTCTGAAGTTGTGCTAACTGGTACAACTCTAACATTTATAAAAGGCATCAACTTTTTAATTGAAAACTTATTACAGTCTATGTTATTAGCATTTTTTATTATTAGCCTGATTATGTCTGCATTATTTAGAAATGTTAAGATGGTTATTATATCATTAATCCCGAATATTATTCCATTATTAATTGCTGGTGGTATTATGGGTTTTTTGTCTATTCCTCTTAAACCAAGTTCAGCTCTTGTATTTAGTATTGTATTTGGAATTTCAGTTGACTATTCTATTCACTTTTTAGCGAAGTTCAAAAATGAATTAATAAATAATAGCTTAAATGATTCAATCTTTAACACAATTTCCCAGACTGGAAAAAGTATGGTTTTCACATCATTTATTTTATTTTTTGGATTTATAATTTTTGCTTTTTCTAATTTTGGGGGAACCATTGTTCTTGGGGTATTAACTTCAATTATTTTATTTGTAGCTATGATTACTAACTTGACTCTGTTACCGAGTATAATTTTGCATTTTTATAAGAAGTAGGTTATGGGTAAAAAGAAGTTCAATGAAAGTGTAGATTTAAACCTTTATAATGTAAGTAAGGATATAATCTCTCTATGGAAAAAAAATCAAATTTTTCAAAAATCAATTGACAATAGAAAAAAATCTAAGGTTTTTTCATTCTATGAGGGTCCACCATCTGCTAATGGTCTACCCGGTATTCATCATGTCATGGCAAGAACAGTTAAAGATGTATTTTGTAGGTATAAAACAATTCAAGGATATAAAGTTTTTAGAAAAGGAGGTTGGGATACTCATGGACTGCCAGTTGAACTACAGGTAGAGAAATCATTGGGTATTACTAAAGATGATATAGGAGTCAAGATATCAGTAGAAGAATATAATAGAGAGTGTAAGAAGGCAGTAATGAAGTATAAGGAGAAGTGGGAAGAGCTAACAGAAGGGATAGGTTTTTGGTTAGATGTTGAGGGTGCATACATAACCTTTGAAAATAAATATATTGAATCTGTATGGTGGTCTCTTAAGGAACTTTATAAAAAAGGATTTCTTTATAAAGGCTATACGATTCAGCCATATTCGCCAGCTGCAGGAACAGGTCTAAGTTCTCATGAATTAAATATGCCTGGTGCGTATAAAGAAATTAAAGACACATCATTAACTGCTCAGTTTATGATAGAATCAAATGAGAAGTCTTTTAAATTATTTGGAGATGAAGATACTTATATATTAGCATGGACTACAACACCATGGACTCTTCCTGCAAATAACGGTTTGGCTGTTGGAAAAAAGATTGATTATGTTCTGATTGAAACCTTTAATAAATATTCAAAAAAAAAGGTTAGGGTCGTATTGGCTAAAGAATGTATTACCAAGTTCTTTTCAGAAGATAATTGCGTTAATGATCAAATTAAATTTAGGGAGAATCATTTAGAGTATAAGATAATAAAACAAATTAAAGGATCTGAACTGTGTGGTTTAGATTATCATCAATTATTACCTTATGTAAAAATTGAAAAACCTGCTTTTACTATAATTCACGCAGATTTTGTTTCTACAGATGAGGGAACTGGAATTGTTCATATCTCATTAACTTTTGGCTCTGATGACTTTATGGCCTCTAGAAAAAATAATATGCCTGGAGTTTTTGTTAAAGATGATAACAACGATGACGTACCCATTGTAGATAAAAACGGAAAGTTTGTTAATGAAATAACAGACTTCGCTGGTATGGAAGTTAAGAATTTTTCAGATGTACTTAATGGTCAGCTCTCTACTGACGAAAAGATTTCAATTAAATTAAAACAAGAAAATAAGGCTTTTGATGTAAAGAAATATATTCATAGTTACCCTCACTGCTGGAGGACAGATAAACCAATTCTATACTATCCTCTTGAATCCTGGTTTATAAATACAACTAAATTAAAATCTGAATTTATAAAACTTAATAAAAATATAAATTGGCAACCAGAATCTACTGGTTCTGGAAGATTCGGTAATTGGTTAGAAAACTTGGTTGACTGGAATTTAAGTAGATCAAGGTATTGGGGGACCCCCCTTCCAATATGGAGGACAGAAAATGGTAAAGATGAAATATGTATAGGAAGCATTGAGGAGTTAAGAGAAGAAGTAGATAAATCATGCCAAGCCGGATTTATGAAAAATAAATTATCTAAGAATTTTGATTTACACAGACCGTATGTTGATGATATTATTTTGGTATCTGAAAATAATGAGCCTATGTATAGAGAAAAAGATATTATTGATGTTTGGTATGACTCAGGATCAGTCCCATTTGCACAGTATCATTACCCATTTGAAAATGAACAATTTTTTAAAGACATGTTCCCTGCTGACTTTATTGCAGAGGGTGTGGATCAGACAAGGGGATGGTTTTTTACTTTACATGCTCTCTCAATAATGTTATTTGGTAAGTCAAGTTTTAAAAATGTAATATCAAATGGATTGGTATTAGATAAAGATGGAAATAAAATGTCAAAGAGACTGGGTAATGCAGTTGACCCATTTGAAATAATTAAAAGATATGGACCAGATGCCACCAGGTGGTATATGATTGCAAACTCAAACCCTTGGGATAATTTAAAATTTAATGAAGATGGAATTGCTGAATTTTCTAGAAAATTTTTTGGGACCTTATCAAATACTTACAACTTTTTTGCACTCTATGCTAATATTGATGAGTACAATGGCTCTGAAACCTTAGTTCCTTATGTTAAAAGAAATTTTGATGATAGATGGATAATTAGTAAGCTTAATTCATTAATAAAAGAAGTAGAATCATCTATGAATTCTTATAATCCAACTAAGGCAGCAAGATTAATTAATGATTTTATAAATGAAGATTTAAGTAACTGGTATGTAAGATTAAATAGAAAAAGATTTTGGGTAGGAGACCTAACTGAAGATAAAATAATGGCATATCAGACTCTTCAAGAATGTTTAAAAACAATTTCAATAATTTCCTCCCCATTTATTCCATTTTACTCTGAAAAGCTTTTTAATGATTTGGAAATAAGTTCAGATAAATTTGATTCGGTTCATCTAAGTGATTTTCCAAAATTTAAATCCAGCTTAATCTCAAATGAACTAGAGAGAAAAATGCTCTATGCTCAAAAAATATCTTCTCTAATTCACTCTGTCCGAAAGAGGGAAAGATTGAGAGTCAGGCAGCCGTTAGCAACTGTAATTATACCTGTCGATACAAAAGAAAAAGAAGAAGAAATAATATCTGTATCAGACATTATTTTATCTGAAGTTAATGTTAAAAATTTAAAGGTTGTAAGGGATAACTCTAATGATATTTTTGTTAAAAAAGTGAAACCTAACTTTAAAATATTAGGGTCAATTCATGGCTCAAATATGAATTTAATATCCAAGAAAATATTTGAAATGACATGTGATGACATAACGGATATCGAGACTAAAGGCTCTTTTAATTTTGATCTTGAAAACGGTGAAAAAATTGAAATATTATTAGAACAAGTTGAAATATCCTTTGGTGAAATTAAAGGTAAAGCAGTTGCTACTAATGAGTTATTTACCATAGCCCTTGAAACAGATCTTGATGAGGAACTTCTTAGAGAAGGAGTATCTAGGGAGTTTATAAATAAAGTTCAAAATGAAAGGAAAAATATTTCTTTAGAGATAACTGATAAAATCAAAATTGAAATTAAAAAATCATCATCTTTTGTTTTTGATTCGTTAGTTAAGCATAAAGATTTTATTTGTAATGAGACACAAGCCTTAGAATATGTTATTAAAGGTGAAATTATTTCATCAAATAAAATTGATTTTGAATTAGATAAAAAGATGGAGAAAGAATCTATATACTTTAACATAACTAAGGAATAAAAAATGAGAAAAAATATTATATTTTTAATATTGTCACTAATTTTTTTAGATCAACTAACTAAAGTATTGGTTCATTACAACATGCCTCTGTATTCTGAAATACCAATAATCTCTGATTTTGTGAAGCTATACCATATTCAAAACCCAGGCATGGCTTTTGGAATTAATTTTGATTTTAAATATACTAAATTGATTTTATCACTATTTAGATTAGTAGCATCATTTTTTATTGGATTATATCTTTTTAGAATTATAAACAAAGAATTTGATAAACTTATTCTTGTTTGTATCTCTCTTATATTTTCTGGTGCTATCGGAAATGTAATTGATAGTGTTTTTTATGGGATTATATTCAATAATGCACCTGAATCATCACCATTTAACTTATTTTATGGACAAGTAATTGATATGATTTATATTGATATATGGGAGGGATATGTTTCTTCTTGGATCCCTATTTTAGGTGGCTCATACCTTTCCTTGTGGCCTGTTTTTAATCTGGCAGATTCTTATATTTTTATCGGTGTATCACTTCTATTGATTTTTAAGAAAGATTTTCTAATTCAGAATTAAGTAAAAATAACCTCTTTAATGTTACTGTGTCTCTTTTGAAGTTCCTTCAATAATTTCTTTTTATTATTTTCTAATTCATTACGTAGAGGAGAGGAGTTAACTTTTATAAAAACTTTTCTTTCTTCAGATATATAAACTTTTTCTGTCCTATCCTGAATTAATTTATTAGTGATCTTGTTCCAAGAATTTAATATCTCTATACTATCTATTTTTTTACTTATTTTTTCTGATTTATATATTTCAGATGTTAAATCCCTTATGGAAAGGGGTTTTGATTTTCTAGACTTTTTCCTCATTTGATAATTCAATAATATTTATATTTTTTAGTTTTTTAATTTTTTTTAATCTCTCATAAACTGAGTCAGTTATGAATATTTGTTTAAAAATGTCTTTTTCAATGTACTTATTTAAAAGTTTAATTCTTTTATTATCAAGCTTATGATAGACATCATCCAATAATATTATAGGATTTTTCTCTGTTTTTCTCATCAAGATTTGGTACTCACATATTTTTAGAGATATTATAAAAATTTTTTGTTGACCTTGAGAGCCGTATCTTTTAATTAGCCTATCATCTAAATAAAATATATAATCATCATTATGTATTCCTAAAGAAGTTTTTTTAGTGTAAAAATCATGTTCTAATTTTTTATTAAAATCTTCATGTTTTAACCCCTCTTCAATTTCTGTGGAATATTCTATATTAAAATTTTCTTTTGTTAAATTTTCAGATACTTCATTAAATTCCTTATTGAAATTTTCTGAGGTTTCTTTTCTTACTCTACTTAAAAACAAATTAAGCTCTATAAGTTTTGCGTTATATGTCCTAATTATATCTTTATCAATATCTTTAAAGTAATAAGTGTTCTTTAAGTAGCTATTTCTCTGTTTTATTAATCTATTATAGTCAACTAATTTATTTAAATAATCTTCATCAGTCTGTGAAATCAAAGTATCAAAAAACTTTCTTCTTGATAGACTGTAACCTCTTAATAGGTTTATATCAAGCGGCTTAACAAATACGACAGGAATCTTTCCAATATGTTTTCTAAGGGATTTATATAAGTTGTCATTTTCAAATAATTTTTTTCCAGATTTATTTTCATAGTAACATTTATATGAGTTTTTATTTGAATAATTTCCTTCTATTCTGAAAAAAAATTCTTTTTTTCTAATATTTTCGTCTTCGTTAGTGTTGATAGCACTTTTCCCTAAGGATAAATAATATATTGCATCTAGTAGATTTGTTTTTCCAGCACCATTTTCTCCAAAAATATAGTTTATCCCACTTGAGAAGTCTACTTTGAAAGCTTTATAATTTTTAAAATTATTAATCAGTATTTTATCAATATGCATTTATATTTGTGCTGAATTAAAAAATAAGCTTAAAGCTAATTCAATTTTTTTTTGAAAAATAAGTTATGGCTGTAGTTAAAGAAAAAAAATCAGATAAGGTAGTAAGAAGAGAAGAGTTTGAGTCTTCTACTTATTTGTACTGGTTAAAATCAATGTTGCTAATGAGAAGGTTTGAGGAGATGGCTGGTAGGCTCTATGGACAACAGAAAATCAGGGGATTCTGTCATCTCTATATTGGTCAGGAGGCATGTGTATCAGGTTGTGTCTCAGCTCTAAAAGAAGGAGATAAATATATTACATCTTATCGTGACCATGCCCACCCATTAGCTTTGGGAACGAACCCAGATAAGATAATGGCTGAACTTTTTGGCAAAGTTACTGGAGTTTCAAGAGGTAAAGGAGGTTCAATGCATATGTTTGATAAAGAAAAACATTTTTTTGGTGGTCATGGTATAGTAGGAAATCAAATACCTATTGGAGCTGGAATAGCTTTTGCAGATAAATATAAAAAAACTGATAATTTATGTCTAACATATCTTGGAGATGGAGCATTAAGGATTGGAGCTTTTCATGAGGCTGTTAATATAGCGATGTTTTTAAAGCTTCCAGTTATATTTATTATTGAGAACAATGGTTATGCGATGGGTACCTCTGTGAGTAGAACATCAAATGTAACAGAGTTATATAAATCTGGTTTGTCCTATGACATACCTTCGGAACCTGTTGATGCTATGAATGTGGTAAAAGTTCATAGAGCTATTTCAAAAGCTGCTAAAAGAGCTAGAAGCGGTGAAGGACCATCTTTATTAGAATTTAGGACATATAGATTTAAAGGTCATTCTATGTCTGATCCTGCAAAATATAGAACAAAAGAAGAATTAGAACATTATAAAGATAAAGACCCTATAGAGCAGGTAAAAAATATGATTTTGAAAAAGAAAATACTTACAAAAGAACAGATAAATGACATTGATCTTGGGATTAAAGATCAAGTTAAGAAGTCTGTAGAATTTTCTGAAAAGTCTCCTTACCCTAAGAAAGAAGATGTTTTCTCAGATGTATATGTTCAAACTAATTACCCTTTCCTCAAAGAATAAATAGCTATGGTAAAAATTAGAAAACCAAAAAAAGATAATAAAGAAATTATTCCAATAGAAAATCCAGAAATTATTGGAGAAAGTATTTCTAAGACTGAGGAGTTTTTAAATAAAAATAAAAATTTAATTTATATTTTATCAGGGTCTCTGATTTTATTATTCATATTATTTTCTACTTATAATTTTATTAAAGACAATCAGAATATTGAGGCTCAAGAAGAAATGTTTCAGGCAGTATATTATTTTGAACAAGATAGTCTTGTTAAGGCATTAAATGGAGATGGAAATAATTATGGTTTTCTTGAAATTATTGATGAATATAGCTTATCTGACGCTGCTAATTTATCACATTATTATGCTGGAGTATCCTACCTTAAACTCGGGAATTATAACAATGCTATTTCATACCTATTGCCATACTCTTCTTCAGACTTATTACTACAAGCGAGAGCTTATTCTTTGATTGGGGATGCATATGTTGAGTTGCAGGATTATAATAACGCTATAAAATATTTTAAACTTGCCTCATCTAATAATCCTAATGAATATTTTACTCCAAAGTATATCTTAAAATTGGCACTAGTCTATGAAAAAATAGATGATCTCAACTCTGCTATTAACTCTTATGACCAGATTATTGATGAGTTTAAGGATTCACCTGAATTTCAAATTTCATTGAAAAACAAATCTAGATTGGAAGGACTTATATAATGGGGAGTAGTCTTATCATTGATAATAGTTTTGAAAACCTTAACATTGAATCCCTAAAAATTGGGGTAGTTCAGTCTGAATGGAATTCTAATATTACTGATATGCTAATGTCTTCTTGTCTAAATTATTTTTTAGAATTAGGCATAAAAAAAAATAATTTGATAATAAGAAAGGTTCCAGGAAGTATGGAGTTAGTATACGGATCCAACCATATGTTCCAGAATCATAATGTAGATGGTATTGTAGCTCTAGGTTGTATTATTAAAGGAGAAACAGATCATGACAAATATATTGCAGGAGCTATATCTAACGGAATACTTTCCGTTTCCTTAAAAAATAAAAAGCCAATATCATTTGGAGTGCTTACAACTAATAACATTAAACAAGCAATTGCACGTTCAGGAGGTAACAAAGGTGACAAGGGTATGGAATCAGCTTATACTTTACTGAAAATGCTTAACTTAAATTATTGAAAGTTAACTTTAGCTTAATAAGTTTGTTTGAATAATATAAGTGATAGCACCACAGAAATAACCTACAACGGCGTAGAAAGAAATCCTTTTCAAATACCAAAAGAATGGTATGTTCTCAAGACCCATTATAGCCACACCTGCTGCAGACCCAATAATTAATGCACTTCCACCTGTACCAGCACAATACGCTAAGAATTGCCAAAAAAGTCCATCTTGTGCAAAGAAACCTCCCCCCCCAATTTCTAGAGGATACATTCCAATTGCGGCAGCAACTAAAGGAACATTATCAACAATTGCTGATAATAAACCAATTATTAGTCCAATAGTATAGACTCCATTTTCAGTTCCAGTGCCTATCTCATTATCAAGAAAAGTTGCCATTTGACCAAGCTGACCAGCTGCTTGAAGACTACCAACCGCTAATAAAATCCCTAGGAAAAAAAGTAAAGTTGGCACATCCATTTTCTCTAGTGCGTGGTAAGCTGAAAAATATCTTTTGTCTTCTTTATTATCTTTTCTATGTAAAATATCAGTCAGAAGCCATAGAAACCCTAAGCTTAACATCATTCCCATAAAAGGGGGATAATGTGTTACTGACTTAAAAACTGGGACAAAGAGTAGACCAGCTACACCACTATAAAAAACAATATTTCTTGTCTTATCCGTAGTGTGATGTGACACTTCCATTTTGTCTGTATCAGGTCTATTAAATGTACCTTTTACCTTTGGTGACATAATTATAAGTGGAACAATTAGACAGACAAGGCTTGGCATAATTAATTTAGTTATTACCTCGTAAGTAGTTATCTGATCTCCAATCCAAAGCATTGTTGTAGTTACATCGCCTATTGGTGACCAGGCACCTCCTGCATTTGCTGAAATAATTATCATACCAAGAAAAAACCATCTATCTTTTTGATCTGCAATAAATTTTCTAGTCAGAGAAACCATTATGATTGAAGCGGTAAGATTATCTAATAGTGCCGAAAAGAAAAATGCTACGAAACCAAGTATCCAAAATAGTTTGAGCTTACTTGTTGTTTTAATTCGGTCGGTTACAACTCTGAAGCCGCCATGAATATCAATAATTTCAACAATTGTCATAGCACCCATTAAGAAGAAGAGAATACTTGATATCTCGGAGAGTATCTCGAAAAGCTGGACTTCAGTGACATAATGTTGTATAATATCTTTTGTAGACTTCCCAATAGTTTCTGATGTCTCAATAATTTCGTCTGGATAAATATTCGAAAACTCTGTTTCAGCATAATCCTTAATACCTTCGAGTTTTACTATATCTTCCTTTCCAAATACATAAATTGTCCAGCAAAGAATTCCAGTAATCAGTGCAATGGCTGCTTTATCAACCTTAAGTGTATGTTCAATAGTTATACATGCATAACCAATTACAAAAACCGCGATCATTAACTCATACATATTAAAATAATTTACTTTCTACTATAATTCCTGAGGAAGAAGAGTATCTTGAGCCAGTAACTGATTTAGCTATATTTTTGTACTTCAAATATCTCAGTAAGCCCAAATATCCAAAAATTATTGCTTCTTTAAAAGAAATAATGTCACTATTTGGAACGAAAAAGTTATGATCTTGTTTATTATATGATCTGATTTTTTTTAGAAGAAATTTATTAAAAACCCCTCCTCCAGTTAATAATACGTGACTCTTTTTTGATATTATACTCTTGTTTATTTGGTAGGCTATATGATGTGTTGTTGTGCATAGAATATCTTCATTTGAATAGCCTTTCAAAATTGGAATAAATTTATTTTCTATTAAATTAATATCTAAACTTTTTGGCCCATATTGACTGTAATAACTGATCTCATTTAGTCTAGTAAATAATGAATTAGATTTATTTCCCTTTGATGCAATGATCCCGTCTTCATCATACTCTAACCCCATGGCTCTTGAGTATTTATTTAAAATAATATTAGCTGGGCAGACATCGTATGCTATCAGTTTTTTTGATTTAAGGTTAGATATATTTACTATTCCTCCAATATTGATGCAGTAGTCATACTCACTGAAAAGTTTTTTGTCTCCATATGGAACAAGTGGTGCACCCTGTCCACCACTTAAAACATCTAATTCTCTAAAATTACTTATTACTTTCATTTTTGTTTTAGCAGAGATTATTAAAGGGTTTCCTATTTGTAGAGTGATCTTTTCTTTTGGATTGTGCAATACAGTATGGCCATGTGAACAGATAAGAGATGGCTTAATAGAATTTTGTTTTATAAAATTTAGTATACTTTCAGAGATTAATTCACCTAGCTCGTTATCTAATTTTTTTAAATTATAAGATGAAAGTTTGGAAGATTTTAAAAGTTTATCTCTCATAATAGAATTGTAAGCAGCGAAAGATTTATTTTTTAATTTATAATTCCATGAGCCATTATTTTCCCAATAAGAACAATATGCAATGTCTAAACCATCACAAGATGTACCAGACATAACACCAATTATATTGAATTTTTTAATTTTCATGTCTTTATTTTAATTTTTTATTTATGAATTAAAGAATGCATCTTTGCTCCTGTTATAATCTAATGATAAGCCACATGCGTATCAAATTATTTTGTTTTTTTCTAATTTACTTTTTTTTTGGATCTAAAGTATCATTTTCCCAGGTAACAACTCCATTCAGTTCATTGGTACCTGTTGGAGAGATTTCTGATAACTCTTTTGCAAATAATTTATCAATGGGAGGGTTAGGTATTAGTAATGGATCATTTTGGCATCTAAATAATCAAAACCCTGCTGCTTTAGTAAATAACAGGTTTACTACATTCGAGATGGGAATAGCTTCAGATGTAAGACAAATTGTTAATAATGAGTCAAAAGATATTATTGGAAATGGGAATATAAATTATATTGGATTTGGTTTTCCTGTCTTAAAGTCTGGCAAGTGGACTGCATCATTTGGATTTAATCCTTTCAGTAATATGAATTATAAATTATTTTCCGAAGATGTTATTTATAATGTAGACGGATCGCCAACATCATCACTTGTCACATATGATTACGATGGATCTGGCGGGCTTACCGAAATATATTTGTCCAATGGTTTCAAGATAACTAAAGAGTTATCCCTTGGCGTTAAGGCTACATATATTTTTGGTAAGGTATCAAGTAATATTTCTTCAACCATTTCAAATGAGTCTCAGTTCTTTTCTAACTATTATGAAGAATCGATCTACAACGATTATTCATTAATGACAGGTTTATTTTATAGAAAAGAAATAAATGAAGATAAATTTTTAAAAATTGGTTTAATTTATGATTTAAAGACATCTCTTGAATCTTCAACCTTTTCTCAATTAGAAAGAAAAATACCTAATTCTCTGAATGTATTGGTAGTAGATACAATTTTAAATGATGTCATTAGAGACTATATTATTCCTAAAAATTTTGGTTTTGGAGTTTCTTATGAGATTTTAGACAAGCTTTCCTTTGGTGTTGACTTTAGGTTTCAACCGTGGAAAGAAAATTCAGGTTTTGAAGGTCAAGAAAACAATTATAAGAATTACTTTCAAGTATCAACCGGTATTGAAATAATTCCAGATGCAGAAGATGTTAATACATACTTTAATAGAGTAACTTATAGAGGGGGACTTTTGTTTAAAAGGTTTCCTTATTTAATCAATGGAGAGGAAACAAATAATATAGCAGCAACATTTGGGTTATCATTACCTATTGGTTCAATATCTAGAATTAACCTTGGTTTTGAGTTAGGAACAAGAGGTAACTTAAGTAAAACTCTTGCAAAAGAAAACTATTTAAAGTTCATCATAGGGAGTTCAATTAATAACATTTGGTTTATTAAGAGAAAATTTGATTAAATTTAAATATGAGAAACTTACTAATTTTATTTATAATATTTTCATCTAATACCTATGTTAAATCTCAACCGGGATGGAATTGGCCTGAAGATAAGGCTAGTGCTGAAGAAAAAAATGTCCTTTATACTGACTATTTAAAACAGGGTAATTGTGATTTAGCAATTGAACCAAATAGATGGTTAATTGAAAATGTTCCTGGTTTGCATGTTTCAATTTATCAAAATGCTGTTAAAATATTAAGGTGTTTAATTGATAAAGAAGAAAATCCAGACGCAAAAAGTGAATTGATACAAGAAGCTATATCAATTTTTGATAAAAGAATTGAAAATTTTGGCAGGGAGGCTTATGTAAAAAATAGGAAGTCAACATTTGCCTATACATTTTATAGGTCTGACAAGACACAATATGAAAACCTATATAATATGTTTAATGAGGCCTTGGAATTAAATGGCAATAAGCTTGGAAATAGTAATATCGTTGGTTTTATGGATATTGTTAGAAAACATAAGTTAACTTCAAAGACTATATCCGATGATCAAGTTCTTGATATTTATGATAGGTTATCAAATATTGTTTCTTTTAAAAAGTCCGATGACCCTAAAAATGTTGAGAGGTTAAAAAGATATCAGGACAATCTTGATAAACTTTTAACTGCTACAATAACTGTGGATTGTAATTTTGTTGAAAATACTTTAGGTCCAAAGTTAAATCAGCTGGTTGAGTCTCCATCTGATGAAATAATTGAGACTGATTATGAGAACTTAAATCCTGTCGAGGGAACTTTATATTCAGATGAAATTTTAAATCTCGCAAAAAAGATATTTCAACTTAGCATAACTGGGAAATGTACTTCTTCTGATATTGCATTATCTGCCGCTAAAATAATGTTTACTAATGAGAAAGATTTTGCTATAGCTAAATTCATTGCTGGAAGGGAATTGTCTTCTAAGAATTATGAGAGTTCTCTTGAATATTATGATGGAGCTCTTTCGTCAACTGATGACGCTAAACAGAAATCAGAGATTTATCTAAATAAAGCACAGCTATATGCTCTAGTTGGTAATAAGATCAAGTCTAGAGATAATGCAAGAATGTCTATATCATCTGAAAATAATTCTGAAGCCTATAAACTTATTGGAAACCTTTATATGGCCTCATACGAGGAGTGTAAAGGAGGTAAGAGCAGAGTTAATGATAGACTTGTGTTTATCGCTGCTTATAACATGTTTAGAAGAGCTGGTTTAAATAATAAAGCTGCTCAAGCTAAGGCTCAGTTCCCTTCAATGGAAGAAATTTTTAATGAAAACCTTGAGGTTGGGGAATCTTTGAACACAGGATGTTGGATAAATGAGAACGTAACATTAAGTAAAAGAGAATGAAGTTTAATGTTGATGACTTTATTTCAAGTGTTCCTGTTCTGAGGTTATTTGCTAAAAATTTAGCTCTTAACGCTGGTATAGCCTTTGTCATTCAGGATTTCTTGATTCCTCTTTATTCTAATTATATTTTTGATATAGTTTTAGGTCTTGCCGTTTTAGGGATTCTTGCCTTTTCTTACTGGGTTTATATATTTAAAAAGAAAAGTAAAAATTATGCACACTTCTCTTTACAGCTATCCTTGGTAAGTGTGATTTTTGCTATAATGGTTGGTGCCTTAAGTTCTGTGTCTAAGGCTTTTTCATCTGATGACAGAGGAATTTTAGCTTCAAATGTTGATTTTGTGGCTGATCTCCAGGATAATACTAATATTTATGATGAGAACCTTATGTCTCTGGGTAGGGACATATCCAGAGTATCAAATCAGTTTTCAGAGCTACAGTCAGATCTTTCTTCTCTATCTGATCAAATTGCTTCTCAAATTTCGGATGATGGTTCTGTTTTAGATAATGAAGAATTTCTTGATAAAATATCTACTTTAATTGATGAAAAAAACTTAAGTGCAAGTTCAGATATTGATCAGAGTGAATCAGATGAAGTTATTCAATTAAGAAAAAATTTAGACATAGCTACAGAATTACTTAGACAAGTTACATTAGCTAATGTTAATCTACAGAAAAAAAATACAGAAAAAGTTTCACCTTTAGATGAATTAAGTGCTGATAGCATTGTCTTTTATATTGGAGAATTAAAAAGCGATATGAATGACCTTAGAAACTTTTCTCTTCAACTTTTGGCTAACACGGCCCTTGCTGATTCAAGATCAGAGTTAAATAATTTTAAAAACGAGACTAAAAGAGATTTAGAGGAATTAAAAGAGTTCACTTCTTTGGAGATAGATGAAATAAAAAAATTAGCAGAAGAAATTCTAAATATTGATAGAAAAGAAGTCTCTAATAATAAAGGAAATAATAATATTTCAAAAGAGCTAAAGGACCTCTCAAAAGCCATTGAAAAAGGAAATAACTACCAATCATCCTATTCTATTGATGATGATTACTTAGAAGAAATAGTAGAGACCTATCAGCAAATTGTAGAAAAGATTGATAACAATCCGATACAAGATGACATAAAAGAAATGAGAAAAGAGATAGCTAATCTAACATCTAATAATAATGAATCCACCAACCCAGGCACAACTAATAATGTAATTTCCTCATCACCTTCTGGCGGTTCTAATCAGTCTGTAAATAATGCCTCTGGAATATCTGAGCTTAAATATTACATTGTTGAGCTTATGAAAGATCAGAATGAAATTAGACAAATAGTAAAAGATTTAAGAGAGATTCTGGAAGAAAAAACGGATGACTAACCATAGATATCTAATACTACTAATAAGTATATTATCAGCTTCTTGTAACTTATCTAACACAGAATTGAGTCAGAAGAATATCGAATATTCTGGCCCAGACTTAGAAGTTATTAACCTTAATACATCATTTTCAGATTCAGCAAGGACACGTTTCTCACTAAAAGCAGACCTATATCAAGTTTTTAATGATGGAAAAGAACTTTACCCTAGTGGTTTGAAAATGGATATTTTTTCTAAGGAGGATAAATCTATAAAGGCTAAGTTTTCTGCAAACTATGTTATAAGAAATTCAGAAGAGAATTTTTATCGTGCCGAGGGTAATGTGATATTATATAATATAGATACAGAGAATGAGTTAAGAACAGAGGAGCTATTTTGGTACCCAAACGAGGAAAAGTTTTCTACTAATAAATTTGTTACTATTAAGTCTGAAAATGAAATTCACTCAGGTGAAGGTATGGTTTCAAATCAAGACTTTACAGAGTATGAGATTCTGAAGCCATCTGGTATAATTGAGATTGATGAAGATTAACTAATTAAATTTTCTCTTGCTTTGCTTTTTAATATTTTAGGTTTGTATACTTTTTTTAAAATAAATTTTTTGAGTTAAATGCTAGAATTTGAATCTCAAATTTTACTTATTATAATTTGTATTTTATTTTCTGGATTATTCTCGGGGCTTGAGATTGCTTACATCTCACGTGATAAATTAAACTTTGAAATAAAATCAACACCAAAAAGTTTTTTTGGAAGGGTATTTAATATAATCAATACCAATAGTTCGGAAATTATAGCTGCCCTGCAGATTGGGATAAATCTATCTCTTGTTATCTATGGTATAGCAATGGCAGATTTTTTGGAGCCTTTTTTAATTTCCTTTCTGCCTGATATTATTAAAAATGATTTTTCTGTTTTGATAATTCAGACATTCATATCAACCCTTATAGTCTTAGTTACCGCAGAATATATTCCAAAAAGTATATTTATGATTAACCCCGATAGACTGATATCTTCCTTTTCAATTTTATTGATTTTTATTTACTTTGTTTTCTGGCCGATTGTTAAGATCGTCATATTTATTTTAAAATTTATAATTGAAGATATTTTAAAGCAAAAGTATTCAGATGATAGGCCTGCTTTTAAAATAACAGATCTTAATGAATACATTAAAAAAGTTATTGTTTCCGATAAAGAAATTCAGACAAAAAATGTTTCGGAGTTCTTTAATAATGCACTTAACCTTAAGGCAGTTAAGGTTAGAGATTTTATGATCCCAAGAACTGAAATTATTGCTGTTGATGAAAAGGATTCTATTAATGATTTAAAAGAAACTATTAATAAAACTGGTTATACTAAGGTTATTGTTTATAAATCATCTATTGATAATGTTATTGGTTACTGTCATGGTTTATCCTTATTTACTAATCCTAGTAAAATTAGTGATATATTGAAGCCAATTCATTACGTAAATGAGACAAATCTTGCAAGTGACCTTCTTCTTAAATTTATTTCAGATCAGATTAATATAGCTGTTGTAATTGATGAATACGGTGGTACTTCAGGAATTATAACTTTAGAAGATATTATTGAGGAAATCTTTGGAGAAATTATTGATGAGTTTGATGAACTTAACTTACTTGAAGATAAGGTAGATAAACTCTCTTTCAATTTTAGTGCTAGGTTGGAGATTGACTACCTTAATGATAAATATGACCTTAAAATTCCTGAGGGGGATTATGATACTCTTGGTGGATTTATCTTAAATTTTACTAAAGAAATACCTAAAAAAAATGAAAAAATTGACTACGATAATTTTACAATTAAAATTTTATCAATAAATAACAATAGAATTGATAACGTATTTTTTAGAAAGAATTTAAATAATTGATAATTAAAATTTAATTTTGCATTCCTAATATAATATTATGGCTATAATAAGTACTTTAAGAGATAAGATGGGAAAGTTTCTAGTTTTTGTAGTTGGCTTTTCTATTGCTGCCTTTGTCCTGGGAGATATTTTAGGTCCTAATAGTTCCTTTATAGGCCAAAATAGAAATATTGTCGGGTATATTAACGGAGAAGAAATTGATTTATTAAAGTTTAATACTGTCTATGAAGAACTTTCATATAATTTCTCCCTTAATAATGGGAGATCTCCTAACCAACAAGAAATTTCTGATATTAGAGATCAGGCATGGGAGAGGTTAATTAATGACATAAGCTATGTAGACGAATTCAAAAAGATTGGGTTGACAGTCACAGATAAAGAGTCTGTAGATATGGTACAGGGCACCAATATACATCCAATGATAATCCAAGCATTTTCTGATCCTTCTACAGGAAGTTTTAATCGTGATAATGTAATTGGGTATCTTCAAAACCTATCTACCCAACCCGCTAATCAGCAGCAGGCTTGGTATTCTTTTGAATCAAACCTTAAACCAATGAGATTAAGGTCTAAATATGATAATTTAATTACTCAATCAACATTTTATAATTCATTAGATGCTGAAGCTGAATACTTTAATTCATCGTCTCAAATTGATCTTGCTTACTATTATGTTCCTTTTTATTTGATTAGTGATACAATTTTTGATGTATCTACTAGTGAGATGAGGAGTTACCTGAATAAAAATAAGTCAGATTATAACCAAGATGAGACTAGATCTATTGATTATGCTTTCTTTCCTGTTCTTCCTTCTGCTGAAGATTCTAGTTTTTTCGAAAATGAAATAGGGAGTATACGTGAAAACTTACTTTCAGGAAATATCATAGATGACTCCACATATGCTGTAATTAATTCTGACAGTTTTAACCCCTTCACAAAGTATAATCCTGACGAATTACCGGATGAGTTAGTTGGTATGTCGGTAGGTTTTGTTACGCCACCATCTTATTCTAATGGAGCAATAACTGTAAAAAAACTTTCTAAAATCACAAAAGATCTAAAAGAAAAGGCTAGAGCAAAGCATATCCTTCTAAGGTTTGATGATTCTAACAAGACATCTGTTAGGTCCGAGGCAAATAGAATTTTAAACCTTCTTAGGTCAGGCAGTGATTTTGATGAAACGGCACGAACCTATAGCCAAGATGGGTCTGCATCTAATGGTGGAGATCTAGGCTGGTTTTCTGATGGTGTTATGGTTAAGCCATTTCAGGATGCTGTTTTTTCAAGAAATAGGGCTGGCTTAATACCAAGGATTATAGAGTCAGATTTTGGATATCATATTATTTATGTAACATATCCGAAAACTAAAACATCGTATCATGTTACAACTATCTCCAAGGATATTCTCCCTAGTGATAATACTAGAAATAATATTTATAGATCTGCTGAATTATTTAAGCTAGATATAAAATCAGATGAGAATGATTTTCCAGCATATATAAAATTGAAAAATATCACCGGAGGAACAGTTAACGATTTAGATAAAAACTCATCAGATTTGGGACCTGTTCAAGATGCGCGTAATGTTATTATATGGGCGTACGCTGATGATAGGTATGAGGAGGATATTTCAGATGTCATTGAAACAGATGAAGGATATATTGTCGCACAGGTAAATGTGATTACTGATGAGGGCACAAAGAATCTTGATGAAGTTGAAAATTCAATAAAAAGAAGGATTATCGATGAGAAAAAGTTCACTTATTTAAATGAAAAACTTTCTGATTATACCTCCTTACAGGACCTGAAAGATAACTTAGGACTTGGAGAGATTTACAGATCTTCTGGACTTAGTTTATCAGAAAACTCTTTATCAAATGTAGGTTATTCTCCAGAATCTATTGGCACTGCATTTTCCATGGAAGAGGGAGAGCTGACACGTCCTTTTAAAATTGATGGTGGTATTATAGTTCTAGGGTTAGAGTCAAAGGTGATTCCAGATACATTATCTACGTATGATGACTTCAGGAATACATTAATACAAACAAGTAGATTTAATATTCCATTAAAGATTGATGACGCTATCAAATTCTTCTCTGACATAGAGGATAATCGATACAAATTTTTTTAGTCCATGTCTGATCTTGTCAGTTTTAAAAATACCCTAGAGGAAGAGTATGATTTTCCTGCAGAATACTCTTTTAAATTTATAATTAAATCAGAATCTATTTCTAAGGTTTTGGACCTTTTGCCAGATTCAGATTATTCTCAAAGAGAATCAAAAAATAGAAAATACACATCAGTTACAATATCTAAAATCATGAAAAATGCTGATGAAATACTTTATATTTACGAGAAGGCATCTAAAATAGATGATATAATATCTCTCTAAATGTGGAAAGAAAAAGAAAATAAATTAGAAAAAGATTTTGTATTTGATGACTTTAATAGTGCTATTGATTTTATCAATAAGGTAGCAGTTATTTCAGAAAAAAAAGACCATCACCCAGAGATTTATAATATTTATAATAGGGTTAATATAAAGTTATCTACCCATGATATGGGTGATATAGTTACAGAAAAAGACCATGATCTCGCATCAGAAATTGATAAAATAAAATGAGTTCGGAATTTTATCTTTCTGTGGTCCCTACCCCGATCGGTAACCTTAATGACATAACACTAAGGGCTGTTGAGACACTAAAAGAATCAGACCTAATTTTGTGTGAGGACACGAGAACATCAAAGAAGCTTTTAGACAAGTATGATATCAATAAACCACTTCACTCTTATCATATCCATAATGAGCACAAGGTTGTTAATAGATTTATAAATAAAATACTATCTGGTGTTCAGGTTGCACTTATAAGCGATGCGGGTACTCCATCAATTTCTGATCCAGGATATTTGATAGTTAGAGAGGCAATTAAAAATAATATTGAAGTAGATTGTTTGCCTGGTCCTACTGCTTTTGTGCCTGCTCTTGTTAACTCAGGTATATCTTCAGATAAATTTGTATTCGAGGGATTTCTTCCAAAGAAGAAAGGCAGAGCCACTAGAATTAAATTTTTAAAAGAAGAGAAGAGATCTATAATAATCTATGAGTCTCCTTATAGGATAAAAAAATTGATATCAGAACTCATTGATGTATTTGGAGAGGAGAGGAAGGTGAGTATATCTAGAGAGTTGACTAAGATTCATCAAGAGAATATTAGAGGTAAATTGAGTGATGTTAGCCAAAAATTAAATGAAAAAAATATTAAAGGTGAAATTGTTATAATTATTGAAGGTGCATAAAATCTATATAGCTATATTATTTTGTTTTACTTTTCTCTCATCCTTTTCAAATGATAATGAGCAAAGTGGTTTTTCTATTATAACCATAGGTCCCTACGAGAATGAACTCTATAGTGCCTTTGGACACAGTGGTATTAGATATTTTAACAAAAATACTGGAGAAGATTACTTCTATAATTATGGTATATTTGATTTTGATCAGCCAAATTTTTATTTAAATTTTTTAAATGGGAGGTTGCTTTATAAGGTGGGGAAGTACAGTTATCCAGCAGCAAAAAACTACTATATAGACCAAGAAAGGTTTGTAAAAGAACAGCTACTAAACCTTGACCAATCTCAAGAAATATTACTTTATAATTATCTGGAACAAAATATTCTACCTGAGAATGCTAATTATTTGTATAACTATGTCTATGACAATTGTGCCACAAAAATTAGAGATATATTATCTGAGGTAATTGGAGATCAGCTAAATTTCTCAGAGGTACCTGGTGATGTATCTTTCCGTAATTTAATGGACATGTATCTAAAGAATAATCTCTGGGGGGATTTGGGAATTGACATATGCTTAGGCCCTGAAATTGATGAAGTTATTTCTTTCCAGGATAAAATGTTTATTCCTGATTTCCTTTTTGAATCTCTGAAAAATGCAAGTACGAGTGAAAGTAATGAACTGATTAAAGAAACTGTTATACTTAACCCTAATACTATAGAAGAATTTAGAGGAAACTTTCTCACCCCTAATATAATTTTTTTCATTTTTTTCATATTTATTCTAACTATCTCTTTTAGGCAGATTAAGTATGACATATCATATAACCTAATCGATTTTTTTATTTTCCTTTCCACAGGCTTAATTGGGCTGCTATTATCTTACTTGTGGCTATTCACGGATCACCTTTCGGGTAGTAATTTTAACTTGGTTTGGGCTCTGCCTTCAAATATTTTAATATCCTTTCTATTTATTAAAATTTTATCTAAGAAGTTCTTGATAAACTATCTGATTTTGTATGCTTCGTCTCTGATAGCACTCTTTCTTATGTGGAATTTTATCCCTCAGAATTTAAATGAGAGTTTAGTCCTTCTTATTCTTGGAATTCTAGTTAGAGCTATGACAAATATTTTTTGTATTTCTAGGTCAGCTGTTCAATAGACTTGAAAATTTCATCGGATGAGAATCCTTTGTATAGTAGGTGTGCTATGAGTTTATTTTTATCTAGCTTATTATTCTTCCTAGTATATATCTCTATATTCTTTCTAAGAACTTCGTAGTATATTTTCTCGTCGATACTATTTATGCCCTCTTCTATCTCAAAGTTGTCCAATCCTTTTTCGAACAGATGATTTCTTATTTTGACCTTTCCCCATCTATTGCTTTTATTTTTTCCTCTTGAGAATGCTCTGGCAAAACGCAAATTATCTAATGCGCCAATTTCTTCCAGTCTTTTTATGACCTTTTCTATTAGTTGTAGAGTGTAATTTTTTGACTGGAGTTTGGTTTTAATTTCTTTTTTTGACCTTTCCCTGTAGCCACAGAATCTAAGGCTTAGCTCTACCGCTTCCCTATATTTCCCATCCTCATTACTTGACATAACCCTTCCTGCTAAGAATACTTTTGATGAACCTTATCTCATTTTCATTATTAAATACTTTGAAAGGAAAAACAATATATTGGACTATATTAAGTTTAAACAGGAAACAGTCATTTAAAACTTTTACACTCTTTATGGTCTCCCACTTAATTGGCATCCCTTGTTTATTATTTATTTTCATCATGAGCTGGCTACTAGAGATCTCATAGGATAATCTATCAAACATATAGCTACTCTGTTCTACTTGAGTTACTCCAAAAAATTGAATTAGCCAGAATAATATATAAAGAAAGAGTGCTATACTAGCACCTATTATCCACCATATTGAGGGGATGAAAAAATTTATTGAACAGAGAGATATGTAGATTAAAAATACCCACCACTGTTCCTTGAGCAAATTGAAAAAGCCTTTTTTTATGTATAGACTTTTATCCATTTTAAATTTTTTAGTTCTTACAATCATTTTCTTTGGTCTATTTTAATTTCTTTTATTTTTAACTCTTCACCACTTTCGTCCACGAATATAAGAATTTTATAAATTTTATCACTAGATAAATATTCACCTAACAGATAAATTAATTTATCTTCAGAATCTCCTTTATGGATGATATTAAATGAAGATATGTCGTTATCATTAAAGAAACTATCAAGTATCAATGAGCTCTTATAATTATTTTCTTGATATAAGTTACCTTCTATATTTATCTGAGTTTTACTATCAAAAAAATTAACAATTTCATCGGAGTTCATGACGTCAAATGATTCTATTATGCTCTGTAAATCATTGACTTCTTTAGAGTAAAGTAAGAAAAATAAAATAAGTGAATGTTTTATCATTTATAAATCTTTTAACTGTAAATATAAATACTTAAAAACAATAATTAATTTTACATGATATGTCTAGAAAAGTAATTCTTCTAATTATGGATGGCTGGGGTCTTGGTAAGGATCCAGATGTTTCTGCAATTCATAAATCAAACACACCATTTTATGATCATTTAATTGACCATTATCCATCAGCTTCTCTTTCCGCTTCTGGGGTTGACGTGGGACTACCCGATGGTCAGATGGGAAATTCAGAAGTTGGCCATATGAATATAGGTGCTGGCAGAGTAGTGGATCAGGATCTCATCAGGCTGAATAAGTCTCTAGCAGATAAAGGTATTGGAGAGATAAAAGAGTTTCTGTCATCTGTCGAATACGCCATAAAAAATAATAAAGATTTCCACGTTATGGGCCTTCTATCTAGGGGAGGAGTTCACTCGCATTCAGATCATCTCTATTACGTACTAGATTTTCTGAGAGAGTTTAATGAATTGAAGGTTAATTTACATCTATTTACAGACGGAAGAGATTCTGGGCCACTGGATTCGATTGGAGAGTTTAATAAATTATTAGATTATATCTCTGGAACAAATATTAACCTGTCAACAGTGAGTGGGAGGTATTATGCAATGGATAGAGATAAGAGATGGGAGCGGGTTAAGTTAACATTTGACTCGATGACCAAGGGTATAGGTGTAGCCAGTGAAGACATAATAAAATCTATAGAAGCATCACATGATAATAATGTTACAGATGAGTTTATCAAGCCAATAGTATGCCACAAAGACAACAAACCGGTTGGTGTCTTAGGAGAAGGCGATGTACTTTTTTCATTTAATTACAGGTCTGACAGGATGAGAGAACTCTCTGAGGTTTTAACTCAAAATGATTTGACTTCTCACGGAATGAAAAAAATGAATTTGAGGTATATGACAATGACAAACTATAATGATGAGTTTAAAAATATCTCTGTACTTTACGACAAAGAAAATTTGTCAAATACGTTAGGTGAAGTCTTATCTAACAAAAATAAAATTCAGTTAAGAATTGCAGAGACGGAGAAATATCCTCATGTTACTTTTTTCTTTTCAGGGGGCAGGGAGAAGCCTTTCAAAAATGAATCGAGAATTCTTTGTGAGTCGCCAAAAGTTGCAACATATGATTTACAGCCAGAGATGAGTGCTGAAAAAATCTCTAAAAAATTTATAGATGAAATAAATAAAAAATCATTTGATTTTGCTTGTTTGAATTTTGCTAATCCCGACATGGTAGGCCACACAGGTAGTATCGATGCCACTGTAAGAGCGTGTGAGGTTATTGATAGAGAGGTATCTAAAATAGTTTCTACTGCAATCAAAAATGATTACGAAGTTCTTGTGACTTCTGACCACGGTAACGCAGATGTAATGATAAATAAAGATGGGTCTCCTCACACATATCACACTACTAACTTAGTACCAATAGTATATGTGTCAGATAATAAGAGAAATTTAAATGATGGAAAGTTAGGTGATATTGCTCCTACTATATTAGATATTATGGGTATTGGGTTACCTGATGAGATGACAGGAAAAAGTCTTTTAAAATAATTTTTTATTATTTAATTCGTTTAGATAGTATGAGAAATATACTTTTTACCTTTTTAATAATTTTTAGTTTTAGTTGTAATGACGACTCTTCTTTACCATGTAAAACAGATGTTTTAGACGGAATGGCTTGTTTAACAGTCTATGAGCCAGTATGTGGATGTGATAACAATACCTATTCTAATTCTTGTTATGCCGAGATTGATGGAGTCAAATCCTGGACTGACGGTGAATGTTAATGTTAGAAATTATTATAATTGGATATTTACTGTAAATGAAAAACTTACTTAAAATATTAATTTTATTATTTGCTATAGGTTGCTCATCTGAAGACTCTGTAACATTGGATCCAGTAGAGATGGAGTTTTCAACCGCTATAAAAAAGTGGAATAATTCAAATATTAACTCTTATTCATATATTCTTACTGTATCCTGTTACTGTCTAGATACAGAACCCAACAGCATAGAAGTTATAGATAATAAAATAACAAAAGTTAATTCTAATTTAGTAACACCTGAGCAGTTAAATAATGATTATTGGAATGTGAAGACCGTTGATGAACTATTTAATATTATTGATGAAAAACTGAAAGATGATCCCTTTATATTTACATTAAAGTTTGACCAAACATATGGTTTTCCTATTGATATATATTTTGATATGGATGAGATGATTGCAGATGAAGAGATTGGTTATACTATTTCTGACTTTAAAATAATATAATTATGAAAAGCATACTATTCTTTTTTTTTACACTAATTCTACTTGGTTGTTCGGAAAAATCTAATGATTCAGTATCTCCTTGTAAAACTAGTGGTGATGAGGATGCAGTTTGTATAGAAATTTATAAGCCAGTTTGTGGGTGTGATAACGTGACTTATTCAAACTCTTGTTATGCTGGGAGGGATGGGGTAACGTCATGGGTAGATGGTGAATGTTCAGGTTAAATTATTTAAGCCCACATTTTTTTCCTTTTTTAAAATTTATCTTAAATTGATCTTATATTATAATTTATAAATGATTTAAGATGAAAAAATTTTATTTAATGATTGCTACTATTTTTGTTGTAGCAGCATGCTCTGCACCATCAAATAATTCTGATATGGGAATGGGCATGAGTATGGATGGTGAGCCAGAAGGTTCACACACAAGTGTAGAGTGGCAGGTATGGGCATATTCTACAGCTGCTCCCGAGTTTATTGCAGAAGGTGCTGCTGTGTACGACGGTCCACCTGACATGGGAGGTAAATTATTGAGAGAGGGAACGAACGGTTGGACTTGTTTGCCTGCAAATCCTAGAGGAATGTCAGATCCTGAGAACGGTTGGGTTGATCCACACGAGGCGATGCCTGCATGTGGAGACGCTGAATTTTTTAAGTGGATAGGTGCATATTTTGCTGGGACTGTTCCTGGAGAGGTAATGGCAAAAGACGGTTACGCTTGGATGCTTCATGGAGATATGGGTGAGGATAATACGAAGCCTATGGTCCTCAATAAAGAGGATGCAGCTGAAGGACACTGGATAGAGTCTGGACCTCATCTGATGAGGATGCCAAAGGATCCTGCGTCTTTAGATGGCATGACTACGGACTTTAATTCTGGCGAGCCTTATGTGATGTTCGCAGGTTCACCTTATGCACATGTAATGTACCCAGTTGGTGACTACTACCAGTACCAGGATATGGTAAAAAAATAATCAGTTTTTTACAAAATTTATATAAGGGCGTTTTTTAAAATGCCCTTTTTTATTGGTTTTCACTCATTGCAATAAGCAATTCAATAAATAGATTAATTATATCAAGGTATATGTTAACGGCTATATCAATTGCCGTACCCCAAGAGTTATCACCTGCTATATTAGCCTGTTTTAGTCTATCAAAATCATATACTAGATATAGTGTAAAGATTACAATGCCAGCATAACTCTGGTAAAGCATCTGTTTAGCAGATTTAAATATATAAGCATTTAAGATTCTCATTATTATTAATGCAATTAGAGAAACCAAAAGGATTACCCCTAAAAAATTAAAATTGTATGGAGATATATAAACAACCAACATCGTTGTAAAAACTGCAATACAAGTTGATAACATTGCCTGGAATACAACATTCTGCCACACTTGGTTGTATGGGTCACTATCAACAGACAAAACATTTTTATTGAAATCGTCCTCAAGTGCGCGCATCTTCTTCGATCTTAATCCAAAATAATTTTTCTCGTCACCTTCAAAATAATAGACGAAATGCTTATTATTATTTGTTCCCCAGAAACCAGATTTATTACTTATCTGTTTCGTTTTCACTCCTTTATCTTTTAAAAATTTATTCCATTTAAACTTTTGTCCTATGTACCCAATGGTAGGGCCTAAAGACCAACCTACAAACCCTGAAAGAAATACGCATGCAATAATATTATTAGGATATATATCTCCAAAAACCCATACCATAATTATTGAAGCGAAGGCTCCCAAAATTGTTAATAGCTTTTCTGTAAATGTTTCGTAAGTTTTGTTTAGCCTTGCTGTTATCGTAGATATTATTAGCATGCAGCCCACTATTCCAAAAGTCCTAACCATTAATAAATCTTCCATGTTCTCTATATTTTAAATTTAAATAATCTTGGTAACCCGTTACCCTCATCTTCTGATGTAATCCAGAAGGTTGACTCGTCGACTATCTTTACTGCCTCTATCTGAGCTTTTCCAACTGGAATTTTATATTTTTTAATTATCGATTGATCTAAATTTTCTATGTTAAAGTTACTTATTGTGTAAAGGTATTGACTTTCTGACTCACCACCATCTTCAACAAAATCATACCCTACGAGTGATACTAATTTTAGGGTTTCATCATAATCTGCTCCAGTGATTAATGAGTTTACATCGTAAGAATGGAATGGTTCGATTTCGTAAGAACCAGCCACTTTAGGTAAGATGTATAATTTTGTAACTAAATTTTGTCTGTCTTTTGAAAAAATAACTAATTCATCACCGACAGATATTATTCCTTCAGAATCGTATGGGTGTTTGCTTCTACTCTTGAATTTGACTTGGTTTTTGTATTTATATTGAATTTGACCTTTGCATTTAAAGTCACTTTCCTTATCAATAATTAACACAGCAAGATCTTCTCTAGTGCCAAAATTATTACCAGAATTAGAAATATAAAAATTCTTATTATCTGATGTTATATCTTCCCAGTCATTATTTATTCCACAACCCTCGATTTCATATTCAGAAATAATTATTCCATCTTTATTAAACTCATATAGAACAGGTTCACCTCCTGAGTCATTGTGTGTTATAAAATTGCCATCATAATATTCGAGACCTGAAGTTTCATTAATTTTTAGTGGCAAAAATTGTCTCTGTAGTTTGCAAGATATTAGAAGAAGTAATAAAATAATATTGGTTAATGGTTTATTCATAATTAATTAATATTGTTAGTTGTTATAAAAATGTATTAATTTAATTTAAATAAAATTTATTAACTAAAAACTTACATTCTAGTGAAAGACTTAATAAATATTTATCAAAAAAAATGGGCAAAGGGTATAGTTGAGCTCGGTAAGTCTAAGGGAGATATTGTTACATCAAAAAAATTGGCAACTGATTTTATTAATTCTCTCTACGATTTTAAAAATGGAACTGTACAATTTAAACCTACAAAGGCATCTGAGTTTCAATTTAGAAATGATTTTGATTCGGCTCTTTCTTATTTTATTGGAAATAATACAGATTTTCCAGAGGATTCTGGTTTTGCTTTAAAACCATGGCTTGATGTCGAGTTTAAAAATGATAGTATAAACCTAGTTGATAATGTAGGTATAGCTATGGGTAATTATTTTTTCACAGATCTGAAAGGTATAAAAATTAAAGTTGAATATTCCTTTGTTTACAAGAGAGAAGGTGAATCTCTAAAAATAATTTTACACCATTCATCTCTCCCTTATGGCTCGATGTAGCCTTACTGTTTAAGTTATCTTATTTGTGGGTCATACTGGATTCGAACCAGTGACTTCTACCCTGTCAAGGTAGCACTCTGAACCAACTGAGTTAATGACCCATTTGTTAAAATTACTTAAAATTTATCATGATTTAATATCAAAAATTTTCTTTCAGTAGATTTGTATAATGGATAAAAATAAATTTTTACTGATAGTTGTGTTAACTGCAATTTCATTGGTATCAATTCTACTAGTACAATTTAGCTGGATTTCCCAGATCGATGAGTTAAGTGATGAGAGATTTGATAAAGACATAAATGATGTCTTATTTATAATTAATCAAAAATTAGAAGAGCGGGAGATAATTAATTTGACAAGAGATAACCTTCAAGCTACTTTTAAAATTAGTAGAAGTAATGAGACAGGTGGGGTAGAGCTTATAGAAAGTGTTTTTAATAAAAGAACTATAGATAAAGATGGTATTGAATCAACACAAAATTCTCTACAGTTTGATCTGGAATCTGGTAGCGTAGATGGTATTGATTCTGAGGATAATATAAATGCCTCAATTCTGGTTGAAGACTTTAATGAGATTACTGTAGATACTTCGATACAAAAACAAATAAATAAGGTACTTGATAGATCTGAAATGATACAAATTATATTAAATAAGTTACTAACAGGAGACAGAAATATAAAGACTAAATTAAATCAGAAGTCTATAGATAAACTTATTAAGACGACTTTGAAACAGAAGAATATTAAAATCGATTATGACTACCTAATACTTGATGAAGAAAAAAATAGTATTTTAATATCTAATACTGATGATGCAGATGTTATTAAATCAAAGTTTTCGATCAGTCTATTTCAAAATGATCTGATTGACTCAAATCTAGTTTTGTTTTTGAATTTTCCATCCAAAGAGAATTATTTGAGAGATAATAATATATACGGTCTAATTTTCTCTTTTTTATTCATAATTCTAATAGCATTATCTTTCTATTATGTTATTGTAAAAGCATTTCAGCTTAAAAAACTTTCCGATATCAAAAATGATTTTATTGATAACATGACTCATGAGTTAAAGACTCCTATCTCAACAATATCTCTTGCATGTGAAGCTATGATTGATAATAAAAATAATAAAGATGATTATGTTAATATAATTGATGAGGAGAATAAAAGGTTGGCAAGCCAAGTTGAGAGAGTTCTTAACATTGCTCGGACTGAGAAGGAAAGTTATAAGTTAGATAGACACCAAGTTAATATTCATGATATAATTAATGAGTCAGTTAATATATTCAACTTTAAAGTTGAAAAAAAAGAAGGCAAGATAATCAAAAAACTTAATGCAGATAACCCAGTTATTAAAGGTAATAAAGACCACCTAACTAATGTTTTTAATAATCTGATTGAGAATGCTTACAAGTACTCAGAGGACAAACCTATTATAATTATTGAATCAAGTAATAATTCTTCATCATTAAAGGTTTCAATCAGAGATAATGGCATTGGAATTAAAAAAGGCAATATAGATAAGGTTTTTGATAAATTCTATAGGGAACCTCAGGGGAACATCCATAATGTTAAAGGTTTTGGATTAGGTCTTTCTTACGTAAAAAATATTGTTAATAAATTGGGAGCTAGTATAGTAGTTAAAAGTAAATACGGTAATGGTTCTGTTTTCACATTAAAATTTGATTATGAATAATAGTGTATTAGTTGTAGAGGATGATAAAAATTTAGGAAAGGTTTTGACAGATTACCTCACCTCAAAAAAGTTTGTTGTAGAATTAGCTGAAGATGGAGAGAAAGGTTTAGAATTTTTTACAAATAACAATTATGATATCGTTATTTTAGATATAATGATGCCAAAAAAAGATGGTTTTTCCTTAGCTAAGGATATAAGAAAAATGAATAAAGACATTCCTATAATTTTTCTCACCGCAAAATCTCAGAAGGATAATATAGTAAAGGCTTTTAATATCGGTGCTGATGATTATTTAACAAAACCATTTAGTATTGAAGAGCTTCTTTTGAGAATGGATGCTGTGCTTAAGAGATCAATTAAGGTTGAGAAAAAGGATTTGGAAGAAAAATTTATTCTCGGTTCATATACTTTTTTGCATAATCAAAACCTTCTTATAGATAATTCTGGTATCGAATATAATTTAACAACTAAAGAAAATGAGTTATTAAAACTTTTTTGTGAAAATATTAACTCAGAGGTCGATAGGAGTCTAGCACTTATGAAAATTTGGGGTGATGACTCTTATTATAATGCCAGGAGTATGGACGTTTATATAGCTAAATTAAGAAAATATCTTAGTGAAGATAAAAAAATAGAATTAAAGACTATTCATGGCTTTGGCTTTAAGTTGTTAATTTTAGATTAAATACTTGCATCTGAATATTTTTTTAGTTAATAATGAGAGTGAACTTAATTGCATCCATATATATAAAAGATAATAAAGTAGTCAAAGTTAAATCTGGAGATTTCAGAACTTTAAAATTCTACCATGAGAGCCCAATTGATCTAGTTAGGAGTTTTGAGGATATAGGTATAAAAGAAGTTTATTTTGTTGATCTCGGGTCTGCGAAGATGCACGAAAAAAACAATTTTATATTACTTGAGATGATTTCACAATTTTCAGATATTAAAATTAATTATTCAGGTGGACTAAGAACAAGTGAAAACGTAAGTAATGCATTCATAAATGGAGCTAATATGGTTACAATGGGAAGCATGCCTGTATATGACAAAAATATATTTCTGAACTGTTTGACAACGTGGGGTTTTAAGAAAATAGTTATGGCAGTTGATATATGGAAAAACAATTTACGAGTTAATGGATGGAAATATCAGACAAAAATTGATCCACTTGATCACATAAAATATTTTTATAATAAAGGCCTTAAAAACATAAAAGTTACTGATATTTCAAAAGACGGAACACTAGAAGGTCCACCTTTCAGTCTCTATAAGAAGATTCTTAAAAAATATCCTCAGGTAAATATGATTACAGGTGGGGGTATTAGAAATATGAGTGATATAAACAAACTCAAGAATATTGGTATCAAAAATGTCATATTTGGAAGAGCTTTTTATGATGGGAATATTTCTTTAGATGATCTTAAAGAATATTTTAAAAAATAACTTCTCAATCATTTTATTTCATCATAAATTCTGTGGAATGTTAATTCTTAATTTACATAGAATTTGATGTATTTTTGCGGTAATGAGCTCACAACTAAAAAATAAAAAACTCGGTATAATAGGAGGTGGACAACTGGGAAAGATGCTTTTAGCAGAATGTAATAAAATGAATATATATACATCTGTAATTGACCCAAATAAGGACTCACCATGTAAAAAACAGTGTGATAACTTTATTTTAGGAGATATAAATGATTTTGAAACAATTCTAGATTTTGGAAAGAAGAATGATGTCATCACTTTTGAAATTGAACATATTAATGTAGAAGCATTGGAGGAGCTAGAGAAGATAGGAAAAGAGGTCTACCCGAAATCAAAAACCCTTAGAGTTATCCAAGATAAAAATTTACAAAAAACTTTTTTCCAGGAAAATAATATCCCGACAGCCCCTTTCAAATTTTTTAATTCCTTAAAAGAGTTTTCAAAATCTATTGATAAGAATGAGATAGAATTTCCTTGTGTGTGGAAAAAGACAAAATTTGGATATGATGGGTTTGGTGTAAAACTTTTAAATACCTCTTCAGATATTAAAAACCTTCCTGATACTGAAATGATTATTGAGAAAAATATTCCTTTTGATAAAGAAATCAGTGTTATAGTCTCAAGAAATGTAGGAGGAGATATTAAATGCTTTAATGCTGTTGAGATGGAATTTAATAAGAAATCTAACCAGGTGGAGTTTGTAATAAGTCCAGCTGACATTAATAAAGAGATAGAAAGAGAAGTCCAAGAATTGGCAGTTAAGTTATCTGAGAAATTAGATTGCGTTGGAGTGTTAGCGGTTGAGATGTTTTTAAAGGGTGACCAGGTTCTAGTTAATGAATTAGCTCCCAGACCCCATAATAGTGGTCACTATTCTATTGAGGCATGTTTGACCTCTCAATTCGAGCAACATATAAGGTCTATTTTTAATTTACCACTTGGAGACACAAAACACTCTGGGACAGCCATCATGCTTAATATCGTAGGTGATAGTGGTTATGAAGGTAAGGTTAGTTATGAAAACTTAGATAATGTTTTCAAATCAAAAAATGCTAGTCTACATATATATGGAAAAGAACATACAAGACCTAACCGAAAAATGGGACATGTGACAATAATTTGTGATAAATTTGAGGAAGCATACGATACTGCAAAGTATTTAAAAGATAGTATTAAAGTTAAATCTGAATAAATATGAATAAGGTAGGAGTTATAATGGGGAGCAAATCGGACTATCCCGTAATGGAAAAGGCAGTTAATATCTTGAAAGAATTAAAAGTAGAGTATGAGGTTCATATTGTATCCGCTCATAGGACACCTGATAAGATGATGGATTACTCAAAAAAGGCTTCCAGAAATGGAATTGGTGTCATTATTGCGGGAGCAGGTGGAGCCGCTCATTTGCCTGGTATGGTTGCATCTAATACTAACCTTCCAGTAATTGGTGTACCAATTAAATCAAGAAATTCAATAGATGGTTGGGATTCTATTTTATCTATTTTGCAGATGCCTTCAGGGGTTCCCGTTGCAACTGTTGCCTTAGACGGGGCAAAAAATGCAGGTATTCTTGCAGCTCAAATTCTGAGTATTTCTAATTCTCAAATAGCAGAAAATTTAAAAAAATTTAAAAAAAGCCTTTCAGAAAAGGTTATAAAAGATGATAGTACTTTATAATTTCAGTTGATGAATCATATTGAATCGGTAGGGAAGAGTGAAAATTTTCTAGATCAAATTATAAGAAGTGAGTTAAGAGAAGGTTTCGACGAGAAAAATCTTAAGTTTAGGTTTCCTCCTGAACCAAATGGATATTTGCATATTGGACATGCTAAGTCTATCTGTATAAACTTTGGTTTTGGTAAAGAATTTTCTTCTCCTGTTAATTTAAGGTTTGATGACACTAATCCTGAGAAAGAAAATATAGAGTTTATTGATTCTATCAAAAATGATATAAAATGGTTGGGTTTTAATTGGGATGAAGAGTGTTATGCCTCTAACTATTTTGATCAGTTGTATGACTGGGCAGTTCATCTTATAAGGGAAGGTAAAGCTTATGTAGATGACCAAGATCAAGTCAAGATAGCTGAACAGAGAGGTGTTCCGTCTTCACCAGGAACAAATAGTCCCTATAGAGAGAGAGATCTCCAAACAAATTTAGATTTATTCCATAAAATGAAGATCAATCATTTTAAACCTGGTGAATGTGTACTAAGAGCCAAGATAGATATGGAATCTCCAAATATGCATATGAGAGATCCAATAATGTATAGAATTATTAACCATGAGCACCACAGGACAAAAGATAAGTGGGTCATATATCCAACATATGACTGGGCTCACGGACAATCTGATTACATAGAAAATATATCTCATTCATTTTGTACATTAGAGTTTGAGGTGCATAGAGAATTATACGACTGGTTTATAGAAAATATTCCAAAGAAAAAAAAGCTACTTCCTAAACAAAGGGAATTCGCCAGATTAAATATTTCTTATACAATAATGAGTAAAAGAAAGTTATTAGAATTGGTTGAGTCTAATGTGGTAGATGGGTGGAGCGACCCAAGAATGCCTACAATATCAGGGATGAGAAGAAGGGGGATTCCGCCAGATGCAATAAGAAACTTTTGTGATAAAGTAGGAGTGTCAAAAAGAGAAAACATTATAGATTTTGCACTTCTTGATTTTTGTACAAGAGAGGTATTAAATAAGAAAGCTTACAGGCTTATGGCTGTATTAGATCCGGTAGAACTAGAAATAATAAACTACCCAGAAGGTAAAAATGAAATGTTAACTGCAGAAAATAATCAAGAGGATAGCTCTTACGGAAATAGAGAGGTCTCATTTTCAAAAAATTTATATATAGAAAGAGAAGACTTTAAGGAAGAATCTAACAGGAAGTATTTTAGACTTTCAATAGGTAAAGAGGTACGGCTGAAAAATGGATATATAATAATGGGAGATAGAGTTGAAAAAGATAAAAATGGTAAAATCACTAAAATATTTTGCACCTATGATCCAAATTCTAGGAGTGGATCAGGTACTGACGAGAGTTTGAGAAAAGTAAAGGGAACTATTCACTGGGTGGATAAAAATAATCATGAAATTATCAATGTAAACTTATACGATAGGTTATTCAAAATTCAATCACCTGATGAAAATAAAGAAGTTGACTTTAAATCACATATTAATGAAAACTCATTAATTAAAGTTAAAAATGTATGTGCTGAATCTAGTATTAAAAATGTTAGCTTTGATAATTATTATCAATTTCAGAGGAAAGGTTATTTTAAGTTGGATTCTAAAAATGATAAATTAACTTTTAATAGAACAGTAACATTGAGAGATACTTGGAAAAGTTAAACATGAGTCTAAGTAACATTTTTCTCATTTTTAAGTATAAAAGATGTATAAATAATTTAATATGGACACAAAAAAAATAGAATTAATTGGTGACAATCATGAGTTTTTTTCTCTTAATACTCCACTTAGAAAGGATGCGTTTGATAAATCTGATGACGAAAAAATTAAAAATATTCAAAAACATTTTAGAAAAATAGTTGATGAGCTTGGCTTAGATCTTAACGATGATAGTATTAATGGTACGCCATACAGAGTAGCTAAGATGTTTGTCAAAGAAATTTTTAGTGGTCTAGATCCAGAAAACAAGCCCAAAATTTCTCTTTTTGATAATAAGTACAATTACAATAAGATGCTTATTGAAAAAAATATAAATCTTAATTCAACATGTGAGCATCATTTTTTACCTATTACAGGTAAGGCTCACGTCTCTTATATATCTAGCGGTAAGGTTATTGGACTTTCCAAATTAAATAGAATTGTAAAGTACTACTCACAACGACCTCAGGTTCAAGAGAGATTGACGACACAGATCTATAATGAGTTAAAGGATGTACTAGACACCGACAGCGTAATGGTAGTGATAGAGGCAAAACACTTATGTGTTTCCTCTCGTGGTATTAAGGATTACTCCAGTTCAACAATAACGGAAATGTACGGAGGTGACTTTAACATATATAATAAAAGAGACGAATTCTATAAATTGTTAAATTCTGTAAAAATTTAACTTATATAATCTCTCAAATATTCATATCTTTTTGTAAGAGACCCCTTCTCTGCTATTGTAGCTCTATTTATAATTTTATTTCCTCTTTCCTTTAAAAATGGGATTAAGTATTTCATTAGAATTCTCCCAAAGTAGTTAGAAGAATCTCTTGGGAGCTCTGAAGGTAAATTATCTATAGTCATCATTGTTACTGTCTTACCCTTACTAAATGGTTTGATAATTTTTCTAGACTTAATACAATAATCGAAAAATGGTTTTTTTATAGTTGAGGCAAATTTTGTCAGAGGTATTGATCCATTAATGTCACATGTTATATCACCAATTACCTTAATTGAGAAATTATTATCAACATTTTTTTCTTCAAACAGCCTTGGATATCTCGGGTCCCAATAAGATGCATTTATTAACATATCTGTTTTGTCTATTAGTTGCAAAAAATTTGATTTATACTTTTCAGGTTTTTTATAGTAGTCTGCTTTTGAAAATTTATTTCCTGAAATATTTTCTATATAATCTTTGGTCTTTAATATGCAGTAAACTGGTCCCTTTTCTAAGTCTTTTTTGTATTCTTCAATAGTTACATTATTAAATCCAAAACTATTTAAAAGTTCTATTACTCCTTTTGCTACTCTCCCATTTCCTATAATTAAACTTCTAATTTTTTTAATTACAGGATTTTTTTTTGAGAAGAGGTAAAGTTCTTTTTTATTTTTAAAATGCGATAAACGTTTAAGATTAAATAATTTAATTTTTTCCCCATATGCCATTAAAGTATTATATGCACCAGCTATACCCGCATATTTTCCAAAAGCAACTATTCTTTTACCTTCTTTTTTTAAACATTCATAATCAATAAGTCTAATTTTTTTTTGTAGAACTTTTTGTAGAAGACCTCTGTTATGTGGTTGTTTTTTTATTGTGTGAGAAAACATAAAATATGTCTTATCTTTTATCAGTTTTTTTTCATCTGCTTCCTTAATCCCAAATATGAAATCAGATTTATTTAAATTATTTACAACATCAATTCCTTCTTTCATATAATCATCGTCACTAAAGCATCTTATTTTACTTCCTTGAACTTCAACATTAAAACCAGTTTTATTTTTAATCTCTTTTGATTGTTTAGGGCTAAGTGGAGTTCTTACATCTCCTATTTTATCGTTTTCTTTTGTGATTCCTATTTTAATCATTTATTATTTTTATGCTTTTTTCTAATCTGATTATTAAAATATCTCTTTTAATTATTTCTAATATTGTAAATAGATCAGGCCCTGAAATTTTACCTGTCATCATCACTCTAAGTGATTTCATTCCATCCCCAATTTTAATATTATTCTCTTTTAGTTGATTAAAATAGTTTTCTTTTAATTCTACAGAATTTATATTTTTAGATTCTTTTAAACTCTTTATAAAACCTTTTATAGTTTTTAATATATGGTCTGTAAAATTAATTTTTTTCATATTTCCTAATATATCACCTTCTGCGTAGGATATTATATTCAGACACTCGTTAAATATCTCTTTCTTAAAATTCACCCTTTCTTTCGCTAGTGATATTAATGTAGTTATTTTTTTCTCATTGACTAATTCATTTTTATCTATCTCCTTTTCTAAATCCTTATATATGTCATCTGATGTAATTTTTTTAAGGTGTTCCTGATTAAACCATATTGCTTTGTCATAATCATATTTTGCACCACCTTTTATTATTCTCTTTATATCGAATGCTTTGATTAATTCATCTAATGAAAAAATTTCTTTTTCATCTCCTGGGTTCCATCCTATTAAGCTTATAAAATTTATTAAAGAACTATTTTCAAACCCAACCTCTCTAAACCCTTCAAATTTTTTTGATGAATCCTCCCAGGTTATTGGGTATACGGGAATACCATATTTCTCACCATCTCTTTTACTTAGTTTTCCTTTTCCAGTTGGTTTTAGTATTAAAGGTAAATGAGCAAATTTTGGAGGATTCCAATTAAATGATTTGTAAAGAAGGAAATGTAGAGCAAGAGATGGTAGCCACTCCTCACCCCTAACAACATGTGAAATTTTCATTTCATAATCATCAACAACATTTGCAAAATGGTATGTTGGCATACCATCTTTTTTAAATATTTTTTTATCATCTAATAATTTTAAATTCACCTTAATATCACCTCTTATCTCATCCGAAACTACAATTTCATTTTGTTCTCCTTCATTATAAGTTTTGTACCTAACAACATAGTCGCCTTTTGAAATTAAATTTTTTATTTCTTCTTCACTTAGGGTAAATGAATTTTTAAAATTTTTTCTATTCTCCCAGTTATATATGAAAGTTTCTCCCTTTTTTTCACTTTCCTTTCTTTGGTCGTCTAATTCATCAGTTTTGTCGAACGCATAATATGCATCTCCACTTTCAATTAATTCTTGTATTCTTTGTCGGTAGTTTTCCTTTCTTTCAGACTGTCTATATGGTCCATAATCCCCTCCATTTAATGGCCCTTCATCAGGAATGATTCCACACCAATCAAGGGAGTCAAGAATATGTTTTTCAGCTCGTTGGTCAAACCTGTTTCTGTCCGTGTCTTCAATTCTAATTATAAATTTTCCACCTAGACTTTTTGAAATTAAAAAATTATAAAGAGCCGTCCTAAGTCCTCCAATATGTAGAGGCCCTGTTGGACTTGGTGCAAACCTTAACCTAATATTATTAGACATCTATTTTCTAATTGCAATGCATGAAATTTCTACATTCACATCAAGGGGGAGTTTAGATACCTGAACTGTCTCTCGTGCAGGAGGGATGATACCTTCAAAATAATTTCCATATGTTTCGTTAACTATTTTGAAATTATCCATATCCTTTAAAAAAATTGATGTTTTAACAATATCATCAAAATCCATACCAGCTTCTTTAAGAATTGCTTCAATGTTTTTCATAACCTGGTTGGTTTCATCTTTAATTCCGCTTTCAACTAGTTCATTGCTTACTGGATCTAGAGGTATTTGACCAGAAACAAATAACATGTTATCATAGTTTATTGCTTGATTATATGGTCCAATTGGTAATGGTGCTTTTTTGGTTAGTATTGCTTTTTTCATTTCTTTATTTTATTTCTTACAATTTACAATATTATTTTTTTTGAAGAAAATTTTCAGCAATCATACACCTTGCGCTTCCACCTCCTAATTTTTCAATTAATGTTAAATTGCTATGAATTATCTTGTTGTATTTTAGTAATCTAATTTTTTGTTTTTCCTGTAATGAGTCATGTGCAGAGTTACTCATAACTAAGAATTTATCATTATTTATATTAGAGACCTGCAACATATTTCCTGCGAAGGAGCTACATTGTTTTTCGCTAATTTCAATAATTTCTTTTTTTGTTTTATGGATAGAAGTTATGATATTTTTTTTCTCATCCTTACTATGAACTGAATCTAGACAAATTAAAACATATTCTTCTGCAACACACATCATTACATTTGTGTGGTAAATAAGTTTTTTATTACCGTCTACTTTTTGATAAGATTTAAAAATTATTGGCTCATAAGAAGCTTTTTCACAGAAATCTTTAAGGGCTATTTTATTTGTTCTTTCTGAGATTGATGCGTAACATATTTTGTGTTGTCTGTCAAGTATCATACTTCCTGTCCCTTCTAGAAAAACAGATTTGTCCTCGTATGAAGAAAAGTCAATAACTTTTTTTATTTCATAATCCTCATTAAGTTTTTCTAATATATCTAGTCTTTTTTCCTTTCTTCTATTTTCTGAGAACATAGGATAGATGAATACTAAACCATTTTGATGAAAACTAATCCAGTTATTAGGAAAGACACTGTCAGTTGTTTTTACATCTTCTCTGTCATCAATGACGGTGACATTTATTTTATTTTTTAATAGTTTGTCAACTAAGTTGTCGAATTCTTTTATAGCTTTCCTTAATATTTTTTCGTCTGATAATATTTTTTCTTCTTTTTGAAAGTGATTGTTTTTGGCAGTTTCTAGATTAAAGTTAAAGTGCCTGGGCCTTACCATAATTAAACTTGATGTAATTTGTTTTTTTATTTTCTGTATCATATTATATGAGTTTAAATAACATACACTACATTTATAATAAATGTATCCTATATTGTATCCTGTTTATAGGACAGTAGTCTTCCCTTTTTAAATAACTTTCCTCTCTTAAATTTATGTCTTGTTAAACTATTATCTCTTAGTAGATTATTCTCTATTAAATATGTGTCCTCTTCCATATAATTATATTTTGATTTTGTAATCTCTATTGACTTGTGTTCTAGGTAAGAAGAGATCAGGTAGATATTTTTTGTTTCTTTATACAAATTATGAGCAAAAGTATGAATTGCATCACCCATCCTAATTTTTTTATTTAAACCAGATTCCTTTATCATTTTATTAAATATTTTAGATGTTGTTGATTTATTAGTTGGTAAATTAAAAATGTGTTTTTTTTCTGACTTTCTTTTTCCCATTATTTTTCTTATTTCTTTGCTCACGAGTATCTGTTTTTTTTTATAGTTCAGTGCGTAGTCCCCCCCCCTTTCTTTTTTAATATCTGACCATCTCATTTTTGAAAGTTCTCTAATTTTAATTCCACAAATTGATGCGAAAAGAAAAGCATTTTTTATTTCAATTAATTTTTTTGATTTTATGTTGTTAATCTTATTTAATTCATTCTTTGATAATACTACCTGGTGTCTCTTTTCTTTAGAATTTTTTATTGAGCCAAGGTTAGGGTAGTCGCATAGCTTTTGTTCGTTTAACTCCCTTAATCCTTTTTTTAAATCACTCCAATATTTAGATGCTGTTGCATTTTTTATTTTCTTTTCTGATATATTAGTTTCTATTTTTTCCTTAATACTTAATAAATAATCTCTATTAATTTCAGATGTATTTCTGCTGTCTATATCATCGTATTGGCTTTTAATGAATTTGTAAATAGCTTCTTTGTTATCAATTTTTGAATATTTTATAAAATCATCTTTAAATGTTGATTTTTTTTTGTTTTCAATATTGATGTTTATCCTATTGTTTTCTATGTCATCTTTAGTTCTTCTTAAAATTTCTTCATAAGCTTTCTTTACACTTTTATTGTGCCTAATCTGAACTTCTTCAGTTGGATTAACCCACTCCCAGAGTTTTAAAGTCTCGACCTTTGCTCTATTCTGATTAACTCTATATCTTATGTATAGGTTATGTTTAGTTTCTTCTTTATTTTTTCTCCGCCAAAGTTGAATTTGCATATGTATCCTAATATGTATCCACTAAAATAGCTAATAAATACATTTTAAGATATATTTACAATTAATTTTTTATTTTCTATATAGTGGTAAGGTGGAGCATCTAAACAATCCACCAAACTTTGATACTTCTCGATAATAAACCTCTTCTACTTTAAAACCTAGATCAGATAGTTTATTATTTAACCTAACAAAAGTTTTGTCTGAAACAATAGTATTACTGTTGATTGAAAATATATTTGAGTATCCTTCATACATCTCCTCCCTTGATATTTCTATACAATTTTCTGCTCCATATATTTCCTTTATTAACTCTTTATCTGAATCCTTTCTAATACCATTTTTAAAAATTATAATTTTTCCATTGCCAATGGGTTGCATGGTGCAATCCAAATGAAGTATATTATCAAAAGGGTTATTGTCATTTTTATATAACTCTAATCCTAGTACAGATTTATTTGGAAAAACCTCTTTTATGAAGTCTACAGATTTTTCATTTGTTCTAGATACTTTAAGTTTTGTATCCTTCACATTACTAGTACCTATGAATATAAAATCATTGTCCACTAAAACATCACCGCCCTCAACTCTTATGTCTTCGGGCACTTCTACTATATCTGATTTATTAATTTTTTTTAGGCAGTTATTTATTCCATCTTTCTCCTGTTTCCGTTCACTAATAGTATTTGATTTAAAAAACTTATTTTTTATAACAAATCCGACATCTCTAGTGAAGATTTGATTTAATCCTTCTATATTTTTTGGTCTAATTACCTCTACCTCATATTTAAGTAGGACATCATTAAATGATTCAACTTCTTTTATGCAATCTCTTTCTGATGGAAAAGAGTTATTTAACACAAAATGTTTTGTCTTTGGGTCAATACAATTCTCTGGAGTTGGTTGAAATCCAAAATCATTAGCAACACCTAATATGACAGAAAAAAGTTGATTTGTCTCATTTTTGATGTCTAATTTCATTTTTTGTTTATAGTTTACCGTAATAAATATATATGTATTATTTTACTTGTAAATAATGAGATCTCTATATTTTATTCTATTAGTTGTTCTGTCTTCTTGTAACTCATCTAAATATCTAGTTTCTAATACTGGTTTTCCTAAAGCTCCGGATTATAAGTACATGAAAAACTGGATTGCATCACCTAAAGATGAAATCCCATTACCAGTAAAATATGTTGACACATTAAAAGATTTTAAATCAAAAGTTGATGTCTTTTACATCTATCCCACGGTCTATAATTCTGGATATAATGGAAACTTTTGGAATGCTAATATAGAAGATCCAGAACACTTAAGGAGGGTAAAAGACCTTGCATTAGGTAATCAAGCAAGTATCTTTTCAGGTATAACAAATGTTTACGCTCCTCTTTACAGACAGCTTTTTTACGATGGTTTGGTTTATCATAATTCTAGCAATATATTAACTGATATAGCTCTTGACCCAATCCTAAGTAAAGATTTTAAAATTTATCAAGATGAAATATTTTCTAACAAAAATTTAGAGCTTTTTACATATGAAAATAATAAGCTGAGATTATACTCTAAGGAATCATATGAGGTTGCTTATTCAGATGTTAAGAGAGCTTTCATGAAATATTTAGAGCTAGAAAATAAGGGAAAACATTTTATAATTGCTGCTCATAGCCAGGGAAGTATGCATGCCTCTAAATTGATAAAAGATATTATATTACCTAACAAAGATCTTAAAGAGAAACTTCTTATCGCATACCTAGTAGGGATTCCTGTTGCTGACAATTTCTCAGGTCTACCACCATGTGATGAGCCAGATCAAATAAAATGTTTTTTATCTTGGAATACATTTGGTGATAATATAAATCCATATGACAATGAATATTACCAAAATATTGTAGCATCTAATCCTATCACATTTGATAGGAGCAAAGACGAAACGGATCTTTTTTCTCATAAAGGAATTCTAATGCCCAACATAATCCAAATGTTTAAGTATCAAGTTATGAAATTGCCTGTCGGAAATTTTAAATTAAAAAAACCTAATAAGATTTCTGTCAAATCAGAGAAGGGATCCCTTCAGCTCAAAGAAATAGATATCCCTTGGATGAAATTATTTAAGATGGATAGTTACCATTCAGCTGACTACAATTTGTTTTGGTTGAATATAAGAGAAAATTTACATTATAGATTATCTAATCATTTCGAGAAATAACTATTCTCTATATTTTCCGTCTGGTAGGTTTGTTGGAAATTTAAATTCTGGATCAGTTAATAACCCATATACTTGAGAGTCATTATTTTTAACTTTTTCTCTTGTATTATACTTCCATTCATGTTGTATTTCTTCTAGTCTTCCAGGAAACTCTTGTGCCCCTAGTATAGAAGTCAACGCCCAATAGGTATACTCAGTAATTTGACAGGAGTAGTTACAGGTTTTATCCTCATAAGTAAACCAGGCACTAGATGGATATGAATTTGGAACATTTTTAAAATATCCTCCTCTAGCCTCATCCATAGCTTTTGCTATTTTAGAGTTTTTATTTTCTCCAAATTTATTAGGGTACACTTCAGCATAACCATATTGTGATATGAGATGTAATATTTCTTCAAGACTAGCATCAAACCTGGGAGACCCATTAATTATTGACACCTCTTCATCATATAATTCTAAAAATGTATGATTTCTAATAGGGAACCTTACTGCAGCACTTGATTCTTCTTCATTCATAGCCATTAATAACCAAGCTTTCTTATCAATTAATTTATCTACTATTCTTTGATTATCAGCAGTTCCATCTTCGTCATTATCCAAGTATTCAGCTAATATCGAGGCTGCGTGAAATACTTTCTCATTCTCTACGTTTTCTGTGGCATAAATTTTAATGCCAAAGACGTCTGATGTTTTACAGAAGTATTTAAAGTAGTTATTATCTCCTTCGCTTACACCAGTTACTCTAATGTATTCAGTTCCGTATTCTAAATCCAAACAATTTTGGTAATTATCTTGACATGAGCTTAAAAAAGTCCAAAGTAATAAGAGATAAATTCTACTATTAGTTAAATAACCTTTTCTTTTTATTGTATTTGATCTGTGCATTATAGTATTGGGATGAAGAGTTATCATTATCAAGTCTTCCTATATCAAATTCTTTAGGAATATCTTTATCATTTATAAGAATATCTTTTACTAATTCTCCTAAACCAGGTCCTAATTTAAAACCATGACCTGAACTTCCTGAAAGAACAATCACATTGTCATTCTCTTCATGGTAATTAATAATAAAATTACCATCAAAACTATTTTCGTACTGACACACCCTTGTCTCAGAAATAGGATGATTCTTTAAGTGAGGAAATCGATTATAGAGGTATTTTTTTGTTCTTTTAACAAGTTCTGGAATCGGAATTCTATCTGATGTATCTGGATCAAATGGTGTAGACCTCTCGTCATAAGATATCTTAAAACCTTTATTTAAATGGAAAGGAATACCATAATACGATGGGTTGTCTGAATTTAAATCTAACCAGCAAGGCATAGAGTCTGAGTTGTATTTTGTTACACTATCGTTTGGAACCCCAAAATAATATACTTCTTGTCTTGATATGAAAGTAACTTCACCTAACATTTTGGGTAATAGTTTTCTATTCCATGGCCCACATGCTATAACGTATTTGTCAGCCTCTATATTTTTTCCATTAAAGGATATTGAATTTTTATTTTCTAAGTTTTTTTCATCAATTTTTACTTCGCCTAAAAGAACTTTACCCCCTTCTTCTTTAAATTTCCTTACAATATTTTTACAGCATCTGCTCGCCATAAGTGCTCCTGCTTTCTTCTCATAATATATCTCGTTGATATCGTCAAAATTTATAATAGGATATTTTTTTTGAGCATCTTTCTTAGATAATTGCTCTATAGATTGACCTACACTTTCGATGTGTTTTTTTGATTTTTTTATGTAGCTACTATCATCCTGACTAACTAGCCATAACATTCCACATTCATCGTACAGCTTCCTTTCACTATCTTTAGATAAGTCCTCCCAAAACCTAAATGAGTTATTTGTTAACTGCGTATATATTTTGTCATCACCGTAAGCCAACCTTATTATCCTTGAAGCACCTCCAGAACCTGATCTAGAATTCCCTGGTCCCCACATGTCATATAATTCTACATCTACACCTACCCTATTAAGGTGATATGCGCAGCTTGCACCCCAAACTCCAGAACCAATTACTGCAATTTTCATATTTGTTTTTATTCATTGATATTTTTATAAATATAGATTTATTATTTTTATCTATGGAAAAAATATTTATAAAACAGGGGTACTTTGGTATATTTCTTTTTGTATCATTTAATTTTTTTGCAATATACTTTTATCCTGGAGGTACTATAATTGACGCAACAACCGAGGGGTATCTTTTCTTTTATAATTTTTTTAGTAATCTTGGTGAATGGGTAGCAAAAAATGGACAGGATAATAGTTTTTCGGCTTATCTATTTAATTCGTCACTTATAGTATTAGCTGTATCCTATGGTTTATTCTACATCATGTTCCTAAAAATTCAGTTTAGAATTTCTGAAAAATATTTTATTAAAATGGCTTTGATAATTACAATAAGCCTCTCTCTCCTCTCATTTATATTGGTTGCAGTATTTCCCTCTGAAGGTCCTACCTTTAACCTTCATATATTCTTTGTGAAAGCTGCTTTTCGTTTACTACTAATTCACTGTTTGATACAAGTATATAATTTATTTCAGAATTCAGTTTTTGGTTCTTCGATTAAAATCATTTCAGTTATTTTCTCTGCAGCCTTATTTTTATTTATCCTGGTAATGGAATTTGGCCCAAATCCTTTTGAAGATAACAGATCTTTATTAATTCAGGTAACTGCCCAAAAATTAGTTGTATTCTCAATAATACTTTATTTCTACTTCCAGGTCAGGGAAGCTCTGAAGGTTAGGAATTACTAATCTTTTCACTTAAGAGGGTAGCTTCCTCTATTGAAAATTCGCCTTTCACATAACATGATGAGTGGAAGTCATTTATCTCTTTATTTCTTAAAAATTTATCTATGTTAGAAGACCTGAGTTTTAACCCCGGCATTATTGATATCCTTCGACTACTTTTTCTAACAAGCTTTTCAATGAGTTGTAACCCATCTTCAACATTTTCTTCCTGACCACTTGTTAGAATCCTATCAAAACCTAGATCTATTATTTTTTTCATTGATTCGAGAGGGTCTTTGCATTTATCAAATGCCATATGGAATGTTGCGGAAAGTCCCTTGCACTCATCCATGATCTTTTTACAAGTTTCTACATCTACTGAAAATTTTTTATCTAAGACGCCAAAAACAACGCCCTGGCATTTTTTTTCTTTACATAGTTTAATAGAGGTAATCATTTGATCTATTTCTTGTTGAGTGTATATAAAATTTCCACCTCTTGGTCTGATAATTGGAAATATAGGGACCCCACTTGAAACTGCTGAATCTATTAGTTTTAGATCAGGGGTAATTCCTCCAATAGTTTTATTCTCACAAAATTCAATTCTTGCAGGTTTTATTGATGAGGCTTTAATAACATCTTTAATACTGAAAGCACATACCTCAAGGTTTCGAGACAATTTGTTACTGATTGAATTTTGTGTAAAAAACTTTAAGATAAAATTTATTCTTATCGACTATAAGTTTTTCAAAAGAGTTAGAACTCTCAGGGTAGACAACTAACTTTTCTGCTTTGATGTTTTCTGATGCAAGTTCTTGGAAGAAAACAGTTGACTCACCCTTATATGAGAAAGTGATATTACTATCGAAAACGTATTCTCCGGGCTCATTATCATCAGTAAAATATGAGTTGTCCCTCATTACCATATTCTCGTTAGGATTTGAAATTATACCGATAGGATTTATATTATTTTGATTATCTGCAATATAATAAAGAGATTTACTTGGTGTTACTTCGCTAAAGATAGGGTCAATTGGTCCCATGACAATTTGCACTTTATTTAATACAATATTCTGTGCAGTATCAATAAAATTTTTAAAATTTTCAAGTTTAATTACTGGATAAATACCACTAGAAGACTGCCAATAAACCTTATTATTAATAGAGAACTCCTCATTTTTTTCTAGGCTTTCTACTATCGATAACTCACTGGTTGACCTATCAATATCATAATAGCTATAGTTCTTAGTTAGAGGAGAATTAAATCTAAATACGAACTGGAGTGAGTCCATCTTTGGGCTGTTTACTTCTGGAAATTCAACGGGGTTATTAAAGTATACGACTAGTTTTGAGTCTATGTGATTTAAATCAAATGATATGAGTTGGTTGTTTTGTTCTCCAGGAACCAGAGCAAGACCTCTCATCCTATCTAAAAGCTTAAAGTTTTTAGTTCTATTTACTATCTGATTTAGAATAAAATTCCCATAGTTTTCTTTCACCTGGATGGATATAACATCATCCTCAACATTTAATGTTTTAAATCTCGTGAGACCAATTACACCTCTATCTTCAGATGTAATAGGCGTGTATTTATTTGAGGTATATAGAGCAGATGAGAAAAGCGTATCTGTTATTTGGAGTACAGACATTTCTTGTTCATCGGTCTGGTTTTCCCCAAAAATTTTTGACAAGCGTAGGTATATTACCACAGAGTCTAGGACAGAAGAGTCGTTAGGAGCATAATAATTTTCTGAGTACTCTCCAGGTATAGGTGGTATCTCAGACCCTTCCTCATAAATTGTTTGAGCGTATGCTGTAGATACTGTATTTCCAAAAACAGGGTCATCAATTTTACCGAAATATAATTCTCCGTCGTCAGTTCTTACGCTGTCGTAGAAGATATTATTTACTTCTAGAGGGATCTCAACATAATGAACTTTTACTTTCTCTTTTTGATCACTAAGAAGTTCATCTATACCTATCTCACTAGTTTCATCGCAGCTGTAAATAAGAAAGGATAATAATATGGATAACCTACTTAAGAATTTCATTATATAATTTATAATGTGATTCAACTGATTTTTCACCTTCAGGTAATTTGTGAACCTTATTCTTTGGTGAAATGTTAGATATAGAATCTTCAACAGCCTTATTAAGATTTTTTTCTGGTCTAATAACAGCATCTGAATACTCCGATGCAATCTTAATTAAACCTTGGTAGTCATTTGATTTAAGAGAGCTTAACATTTTTTCGTCAATATCCTCATCAATAATTTTATCAATCATCTTCTTATCAAGTTTATCTTTAAAACTATTTTCATAGATTGAGTATATACATTTTGTTTTTTCAAAAATATGTCTATCGCTGTAGGAAGTCCTAATAAGAAGTGGTATGAGAGAACTCATCCAGTCATTACAATGGATTATGTCCGGAGCCCAACCTAATTTTATTACTGTCTCCAAGACTCCTTTGCAGAAGAATAGACACCTCTCATCATTGTCTTTATGGAATTTTCCTTTCTTATTACTGAAAACAGTTTTCCTCTTAAAATAGTCTTCGTTATCAATAAAATATACTTGAAGCTTTGCAGTTGGGATTGATGCAACTTTAATAATTAGGGGTCTGTCTTCGTCTCCAATAGGAATATTCATTCCAGATAATCTCACAACTTCATGCAGTCTATTCTTCCTTTCGTTTATAAGTCCAAATTTTGGAACTAAAATTCTAATTTCTACTCCTTTTTCTTGCATGCCCTGGGGTAGTTTTCTAACTATATCAGAGACATAAGTATCGTTTAGGAACGGTTTTATTTCTGATGCAACGTAAAGAACTCTGAAGCTTTTTGCCATCTCTGTGTTAGATTGTTTTATTAGATTGAAGCACAAATTTACATAAAATAAGTCATTTTTCAATCTTAAAATTTATTCAATGTCAATGTTGATATCCACGTCATTTAAACATTAGATTTGTAAGAAAAAAAATTGAACAAGAAATCAGTCATAATAAACTCGTTGCTATCACTCTCTCTAGGAGGAGTCCTCTTCTTTCTTGTTTTTAGATCTATTGATTTCTCAGACTTCTACTTGAGATTAAATGAGCTGAATTTTTATTGGATCTACCTCTCAATGTTTATATCTATTTTCGAACATGTAATTAGAGCTTACAGATGGAATCTCATGATGGAAGTAGGTGGTAATAATAAATTTTCAACATTCGTTACAACAAATGTTATAATAATATCATATTTTTTTGCCTTACTAATTCCTAGATTTAATGATGTTGTTAGATGTTACTTAATATCTAAAACCAATCAAATTAATTTTTCAAAATCATTAGGTTCAGTGGTCTCGGAGAGGATAATAGACTTAATATCTTTGTTGATTCTTATCTTCCTTTTTCTGGCAATTGAATTTACCAATTTCATGCTTTTTATTAAGACGTACATAATTGATTATACGTCTTTAGGTAGTAGATCTATCTTTATTACAATAAGCAGTATAGCGCTAGTAATAATCTTTTCTAGGTATATAATAACTAAATCAAAATTTTTAAAAGATAAATTCAATGAGTTCAAGGAGGGTTTCATGTCGGTTAAGTTTTTGTATGATGACAAAAGGTTTTTATTATCTACAGTACTTCTATGGGGGACATATTTTCTTATGGGGTATCTGATTTTTTTCTCCTTTGATCAGACTTCAGGTCTAGGTGTTTATGCAGGACTTGCTGTTTTAGTTGCAGGTTCAATAGGTATGGTTGTTCCAGTAAATGCAGGCATTGGGGCTTACCACTTTCTTGTAGCAAGTATACTGTTAAGTTATAATCTAGATTATGAAAGTGGTTTGTTTTTTGCGACTGTTCTTCACACATCACAAATTGTTTGTCTTTTAGTTGTTGGTACTTTGAGTTCTATCTATATATTCTTTAAAATAAGAGCTAAAGAATGAAGGGAAAATTAGCTATTACTTCCTTGGAGAAATCTTGTAGAGAAATAAGATTAAAAGATAAGAAAATCGTTTTCACAAATGGTTGTTTTGATATCCTCCACCCAGGCCATATTCATATTCTATCTAAAGCAAAGTCTCTAGGTGATATTTTGGTAGTTGGATTAAATTCTGATCTATCAGTAAAAAAATTAAAAGGGGATAAGAGACCTCTAGTAAGTGAGGATGATAGGTCTAGAGTATTGCTCTCGCTTAGATTTGTTGATTATGTTATCATTTTCAATGAGTTAACCCCTCTAAAAGTTATAAAAAAAATAAAACCAGATTATCTAGTTAAAGGTGGTGACTATAATGAAAATGATATTGTAGGTTCAGATTTTGTAAAAGCTTCCGGAGGTCAAGTCGAGATAATTAAATTTTTAGATGGTTATTCTTCCTCAAACTATATAGATAACTTAAATTAGATAAATAATCTTTAAGCTTACTATTTCTTTAAATAAGAAGTAATAGATTTAAGTAAAACATATTCTATGAATAAATTATTTCATGATGTTATTAACAGTAAACTTTCTATTTCTGTAAAGAAGTGTAATATAATTACTTTAAAAAAATCATTCACCATAGCTAATTTTTATGATATTGATAACACAATCATATTTCCTATTGACGGTAAGCTGAGATATGGAAAAAATAAAAAAACTCTAGAAAAGAACTCTGCTTTATTTATATCATCTCATAACACTCAATCTATTTCATTTGGTTCAACGCGTGCTAAGACATTGGCTTACGAAGATTTCATAGATAAAAAGCCTAAATATATATGCGAAGGTTTAGAATCTAACTCAAATTCAAGGTCTGAGAAATTTTTAATTATCAGCATTGATGTCAAGGCTTATGATCTAATTAATATTTTTCATGGTAAGTATGTAGGTCTCGATGTCTTTAATAGTAAAAATATTTTAATGACATTGAGATCAATATCTAATGAGTTAAAAAATAAATCTGTTGGATTTAACAATGTGATTGATCTCATGTCTACTAAATTAGTCTATGAAATAATAAGATCTTTCCTATCTAACCAACCACTCTTTTCAGGGATTGAAGAGAATTATAAATATTTTAGTGATGAGAAGATCCTGAATCTATTTTCGTTTATTGAAAGAAATATAAATAAAGAATTATCTAATAAAGTTTTATCAAACCACCTTAATATATCTGAAGACTATGTTGGTCAATTTTTTAGAAATAGCATTGGGTTTTCTCCTCAAGACTATATAGAGCACAAGAGAATGGAGAAGGCAATAGATCTCTTAAGAGATGAAAAAAATGCAGTTAAGGTGATAAGTAATGATGTAGGGTATAAGGACACTGCCTATTTCTGTAGGAGATTTAAGATGATGTTTGGTGTTCAGGCGGGTAAGATGAGGAAGAGGCTTGGAGAAATCTAACTATTTTAATCCTTTCAAAAACTCAGACTCGATTCTATCTTTTAATTTGCCCGTTTTAGAATATTTGTACAGTCCGATAAATATTATCAAGTAGAAAATACCAACAGCTAAATATCCAATATAGCTATTTTGTGTAAAGTCATTAATCAAGTTAGCAGCAGCAATACTTAAAAATCCAATTAAAAACATTAGGATAAGAAATAAAATAAAGAATGTAATTAATCTCGAAATAATTGAGGAAATTTTTTCAATAATATCTCCTTTCATTACATCAAATTTATCCTTGATGAAACTTGAAATAGCCTCTACTAATTTGTCCATTTTAATCATAAATATTAGGTAAAGTTAGTCTCTTTTTTTATTAAAATTATCTAGCTATAGTTTCTTAACATTTTCGTAACAAATATTCTATAAAAATAACATTTACATAATATTTAATTTATCTAAATATTTTAATTAAAAAATATTTTTGTAATATGAAATTTAAAAAAAATGAATTAATAGCCCCTATCATTCTGTCAGCTTTATGTTGGTTAGTTTACCCATATCCTGCTGTAGCTATGTGGTGTGTTTTTTTCATGGCTTCCTATTCGGCAATTGCAAATGATAGTATACAAACTATTGGTACATTTATTGCCTCAAATTCTGATAAAAAGTGGTATTATCTCTGGATTTATATGGGTGGAATTTTTATTATAACTGTGTCTTATAGTTGGATAAATTATTCAGGTGATATTAGCTATGGAAGACTGGCATCAAAAGGTCTAAATGAGGCACCTCAAAATTTTAAATTTCTTCAGGTTTTTGCTCCAGTAGCTTTGTTAATGATGACAAGATTAAAAATGCCTGTTTCTACATCAATCCTTTTATTAAGTGCTTTTGCAACTCAAGCAAGCTCTATAACTAGTATACTATCTAAAAGTCTATTTGGATATGTTATTGCCTTTACTGCTGCTATTATCGTATGGACAATAACAACTAATTTATTTGAAAAGTATAAAAATACTAAGCCTTCAAGAATATGGTTACCATTACAATGGATATCAAGTGGTGCACTTTGGTCAACTTGGATAATGCAAGATATGGCAAATGTCGCTGTAGTGTTACCTCGATCATTAACTTTTGATCAATTTCTAGTGGTTACTTCATTTATCTTTTTTGGACTCGGTTTATTATTTTATTTAAGAGGGGATAAAATACAACAGATTGTATTAGAGAAATCAGATATAATAGATGTAAGGGCAGCCACGGTCGTCGACTTCATCTATGCATGTCTACTATATTATTTAAAGGTTATAAGTTCAATACCAATTAGTACTACATGGGTTTTTATTGGACTTCTTGGTGGAAGAGAGATAGCTATAAATCTTAGAAAGAATGGTGGAGATTATAAGAAAGCGCTTAAGATGATAGGAAAAGATACTTTATTTGCAGCAATAGGATTAATTGTTTCTTTAATTATTGCCTTATCTATAAATGATAATATGAGGAATCAATTATTTAATTGATTTTAATTTTTTCAGGGATAATAATAGCATTGGGAAATTCTTTTTTTAGTTTCTTAAACTCATAGTTTGCATTAAATCTATCTAAAAAACCTCCTGTTTTAACTCTGTAATTTGGCTGAGTAAAAACTGTTTTACTTTCTATAAGGCTATCTAATTCAAATAACTTTTCTACTGTATTTTCAGCTTCACCTCTATCATCACCTAAATATATTTGTATTGTGAAGCCATCAGTATAGATATTTTCTTTTACTTCACTTTTAATTATACTTAGTATGCTATCTATCTTATTATTTAATCCTAAGTTAGTATCTAAAGTGTAGACTTCATCTAATATTTCTTCTTTCTGAAAGTTAGTTTCGGATTCTCTAATATAGGAGAGGTCTTCAAAATATCTCCTGGAATCATTACTTGATACAGTAGCCTGCTGGCTTATGCAGCCACACAGAAAATATGAGAGGCAAAAAAAAATTAGAACTAATCTTCTATAACAACACATTTTTCAGAATTAATATCGTTCTCAACTTTTTTAAATTTTATATCTTTTTTTACTGTCCCATCTTCATACCTTACTGAAACTTTAGTATTCCTACCAAAAACTTTTTCAGACTTAATTGGCTTGGTCTTTTCTACTTGTTGGGTTTTGTTACCAGTTAGAAGTGAACGAGACTCTTCTTTATTTGTGTCGTATCTGTTTCTGTCCTTTGTCTGTTTAGACTCCTCAACTTGACTTGAACTCTGAATTGGAATAAGACATTTGGTAAGGAATGATACTGTGTCCTGATTTACTTTAGCAATAAATTTTTTAAATAGTTCAAACCCTTCAAATTTATAAATCACTAGGGGGTCTTTCTGTTCATATACTGCACTTTGTACAGATTGTTTCAGATCATCCATTTCTCTAAGATGTTCTTTCCAATTTAAATCAATCATTCCGAGGCAAACTGTCTTCTGCATTTCTTTAATAATGTTTTTACCTTTGCTTTCCAATGAATCTTCAAGGTTTACAGAGACACCTATCTGCCTGTTACCGTCTGTAAATGGAATTAAAATATCTTTTACCACACCACCTCTTTCTTTTTTTATCTTTTTAAGGATAGGGTATGCAGCCTCTGAAATACTATTGTTTTTTCTATTATAATTATCATTTACAGCTTCGAATAATGATTTTGTTATCTCCTCTGGTTGCTTCTGCCTGAAATCTTCCTCGCTTAATTTGCTGTAGTCAAGACCTAGAATAGTTAATACATTGAGCCTAAAATCTTTATAGTTATCATTTTGTTTTGAGGTTAAGACTATATCGTCACAAGTGTCATAAATAGTATTTAAAATATCAACTTCTAATCTCTCTCCAATTATGGCATTCCTTCTCTTCTTGTATATAACTTCTCTTTGTGAGTTCATTACATTGTCGTACTCAAGAAGCCTTTTCCTAATTGCAAAATTATTTTCTTCAACCTTCTTCTGAGCTCTCTCAATAGATTTTGTTATCATGCTATGCTGAATGACTTCGTCCTCATCCATATTCATTCTATCCATTACTTTAATCATCCTATCAGATCCAAACAATCTCATTAAATTATCTTCTAATGAAACAAAAAATTGAGAAGAACCCACATCTCCTTGCCTGCCTGATCTACCACGTAATTGTCTATCTACTCTTCTAGACTCGTGTCTTTCGGTACCAATAATAGCTAAGCCACCACTCTCTTTAGATTCACTTGTAAGTTTAATATCTGTACCTCTTCCTGCCATATTTGTTGCTATTGTCACGGTGCCGGGTTTACCAGCCTCGGCAACAATATCTGCTTCTTTTGCATGTTGTTTTGCATTTAAAACTTGATGCTGAATTTTTTTCATATTTAACATCCTTCCAAGAAGTTCTGAAATCTCGACAGATGTAGTTCCCACAAGTATTGGTCTACCATTATTTTTAAGTTCAATTATCTCATCAATAACAGCACTAAATTTAGCTTTAAGGGTCTTGTATATTTTATCTTCCATGTCAGACCTTGCTATATCTCTATTTGTTGGTATAACCACACAGTCTAAATTATATATCTCCCAGAATTCTCCGGCTTCTGTTTCGGCTGTCCCAGTCATACCAGATAATTTGTTGTACATTCTGAAATAGTTCTGGAGAGTTATGGTTGCATAAGTTTGAGATGCATCCTCAATCTTAACATTTTCCTTTGCTTCAATTGCCTGGTGGAGACCATCTGAGTACCTTCTTCCCTCCATAATCCTACCAGTCTGTTCATCAACTATTTTTACTTTTGAATCCATAACAACATACTCTTGGTCTTTCTCAAAAAGAGAATAAGCTTTAAGAAGTTGGTTTATGCTATGTATTCTTTTAGTCTTTACACTAAAATCCTGGATTAACTTCTCTTTTTCTTTAGCAATTTCTTCTATAGGTTTATCCGATTTTTCTATTTTATCTATCTCCACCCCAATATCAGGAACTATAAAGAAGTTTTTGTCATCACCTGAACTTGTAATGGTATCGGTTCCCTTTTCAGTTAATTGGATACTATTGCTTTTTTCTTCTATTGTGAAGTAAAGAGGTTTATCTGCCTCAGGCATTAACTTAGAGTTGTCTTGTAAATAAATATTCTCTGTTTTCTGCATTATTGCCTTTGTTCCGATTTCACTAAGGTATTTTATTAAAGGCTTGTATTTAGGTAAGCCTCTGTATGCTCTAAATAATGATAATCCTCCTTCCTCTTCCTTTCCCTCAGTTATTAACTTTTTAGCTTCTGATAAATAATTTGTTACTATCTTCTTTTGCAGGTCAAAAAGCTTTTGAATTCTGGGCTTTAGATCAAAAAACTCGTGGACATCTCCTTTGGGTATAGGACCAGAGATAATTAGAGGGGTTCTTGCTTCATCTATGAGGACAGAATCAACTTCATCGACCATTGCAAAATTATGTTTGCGCTGAACTAGTTCTGATTTTTCTCTAACCATATTATCTCTCAAGTAGTCAAAACCAAATTCGTTATTTGTCCCGTATGTGATGTCAGCATTGTATGCCCTAATTCTCTCACTAGAATTAGAATCGTGTTTATCTATACAGTCAACTTCAAGTCCATGGAATTGAAAAATGGGAGCATTCCACTCAGCATCTCTTTTTGCTAAGTAGTCATTCACTGTGACAATATGAACTCCTCTCCCAGATAAAGCATTGAGATATGCTGGTAAGGTTGCAACCAATGTCTTACCTTCACCTGTTGCCATTTCTGATATTTTACCCTGGTGAAGGACTACACCCCCAATTAGCTGGACGTCGTAATGAACCATATTCCACTCAATTGAAACACCAGCTGCCTCCCATTTATTTAGCCATATCGCCTTAGAGCCTTTTATTTTAATGTTTTCTTTCTTCTGTGCAATTTCTTTGTCGAAATCTGTTGCCTCTACCTCAAGTGAACCATTCTCTGAAAACCTTCTAGCAGTCTCTTTTACTACGGCAAATGCTTCAGGTAAAATTTCATTTAATATATCTTCAATAATTTTATTTTGATTTTCTGTTATTTTATCAATAGAATTTAATATTTCTTCTTTCTCATCCAATGAGCCTTTATTATTTTCATAATTAATTTTTAGATTATTAATTTCTTCCTCTGTCTCTATTAATGAATTTTTAATTTTTAATTTGAATTCTTCTGTCTTTGATCTTAAATCTTCATCACTTATTGTGTTAAGCTTGTCATATTCAGAGTTGATTTTATCAACTAAAGGATAGATTTCTTTCAAATCCTTATCTGATTTAGATCCTAATATTTTCTTGAGAAAACCAAACATCTTTAAAATTTATACAAATTTAACAATTACAAAATTAGAATTAGTTAATAATTTCTTTAGAATTATGATCATGGATAGTTTTAGATGGAATTAAATTATGTAAATAAATTTTAAAGAATCAAAAATAAATTATATTTGCACACCAAAAAAAAGTAATGGCAGCTATAAATATCAACTTAAGTAATGCGAATAAAGAGTTAAAGAAGGCTTTTCCTAATTTTAGTTCTGGTGACACTATAAATGTTCACATAAAAATTCAAGAGGGAGGCAAAGAAAGAATTCAACAGTTTCAAGGTACTGTTCTGCAAAGAAAAAATGTTGGATCTAATGGTGAGACCTTTACTATCAGAAAGATTTCTGACTCTATAGCTGTAGAAAAAATTATACCTATTTTTTCGCCTTCAATTGATAAAATTGAATTAATTAGAAAAGGTAAAGTTAGAAGGGCAAGGATTTTTTATCTTAGAGATAGAAAAGGCAAAAGAGCTAAGATTAAAGAAAAAATATAATATTAAGCCAATTATAATCTATTGGTTTGAATGAAAATCAACTTTTTCAAATATCAGTCTTCAGGTAACAATTTTATCTTAATAGATTGCATTAATCAGAAAATCTATCCTAATAAAGTAATTTCATCGTTAGTTAAAGATCCTTTAGTTATTAAATCTGATGGAATTCTTTTTGTTCAAAAATCAAAAATGTATGATTTTGATTTAACTTTTTTTAATCCGGACGGATCAAAAGGATTTTGTGGAAATGGTAGTCTTTGTTCACTTCATTACTTTAGTGAAATGAATATGAATTGCAAGGTATTATCATTTTCATCTTTTGGAAAAGAATATTTAGGGAAAATAAATAATGAGATTTCTTTAAAAATAAATGATATATCAACTTTTGAATGTTTTGGAGACGAATATTTTATAAACTCAGGAGCCCCTCATCATATTAAATTTGTTGATGATCCAAATTATTTTGATCTAAAATTTGAAGCTGATAGAGTTAGAAAAATGGATTTTTACTTAAATGGTGATTGTAATGTCAATCTGGTTTCAAATCTAGATAATGATTCAATTTATGTTAGAACCTTTGAAAAAGGTGTAGAAAGAGAAACTCTAAGTTGTGGGACTGGAGCAGTAGCATCAACAATAGCATTTTACTTGTATAAAAAGCTATCTATTCAGAAAGTAATATCAAAAGGAGGTGAGTTAAAAGTTAGCTTTAATAAAAGTAAATTAAATCACTTCTCGGATATATACCTTATTGGTAGTCCATCTAAAGAGTTTTCAGGGGTGATCTTAATCTAAGATAATTTAAATTATTTAATGTAATAATTTCTTAACATATCAGTAATATTTACTCAAAATAGGTTTCTTAAAATTGTAATATGAAAATCTATTTCAGATATATTGTTTTTATCATATTATTTTCTTCTTTTAATGATTTAAGATCACAATCTGTTTTCCAGACTTGGCCAACTATAGATATTCAGGGTGATATATCTGATGATATAGAAGTAAAATTAGAGTATAGAAATAAATATGATCACTCTTCAAAGGAATCAAAGCAAGGAAGGATTGATCTTGGTATTGCTTATAAGATGAAGAAATTAAAAGTCGGTATCTATTATAGAGAAATTTATAATTTAAAAAATGAGGGCAGAGTATTTGAGCACAGGCCACACTTAGATTTTACATATAAGTTGAATAGTAATATGAAAATAAGGCTAAGGAATGAGTATAGAATGAAAGAATCTGAAAAAAATGTTTTTAGATATAGGCTAAGGTATGCTTATTCTTTGAAATTATTTAAAAACTATAATCCATTCATACAAAATGAAATTTTTTTATCTGAAAATAAGTTTGTAAGAAATAGAGTAATTGCTGGTATAAGTATTGATTTTGATAAAACACCTTTTGTCTTGAAACCAAGCTATATTTTGGAGTCAAATAGAAAAGTAAGTGGTAGTGAAATTACTTGGTCAGGTAAAAATATTTTTGTTTTATCATTAAGTATTAAGATATAATCAGGAATATAATTTAAGATTGATCTTGGATATTTGTTAACAATTCCTTAACATTGAATTAACATTAAGTTTTTGTTATGTATATTCCTTCTCTGAAAAAGTCTTACAATAAATATTATCTAACCAAAATTTTTATAGGTTTAATAGTATCCTCTCTATTACTTTTTGTATCAATTTAATAAATTCCTTCTTCATAAAAGATCTGGTCTAAGTTTTTTTGTCTTCTTATAGGAGTTTTCAATTCTCCACTCATCGATTTTTTTTTGGTTCCCCGATAATAAAATTTCTGGTACCTTCCAACCATTAAAGCTTTCAGGCCTTGTGTAGTTTGGGTGACCTAATAAATTATCTTGAAATGAGTCAAATAATGCAGCTGATTCGTTTGATATTACGCCTGGAATTAATCTTGATACTGAATCTATTAATACTGCTGCAGGTAGCTCACCACCAGTTAATACATAGTCTCCAATACTAATTTCAGATGTAATTATATTTTCTCTTACCCTTTCATCAATGCCATTATAATGACCACAAATAATAATTATATTTTTAAGCATTGATAATTTATTAGCTCCTTTCTGATCTAGCTTTTTTCCATCTGGACTCATATAAATTATTTCGTCTATTGTTCTTGAGCCTTTTATTTTTTTTATACATTTATAAATAGGTTCAATCTTAAGTATCATTCCTCCACCTCCTCCAAATGAATAATCATCAACTTTTTTATGCTTATCATTAGAGAAGTCTCTTAAATTATGAATTTCTATATTAATTAATTTTTTTTCCTGGGCTCTTTTAACAATACTTTGACTAAGAGGACCATTTAAAATTTCTGGTAAACATGTTATAATATCTATATTGATCATTATTAATTTAAATTAATTAAATCCTTTGGTATTTTTACTGCAACTAATTTTTCTTTATGATTTACATCAAAAAAGTATTCTTTGACATATGGAACCATAACTTCTTTATCTTTGATATCACATATAACTATTGGCTGATCATTAAAAATATAATCTTTAATTTTTCCTATCTCTTTTTTATCTTGTATAAGTCTATATTCTATTAATTTTTCAATTTCGTTTAGAAAATTTTCTGCTTCCTTATCATTAATTGATATATAATTATTTATCAATATTTCATTACTCTCTCGTGATTCATGATTTTTTAAAAGGAAAATAAACTTTTTATTATTTATTTTCTTTGCCTTTTTGATTAAGAAAGGGATATGGCTATTTTCTATTTCAATATAGACAGTATCTATACTATCAAAATTTAGATTAAAACTTTCAAATATTTTGATAATTAAATCTCCTTTGAGACCTCTGTGTTTTGATACTTTTCCTATGCGGGTGAATCCCATAGGTAAATTTAATTCTTTTTTGAACTATCTTCTTTAGTTTCCTCTTTAGCTTCTTCAGCAGCAGGAGCTTCCTCTTTCGCTTCTTCTTTCGCTTCTTCAGCAGCAGGAGCTTCCTCTTTC
>CAJWTC010000001.1 GCA_913046795.1 uncultured Flammeovirgaceae bacterium | reverse complement strand
ACATTGTAATCTAATAATATCAGATCCAGGAGAAAATAACATATCACCCATTCCCACAAGTTGTTCAGCACCTTTCGAATCTAATATAGTTCTTGAATCCATATTTGATGTAACCTTAAATGATATTCTAGTTGGAAAATTTGCCTTAATAACACCGGTAATAACATTAACTGAAGGTCTTTGAGTAGCAACTATTAAGTGAATCCCAATCGCTCTAGCAAGTTGAGCTAACCTAGCAATAGGGGTCTCTATTTCCTTACCAGCAGTCATCATTAAGTCAGCTAATTCGTCAATTACTAAAACTATATATGGTAAATATCTATGACCCTCTTTTGGGTTGAGTTTCCTATTAATAAATTTCTTATTGTATTCTTTTAAATTCCTTGCTTGTGCGTCTTTAAGTAAATTGTATCTAACATCCATTTCAGTACATAATGAATTTAATGTATGAACTACCTTTTTAGTTTCAGTAATTATTGGTTCCTCAGCATCAGGAAGTTTGGCAAGAAAATGTTTCTCGATTTTATTAAATAAAGACAACTCTACTTTCTTAGGATCAATTAAAACAAATTTTAAACTTGAAGGATGTTTTTTAAATAATAATGATGATAACATAACATTTAAACCGACTGATTTTCCCTGGCCAGTCGCTCCTGCAACAAGTACATGAGGCATTTTAGTAAGATCTGCAAGGAAGACTTCATTAGAAATAGTTTTTCCAAGAATTAGAGGCAACTCAAAATCATTTTTTATAAACTTTTCAGTTCTCATGACAGATCTAAGACTAACTATCTCTCTGTTTTTATTTGGGACCTCAATACCAATAGTTCCTTTTCCAGGAATTGGGGCAATTATCCTTATTCCTAATGCAGAAAGGCTAAGTGCTATATCATCTTCTAAATTTTTAATTTTAGATATTTTGACACCAGCTTCTGGAACAATTTCATAAAGTGTAACCGTTGGACCAATTGTTGCCTTGATTTTAGCTATATCTATCTTAAAGTTTTTAAGGGTCTCAATGATTCTGTTTTTATTTGAGGTTAATTCGTCTTTAGTCACCTGAATTTTTGCCTTAGTTGTCTCATTTAAAAGATCAACTTTAGGATATTTATAATTAGATAAGTCTAATTCTGGGTCATATACATTTCCTATTTTAGCTGATGAGGTTTTTTCATCTAGAGTCTCTTCTACTTTAAGTTCTAAATCTTCTTCTTCACTAATCTCCTTATTTATTTTTATATCTTTTATCTTCTCGTTTTTTTCAACTTTATCTGTTATTATTACTTCGTCTTCAGCTACATCTATTCCCTCATCTTCCTCTTCTTCTTCAGGATAATCAGCTATGATAGTATCCTCAGTAGTCTGGATATGAGTAGTATCAAATTCATCTTTTGTATTTGATTTAGAAAATGAAATTAAATTAAATGAGTATAAATCAAAGTAAAAAACAACAAAAATAAATAATGATAGAAGTAATATTAAAATAGAGGAATATCCTAACAAATTATCGAGGAAGATAGCCAAGCTATAACCTATCCCACCTGTGTAATTTCTAAGAATAAAACTTTCAGGAAATAGGTTTAAAAAAAATCCCATTGTAGTAGAAATCCAAATAATGAAAAACATTGATAGGATAAAAGTCTTACTGAGGGGGAACAACTTAATACTGAATAGAAATTGAAATGAAATTATTATAAGGCCTGGAACTAAAATAAATGATGAAACACCAAAGAAAGTATACATAAAATAATGTCCAGTAAATGCACCAAAGACACCTAACCAATTTTTAGCTTCCTCACCAAAGGCAGAGAAAGATACACCAGAGTTAATTAAATCTTGGTCATCAAAACCAGTAAAAAAATATGATATTAATGAGAAAAGAATAATGAATGAGAAAACTAATGAGGTAGCTCCAATAACTAACTTTATTTTACTCAAAAATGATTTTTTATTTTCATCATCTTCATAGTAGTCAGAATTAAATGAACTTTCAACCATTTACTTTATTTTATAATAATTTAATTTAATCATTCTATTTCTAAAATAGCCTTATTTATTCTCTTAATCATACCTGGACCTTCATATATCCAACCCGTATAAACTTGAACGAGGTCAGCTCCAGAATCAATTTTATTATGGAAGTCATTAATATCAAATACTCCCCCAACCCCAATTATTTTTAGTCTCGATGATTTTTTAATATAACTAATTATCTTATTTGATTTACTAGAAATTGGCCTACCACTTATACCTCCATCTCCCATTTGATTAATCTTTTTATTTTTAATACTATCACGAGATATAGTAGTATTCGTAGCTATTATGCCATTTATTTCATGATTTTCACAAACCTTAATTATATCCCCAACCTCTCCTATGTCTAAATCCGGAGCTATTTTAATAAAAACAGGAATTTTGCTTTTCTTTCTGTTTTCTGATTGAATTTGACTTATTAATATGTTAAGATTTGATTTTGATTGTAATTCTCTTAAGTCAGGTGTGTTTGGAGAGCTAATATTTATAGTAAAATAGTCAACATAATCTCTTAATTTTTTGAAACAAAATAGATAATCATCAACCGCCTTTTCATTAGAGGTTATCTTATTTTTTCCAATATTTGCCCCTATAACCATCTTCCCTTTATACTTCTTTAATCTTTTTATTACAGCCTCAACTCCATCATTATTAAAACCCATTCTATTTAAAAGTGCTCTATCATCAGATAATCTAAATAATCTAGGCTTTTCATTTCCTGACTGAGGTTTAGGAGTTACAGTTCCAACTTCAACATGACCAAATCCAAAAGTTTCTAAAACATCTAAATGCTTTCCATTTTTATCAAACCCTGCAGCTAATCCAATTTTATTTTTGAATTTTATATTTTCTAACTCAAATGATAACTTATCATCTTCAAAACAAAATATTTTTTTAGAAATGAATTTAATTCCAGGTATAAAATACAAGAAGTTTACAAGAGATAGCGATATGTTGTGTATAAATTCAGGGTTGAAAATGAAAAATATAGGTCTGATAAGCAATTTATACATCTCGCAAATATAATAATAGAATCAACTCCTTGGGTGAAATTTTTTAACTACTTCCTTTAAATAATTCCTATCTAGATGTGTATAGATTTCAGTTGTAGTTATTGACTCATGTCCTAGCATTTCCTGGACAGCCCTTAGGTCGGCTCCTCCTTCAATAAGGTGTGTAGCAAAAGAATGCCTAAATGTGTGTGGGCTAATATTTTTATGGATGCCAACTTTTTTTGCAAGGTCTTTAATAATTATAAATATCATATTTCTAGTTAAATTTTTTCCTCTTCTGTTTATAAACAAAAAGCCTTCGAACCCATCTCTAATTTTAATTTTTAACCTAGAATCCTTTATATAATTATTTATATATTTAGAGGCTTTGTCACCTATTGGCACTAACCTCTCTTTCATTCCCTTTCCCAAAACTTTAATAAAACCAATATCCAAAAATAAATTTTGAACTTTTAAATTTACAAGTTCAGATACTCTTAACCCACAGCTATACAACGTCTCAATTATTGCTCTATTTCTAATTCCCTCGTTAGAATCTAAATCTATATTTTCAATTAATAGTTCAATTTCATTAACATTTAATGTCTCAGGAAGTTTCCTTACTAATTTCGGAGCATCTATTAACTCCATAGGATTTAATTCAATTTTTTCTTCTAATAATAAATAATTAAAAAAAGATTTTAATCCAGAAATTATTCTTGCTTGTGAATATGTAGATTTTTCACCCTTAAAAAGATACTTGATGAATGACTCAATTACTGGTATATCTACGCTATTAAGTTTGAATTCCTGGCTATAATTATCAGAAAGAAAAGAAGTGAGTTTTCTTATATCAAGAAGGTAAGCATCAATTGAATTTGATGATAATGACCTTTCTAGTTTAAGATAGTTTTTAAATTCATTTACCTCGTACTCCCACATAAAATCCTTTTTTTAGATTAAATTTATACAATCATGAAATTAATTATAGTTAACGGCCCAAATTTAAATTTACTAGGTATAAGAGAAAAAGAAATATATGGAGATACTTCTTTTGAAGAATATTTTCAGACTATCAAGAATAAATTCTCAAATATTGACTTAGAATTTTTTCAATCTAATCACGAGGGAGAATTAATTGAGAAAATTCAAGAGATTGGATTTTCTTATGATGGTATTATTATTAATGCGGGAGGTTTTACTCACACATCAGTAGCATTAAGAGATGCAATAGCATCAGTAGAAACACCAGCCATTGAGGTACACATATCTAATATCTTGACAAGAGAAGAATTTAGAAAAAAAAGTTTTTTGAGTGATGTCTGCAAAGGAATAATATCAGGATTAGGTCTTAAAGGGTACGAGTTTGCTATTGACTATTTTCTCTCTCAAAAATGATTGAAATCTATACAGATGGTTCAAGTAGAGGTAATCCTGGACCAGGAGGATACGGAGTTGTGATGATTCATAAAGACAAAAGAAAAGAATTAAGTCAAGGTTATAATTTAACAACTAATAATAGAATGGAATTATTAGCAGTTATCAAGGCACTTGAAGAGGTGAAGACAGATAAAATGAATATTATAATTTACTCCGATTCAAAGTATGTTGTAGAATCAGTTGAAAAAGGATGGATATGGAATTGGGAGAAAAAAAATTTCATTAAAAAAAAAAATATTGACTTATGGAAAAGATTTATTCCTCTTTATAAGAAATTCAATATAAAGTTTATCTGGGTCAAAGGACATGATGGAAATATAGAAAATGAGAGGTGTGATTTTCTTGCAAACGAATGCCAAGAAAAATCATTAAAAGATGATGAAGGATATAAAAATTAAATTACTTAAAAGATATTGCAGCTCCTATTATACCAGCATTATTTCTGTTTTTAGCGGGAATTATTTTACACTTAGATTTTAATTTAGGTCCAAATTCATCAAAATATTTGCTTATTCCACCTCCAAAAACAATTTGACTAGGTGAAAATAAAAATTCAACATATTCTAGGTATTCATTAAATCTGGCAGTCCACTCTTTCCAAGAAAGATTTAATTTTTTCCTAGCTAGGTTTGAAGCATATTTCTCTGCACAATCTCCATACATTTTAAGGTGACCTAATTCAAAGTTTGGTATTAGTTTGCCATCTATAAACATAGAAGTACCAAGACCTGTCCCAACCGTAATAACTAATACGGTTCCTTTAGATTTCACCTTTTTATTTAATGCTATCTCAGATATTCCAGCAGCGTCTGCGTCATTTAATGCATCACACTTCAAATTAAATTTTTTATAAAATTTCTTTTTTATATTTACTCCAACCCATTTCTTCTGAATATTAGCAGCAGAATAAACCTTATTTTTTTTTACAACCCCAGGAAAACCACAGCCAATATTTCCTTCCCATTTAAATTCATCAATAATATTTAACTTAATTCCATCTAAAACTTTCTTTGGCGTAGGATTATCAGGTGTTGGAAATCTAATTTTTTCAGAAATTAATAGTCCAGATTTGGTGTCAACAATTGCACCTTTAACTCCAGATCCACCAATGTCAATTCCTAAAACATTCATTATTATATGATTTCTAATTTAGCAAAATTTAATAGTAAAGTCTTTTCTCCAACAGTTTTAAATTTTACAACTGCCTTATTTTGATTATTATCAGTATCTATCATCAAAATTTCACCAAAGCCAAAGTTTGGATGTTTAACTTTTAAACCAACTTTTAAATCACTTATTGAACTTGACTTAAATTCTGAGTTTTTATTTTCTATAACTTTTTTTATAGGAGATAAGTTCCTTGTCTTCTCTCTAATAACATTTTTGACAAAGGATTTATTTATATTCTTAATCTCTCCGTCAATATAGATAGGACTAATCTCTTTAATGAACCTACTCTTCTCACAATCTTTGAGCAATCCATATCTATATCTTGTTTTAGAATAGGTAATGTATAATTTTTTCATTGCTCTTGTAATAGCAACGTAAAATAACCTTCTCTCTTCCTCTAAGTCCTCCCTAGATGAAATCATCATTTGAGATGGAAATAAATCCTCTTCTACTCCTACAATGAAAACTACTGGAAATTCGAGACCTTTCGCCATGTGAATTGTCATTAAGGAAACATATTCATCATCCTGATTTTCTTCTTGGTCTTGATCTGTCATAAGAGAAATTTCTTGTAAAAAATTATCTAAGCTTTTTTCTTTGTTTTCTTCATTATCTACATATTCCTTAATAGAGTTTAATAACTCTTGGACATTTTCATATCTGCTGATACCTTCAATACTTCTGTCATCCCATAACTCTTTAAGAAGACCTGAGTTTGAAGCTATATGAGAAGCTGAGGAGTAGGCATCATTACTTTTTGCAAAATTCTTAAATGATGACATTAAATCAACAAATGGAGTTAATAGGTTTAAAATTCTATTGTCTAAATATTTTTCAGAATTTAAAATAATCTCCCATAAACTTTTCTCCTCCTTGTTAGAAACAGTAATGATTTTATTAACTGAAGTGAGTCCAATACCTCTTCTTGGAAAATTAATAATTCTTCTAAATGACTGCTCATCGTTTTGATTTATAGAAAATCTTAAATAAGCCAAGATATCTTTTACTTCTTTCCTCTGGTAAAAAGAAAGACCCCCAAATACTTTATACTTAAGACCTATCCTCCTCAAAGATTCTTCAATTGATCTTGACTGGCTATTTGTCCTGTAAAGGACTGCAAACTTTGAGTTTGACAACTGATTTTTATTTTTTTCTTCAAAAATCAGATTAGATACCATTTTACCCTCATCATTATCTGAGAATGACTTCCTAAGAGATATTAACTCACCATCTTCATTTTCTGTCCAGACCTCCTTGCTAATCTTAGACTTATTATTTTCAATTACAGAATTAGCAGCTTTTACAATTGTTTTAGTTGATCTATAATTTTGTTCTAACTTAACGGTTTTCAATTCATCAAAATCATCTTCAAATTTTAAAATATTTCTTATCTCAGCTCCTCTAAATGCATAAATAGATTGTGCATCATCACCTACCACAAAAATATTTCTGTGGACAGCAGCTAATTTCTTTGTTATCAAATATTGACAATAATTAGTGTCTTGGAATTCATCAATCAAAACATGTTGGAAGAGTTGTTGGTATTTATTTAGTACATCTACATGTTCTGAAAAAAGGATATTAGTATTGAAAAGTAAATCATCAAAATCCATTGCCTGTGATTTAAAGCATCTCTTAACATACATTCTATATATCTCAGAAATTTTTGGTCTTAGAGAAGAAGCATCCTCCTCCTGTAATATCGGATTATTAGCATAATCAGTATATGATATCAATCTATTTTTTGCATTAGAAATCCTATTATAGACGAAGTTCTCCTTATATATTTTTGGATCAAGGTTTAATTCTTTAACTATGGATTTAATAAGAGATTTAGAATCTTGAGTATCATAAATCACAAAGTTTGGTGGGTATCCTAATTTATATCCCTCGGAGCGGAGAATTCTAGCAAAAATAGAGTGGAAAGTTCCCATCCATAAACTTCTTGCTTCAGTACCAACAATCTTCTCAATCCTTTTCTTCATCTCCTTTGCAGCTTTGTTTGTAAAGGTTAGAGCAAGTATTGAGAAAGGGTCTACACCACTACTTATCAGGTGAGCAATCCTATAGGTAAGGACTCTTGTCTTTCCAGACCCAGCACCTGCTATGACAAGACATGGTCCATTTTCATGAATAACTGCCTCTTTTTGATTTTGATTTAAATCTTCTAAATATTTCATGTAAAAAATAAGTAGGTCAATCTAATACTTAATTGATGAAAAAATTACTTAGTTTTGAAAAAAAATAATATGGAATATAATACTACTAGAACCGACCTAATCTTGAGAGAATATGGAAGAAATTTTCATAAGCTTGTTGATCATATAAATGGGATAAAAGAAAAAGAAAAAAGAAATGAGTTATCAAAAACTTTAGTTGATATGATGAAGGTAACTCACCCAAGCTTAGGGGACCAAAGCGAGTTAGAAGCTAAGTTATGGGATGATTTATATATTATGTCAGACTACTCACTTGATATTGACAGCCCATTCCCTAAACCAGAAAAAAAATCAAAAGGTGATGCCTCAGATAGACTTCATTATCCAAAAAGTAAGATCAGGTACAGACATTATGGGAAAAAAATTGAGCTCTTGATAGAAGAGGCTTGTAAGCTAAAAAAGGAAGAAGACAAAGAAGCAGCTGTAATACATATTGGTAAAATCATGAAATCTTTCTTTGGAATGTGGAATAAAGAATCCATTGATAATAAAGTAATTGTTGAAAATATAAAGGAGCTCTCAAATAATAAACTTACTATAGATATTGAAAAGGTTAAGGAATTAAATCTTTTTCATAAAGTAACTAGAGAGAGAGGATCTAAAAGTTACCATTCTAAAAAGCATCATCATAAGTCTGGCCATCATAAGTCTAATCATTATAAATCAAATAGACCCTTTCGAAAAAAAAGGATGCAATGAGTTCATTCAAAATATTAGGAGGAAAAAGCTTAAAGGGTGAGGTTAAACCTCAGGGTGCCAAAAATGAAGCTCTTCAAATTTTATGTGCAGTATTGCTTACTGAAGATGTAATTACTATACAAAATGTTCCTAATATAAAAGATGTAAATCTTCTTATTGATCTATTGAGAGGAATGGGTGTTACTGTTGAAAAAGTTAATGAGACAACATATAAATTCAGATCTAAAAATATTGATTTAGCATATACCAGAACACAGGAATTTTTTGAAAAATCATCAAAAATAAGAGGATCAATAATGCTAATGGGTCCAATGGTTGCAAGATTTGGCTCTGCATATATTGCTAAACCAGGAGGAGATAAGATTGGAAGAAGAAGAGTTGATACTCACTTTATTGGGTTGCAAGAACTTGGAGCTAAGTTTAAAGTTGAAGAGAATAACTCTGTATTTAAAATATCATCTAAAAAGCTTAAAGGTAAGAATATATTACTCGATGAGGCATCAGTAACAGGTACTGCAAATATTGTTATGGCAGCTTCACTTGCTGATGGAAATACAACAATATATAACGCCGCATGTGAGCCCTATCTTCAACAACTCTGTAAAATGTTGAATTCAATGGGTGCAAATATAAGAGGAATAGGTTCCAACTATTTGAAAATAGAGGGAGTTTCATCTCTTTCTGGAACTACACATAAAATACTTCCCGATATGATTGAAATAGGTAGTTTTATAGGTTTGGCTGCAATGACAAAGTCTGATATTAAGATTAATGATGTTAGTATTGAAAATTTGGGCATCATACCTAAGACATTTCAAAGGCTTGGAATTAAGATGAATATTGCTGATGACTCTATTCATATTCCTCAACAGGAAAGTTATGAAATAGAATCTTTTATTGACGGTTCAATAATGACAATAGCCGATGCAATATGGCCAGGTTTCTCCCCTGATTTACTTAGTATTGCACTAGTCACTTCTATTCAGGCTAAGGGCACAGTACTTATCCATCAAAAAATGTTTGAGAGTAGATTATTTTTTGTAGATAAACTAATAGATATGGGAGCTCAAATAATTTTGTGTGACCCACATAGAGCAACAGTTATAGGGCTAGATAGAAAGATACCTCTTAAAGGTATACAAATGACATCACCAGACATAAGAGCTGGGGTATCTTTACTTATAGCAGCTCTTTCCGCAGAGGGAGAAAGTACCATTGATAATATCGAACAAATTGATAGGGGTTATAGCAATATTGACTCTAGATTACGAGCTTTGGGAGCTGATATAGAAAGAATTTAAAATTTTTCTCTTAATCTTGTCATCGAGTACATTGGGCTATCTAAAATAAATAGATCCATTATAAATATAGGAATTCCGTCGACTACTGCATAACTCTGAAGTGTTACCTTTGTACTAAAATCATCTATCTTCTCTAGGTTCCAGATAGATCTTGATTTATTAATTCTAACTAATTTATTATTTAAAGGTATGTAATCAGGAGTAGAATTCATTTCTATTTTAATTTTATCAATATCTCTTTTTATTACTGCATCTGAGACAAGATCTCTATTTTTAAGAGGCCAGCTCATATCAACTACAAAATACACATACATTAGACTATCCGTTTTTTTTAAGATTTTACTAGAATTAAGCTTGTACATCCATTTATATGAATTATCAAAATCAGTGATAATATTAAATATTTTATCTATATCTGATCTTATTATTGTCTCAGCTCGATACTCTTTTGTAGATTCATTAACATTCCTTATATATACTTTTATACTGTCTTTATCTTTTTTCAATTCCCAATTATCATAATCTAAATTTTGGAAATTAATATTTGCTAAAGAAATAAATAGTACAATAAAATTCAATACCATATTTTATAAATTTGCTAAATTGAAAAATAATTAAACACAAAATTAGAAATGCTAGAGATTCTAACACTAATTTTTCTTAATATTTCTACTCCATCTCTTTTCTTTAGTGACAGCTTAGCTAAAGATTCTACTCTAAATATGATAAAAAATATAGATACCATGTCTTTTAAGAATGATAGTATAGAGATAGAGAAAATTAAAGAATCTCAAATAAAAATAATCAGTTTTAAAGTAAATAGAAATCAAATATATAAACAGAAGGGAGACAATGACATAAGAATTAATGAGAGAGATACTTTGTCAATTATTTTACAGGTAAATGATAAATCAGAAAATATAATATTTAATTATTATTTTAATGAAAACCCAAACTTCAGGAATATAGAAAATGGAAAAATTCTTTTTGATAAGACAAGCAAGAGGATATATTTTGATTTTATTCCAAATAATGATCAGGCTATAAATAAGTTTTTAACCTGGAATGTTTTTATAAACTCAGAATTAAATAATTTATTGAGATATGACTTATTTATTGAGATAAATAACCTTGAGTACCCACCAATTATAATAAATAAGCAAATTGATAAAATCATTAGAGAAAAATTTAGCTTCAGCTATTCGCCAATTATAAGTGATGGAGGAAATAACTTAATCTTTGATCTCCAAACTAATGCACCGATAGACTTTTTTAGTCCTATCAGTGGAAAAATTAATTGGGAAATTGATCCTAATAATATAAAAGAACTTGAAAAAACTTATGACTTTAAACTAAAAGTTTTTAAGCAGAATAAACCTGAACTCTTTGACATCGATAGCTTTAAAATTATTTATTCAGAAAATAATTTTCCTCCGGTATTTGGTAAAATGTCAAAATGGATAGTTGAGGAAGGAAAATCATATGAATATAAATTGCCCGTTGACGACCCGAATGTAAATGACTCAATACTTATTGAAAATATAGGTGCTCAATTACCAAGAGGAATGAAATTAGATAATAATAATAAAACTTTACTTTTTGATGTAGACTATGATCATGTTGAAAAAATAAATTCAACACAAAACTATGACTTGCAAATAAGAGCAACTGATATTTCAGGAATGTCTTCACAGGTTTCTGTATCGGTAGTAGTGATGAGTACTTTAAATCCACAAAAAGTCCAAGAAAAAGTATCTGAATTAATTTCAGAATTAGAAATTCAGCAAGATGGTCTAGACGAAATTAATAGTAACTTAAAATGGATAGAGGCAACATCAAAGAATAACAGAAAATTAAGAACCCTAGGAGCTGCAGGTATAACATTTTTAGGATCAGTTATGGGAATTCTTTCAACCAATGCTGAAATCACTAGAAAAGCTGGGGCAGCTATCGGTGCAAGTGGAGCTGTCTTATCAGTAATTAATGAGGTTCTCTCAAGAGATGATAACGAGATTAAAAATCTTTTGAGAGAGACTATTAAGTTACAATCTAACGTTAAAGTAAAATATGATAGATTGAGTTTCTATAAAAATTCACAAAATCCTAGTGATTTTCAAAATCAAGAAATTGATCTTCTAATTAAAACTATTGAAAACGAGAGAGAAACTCTTAATAAAAATCTATTCACAATATCTGAAAATTATAAGATAATTATATCTGAGAAAAGAATCAGAAATATGTTAAGAAAAAAAGCATTATAATAGTATTCAAATGCTCAATATTAAAAACCTAATCCCTATTAAAGTTAATAATTTGATAAGATTAGGTAGGGATAATGATGGTGGATATATTATCCCTAAATCGCTAATTGATAATTGTGATGGTCTTCTCTCATATGGAATTAATAAAGACTGGTCATTTGAAGATGATTTCATAAAAAGGAAAAAAAATATAAATATTCATTGTTATGACCACACCCTAAACATATCATCTCTCACTAAGTTTACTATAAAATCAATTCTACTCGTTTTCTTATATTCAATCATATTTGATAGAAAAAGACTAAAAAAATCATTGGATGGTTTATTTATAATAAACAGTTATTTCAATTTCTTTAACAAAAAAACAAAACATTTTAAGAACAGGGTATGGGATGATAATGAAGGTATAAATGTCACAGTGAATAAGACAATAAGTAAAATTTTATCAGAAGGATCAAAAAATATTTTTATTAAGATGGATATTGAAGGAGCAGAATTTAAGGTTCTTAAAAATTTAAATAAAATAGAATCAAAAATCATTGGTCTAGCTATTGAATTTCATGATATAAATGTGAGAGCAAATGAGTTTAATATAATTATTGACAGTTTAAAAAAAAACTTCTATATAGTACATATTCATGGAAATAATTACAGCAAAATTGATAGTATTTCTAACTTTCCATCTTCATTAGAGATAACCTTTATTAATAAAAAGCTTATTAAAGAAAAAGTTAAAAATTCAAAAGAAAAATATCCTATTAAGGGTTTAGATCAACCTAATAAGCACTCAAAACCTGATATTAATCTTAATTTTAACTAAAAGTTTGTATATTAAAATAAAAAAAAGACTATGAATAAATATATATATATCATAACTATTCTATCATTTACATTAATTTCTTGTGCTAATCCGTCTAAGGAATCTAATGAACCTGTAGTGATAGGATCAGTAAAAAATGACGATGGAAATATAAAACCACTCATGGTTGGTGAAGTTTCTAATGAACAAATTTGGCTTGATTACATAAAAGCTCATAATGAGAGGGATCTAGAAAAAATAGCTGAAATAAATGCAGATAACTGGGAAGGTTACACTGCAGATGGAAGCGTTGTAAAAGGTTCAGATAATCACATTGAAATTTTAGATAATTGGTTCAAAAATGCAAACCCTATGTTTGAAGTTAAGTGGATGATTGCAAATGCAGTTGAAAACGAAAATGGAGAGGTAGAGCAGTGGCTAACAACTGGAAATGATTACACAGATGTTGATGCTGAAGGAAATCCAATATTTGAATATAACGTTCACGATGTACAATTTAAGGATGGTAAAATTGTGAGAGTTAATGTGTACTCAAGATCTAAGGAAGTTGAATCTAAAGAGTTCTCTTATTAGTTGAAAAAATGTAATTGAAACATATAATTTTCCCTTGCTAATAATTTAATTGTATTTGCCATGATAAAAGGCTTTATAAGATTAAAAAGATGAATCAAAAAATACATTAATTTAAGATTGAAATAATACCTCAATAACCTAAATTTGCTGATAATATAAAGTTAATGCACATCATATGAGCAGATATACTAAATATCTGAATGAAATTAATGAGAGAAAAGATATAGGCTTACAGCCTAAACCTATAGATGATTCGCTTCTTTTAAATGAAATAATTGAAAATATAAAAAGGAGAAAGGGTAAAGAAAGATCTGAATCTATACAATTTTTCATTTACAATGTACTTCCTGGAACTACAAGTGCTGCAGATATAAAATCTAAATTCCTTAAAGAAATCATTCTTGGAAAGTATGAATTTAAAGAGATTTCAAAAGCTTTTGCATTTGAATTACTCTCACATATGAAAGGCGGACCATCTGTAGAGGTACTACTAGATCTAGCACTTAACTCTTCTGATCCAACCCTAGCAAAGGAAGCTTCTGATGTCTTAAAAAAACAAGTATTTCTCTATGAGGCAGATATGGAACGACTAGAAGAAGCTTACAAAGAAGGATCAAAAATTGCGAAAGATCTTTTAATAAGTTATTCAAAAGCTGAATTCTTTACTAATCTTCCTAAAATGCCTGAAAAAATCCAGCTTGTAACATTCGTAGCAGGTGTAGGTGATATTTCTACAGATCTACTTTCACCAGGTGGAGACGCTCACTCAAGATCTGATAGAGAGCTTCATGGTCAATCTATGTTTGACCATAACAAAGAACAACAAAAAGAATTACTCCATTTGCAAGAAAAACATCCCGATAAAAGGATAATGTTGGTTGCAGAAAAAGGGACTATGGGTGTAGGTTCTTCAAGGATGTCTGGAGTTAATAATGTTGCTCTTTGGATTGGAAAGCAAGCCAGTCCATATATACCATTTATAAATATAGCACCTGTTGTTGCAGGCACAAATGGCATATCGCCCATTTTTATGACAACAGTTGGTGTGACTGGAGGTATCGGTTTAGATCTTAAGAATTGGGTTAAATCATACGATGATAAAGGAAATATAATTCTTGATGAAGATGGTGAACCAGTTCTAAAAAAGACCTATTCTGTAGATACTGGAACAGTACTTACTATTAATACTAAAACCAAAAAATTATATTGTGGGGAAAAAGAAGTGATGGATATTTCTTCAGCTTTCACGCCTCAAAAAATGGAATTTATGAGAGCCGGAGGTTCATATTCTATTGTATTTGGTAAAAAACTCCAAACCTTTGCTTCAAATGTATTAAAAATTGATATACCAAATGTTTTTGCCCCCTTTAAAGAACTATCCATAAAAGGTCAAGGCCTCACTGCTGTTGAGAAAATTTTCAATAAAAATGTAGTAGGAAATTCTGGCAAAGTATTACACGCAGGATCATATGCGCGTGTTGAAGTTAATATAGTAGGTTCACAAGACACAACAGGACTGATGACAGCTCAAGAGTTAGAGATGATGGCTGCGAAAATAATTTCTCCTATTGTAGACGGAGGGTATCAATCTGGGTGTCATACCGCATCTGTATGGGATTTAAAATCTCAAGAAAATATTCCTAAGCTCATGAGATTTATGAATGATTTTGGACTTATTACGGGTAGAGACCCAGAAAATAAATATCACCCTTTAACAGATGTTATCCATAAAGTATTAAATGATATAACAATCGATGACTGGGCCATAATTATTGGTGGAGATTCACACACAAGAATGTCTAAAGGAGTTGCCTTCGGAGCCGACTCTGGGACAGTTGCCCTTGCCCTTGCAACAGGTGAAGCATCAATGCCAATTCCAGAATCAGTAAAAGTTACATTTAAGGGTAAAATGCAGGATCATATGGATTTTAGAGATGTTGTACACGCAACCCAATCACAGATGTTAAAAGAATTTGGTGGAGAGAATGTATTTCAGGGTAGAATAATAGAAGTTCACATTGGGACACTCCCTTCAGACCAAGCCTTTACTTTTACAGACTGGACTGCAGAGATGAAAGCAAAAGCATCAATATGTATATCTGAAGATGATACATTAATTGAATCTTTAGAAATTGCTAGAGGAAGAATACAGGCTATGAAAGACAGGGGGATGGATAATGAGAAAGGAGTTCTCCAAAGTCTTATTGATAAAGCAAATAATAGAATAGATCAAATAAAATCGGGTGATAAACCTCCTCTAAAACCTGATGAAAATGCAAAATACTACGCAGAATTTGTTGTGGATTTAGAAATTATAGATGAACCAATGATAGCTGACCCAGATGTTCATAACGAAGATGTATCAAAAAGATATACACATGATACAATTAGGGAACTTTCTTTCTATCAAGGAGAAAAAAAGATAGATCTTGGTTTTGTAGGCTCTTGTATGGTACATAAAGGAGATATAAAGATAGTATCTAAGATGCTAAGAAACTTAGAAGAACTACAAGGAAAAGTGGAGTTTAAGGCTCCTTTGGTAGTTACTGCTCCAACTTATAATATAATTGACGAACTAAAGGAGGAAGGTGACTGGGAAATTCTTCAGAAATATTCTGGATTTGAGTTTGATGATTCAGCACCTAAAAATATGGCCAGGACAGAATACGAAAATATTTTATATCTTGAAAGACCAGGATGTAACTTGTGTATGGGAAATCAAGAGAAAGCCGAAAAGGGAGATACCGTGATGGCTACTTCAACCCGTCTATTCAAAGGTAGGGTTGTTAAAGACTCAGACCGTAAAAAAGGAGAATCACTCCTAGGATCAACACCTGTAGTAGTTCTTTCTGCCATACTTGGTAGAACACCTACATTAGATGAATATAAGGTTGCTGTGAATGGTATAAAACTCACTAGATTCGCTCCCCCTTTAAATCAGATGACTACAAAACCTAGTCATCTTCTATCCTATTAAAATTTAAAATATAAATATTGTGGAGTCGGCGGGATTCGAACCCGCGTCCAGATATGGAAATAATATCCCGTCTACATGCTTAGATAATTTTTAATTTTCGTGATAGAGCAGGGAAATATCAACCAACTTCTATCCTTATCTACTTAAATTCCCATATATGACCGTAGAAAAAAATATATGGTAGATCTTCTTATGACATCATATTAATTAGTTGAAGACCAAAACTAAAAATGATGTGGTTATTTAAATTCTTGGAACTTAAACTGCCATAGCGTAATCGTATTTACGTTCGCCGTTTATAAAAAATTTGTATTTAATTACGGATGTTACCTTCACCCGACATGCAAAAATAAAATTTGTCATACTGTCAATTCCAGTCGACCCCAAAAAACAAAGAACATAATTGTTGCGCAAATCTAATTTATTTAATTTAGATACGTGGAAAAATATATTGTATCGGCAAGGAAATATAGACCAACAAAATTTGATGATGTTGTAGGCCAAGATCACGTAACTACTACACTTCAGAATGCCGTCAAAAATAATAAAGTAGCACAATCCCTTCTTTTTTGTGGGCCAAGGGGTGTTGGAAAAACTACTTGCGCAAGGATATTAGCTAACGAGATTAATGAATTTGATTTTAACAACCCTCTTGAAAACTCAAATAATTTTAATATATATGAGCTCGATGCTGCATCTAATAACTCAGTAGATGACATAAGAAATTTAATTGAACAGGTAAGGTATCCTCCTCAATCTGGAAAATTTAAAGTTTATATCATTGATGAGGTACATATGTTATCAAATGCTGCATTTAATGCTTTTTTAAAAACTCTTGAAGAACCCCCCTCCTATGCCATATTCATTTTAGCTACAACTGAAAAAAATAGAGTTATTCCAACTATACTTTCAAGGTGTCAAATTTATGACTTCAATAGAATAGAGATACAAGATATTAAAAATAAATTAAGTGAAATTTTAGATTCGGAAAATATAAAATACGAAGATGAAGCTCTGCACCTCATTGCAAGGAAAGCAGATGGGGCTCTTAGGGACGCACTATCAACATTAGACCTGATTAAAACCTTTATAAAGGAATCATCAATAAAGCTCGATGACGTAACCAAAAATCTCAATATTCTAGATACTGACTATCTATTTAAAATATCCAATTTCATCTATAATGGAGATGTAACAAACTCAATTATTTTACATAAAGAAATTATAAGTAATGGATTTGAGAGTATAAGTCTTCTATCAGGGTTAACATCTCACTTCAAAAATTTATTGTATTCTAAAAATGAGAAGCTTGTTGAACTGATGGATGTCTCTGAATCAGAAAAAATCAAATATAAAACCCAATCTGAGGAGATAGAAAATGATTTTATAGAAAAAGGCATAGAGTTATTAAATGAGTTTGGGATAAAATATAAACAGTCAAATGATCACCAAATTCATACAGAAATTGTTCTGATGAAATTATCTTCATTAAATAAAAAAAAAACTAAAGTTACCACTGCGGAGAAAAAAGATATAATTAATGTAGAAAGTTCGAAAAAAATTGATCCTGTTATCTCAAAACCTAAGCCTTCTGAAACTAGAATAGAAGAAGAATTAGATAAAGACACGCCAAATCTAAAGAATATATTAAACGAAAGTCCAAAACCAAAAAAAGAAGAAAAGGCTGAAATTATTGAAGAGAAAATAGTGCCCATAATCATAGATTTTAACATAGATAACCTTAATAATGCAATCAAAGAGTTTAGAGAAGGAGTTGGCAATAAGAAGTCTGAGGAGGCAGTACTAAAGAGAGAGATATCTATAGTAGATAGTTCAGTTATTTTATCTCTTGAGAATGAATTAGAGTTATCAATATTTGAAGACTTAAAAAGTAGACTTCATTCTTTCCTAAAATCAAAATTTGATAAGAGTATTGAATTAAAGACTAAATTAAATGTTAAAAAGAAGGAGAAAACAATCTACACCAATAAGGATAAGTTTGAATACTTATCTAAACAGAATTCTAACTTGGAAGATCTAAAAAATAAACTTGGTCTGGATTATGAGTTTTAAACTTCCCAACCTTCTCTGTAGGATCTCCTTACATATCTATTTGCTGCATTATAATTAGTGATCTTCATAGTTTCACCATCCCAAAGAAGTTTTTTTCTACCAGGGTAAAACGAGGTTCCTTTTTTATTTGTTTTCATCTCCATATAACTTCTTATGGCGATATTTCCCATTAAAACTGTCTCAGTCATAGGGCCAGAATAATCAAAAGAAGACGTCAATTTTTTATGTTCATCACTATTAAATCCTGATTTACAGGCCTCAACCCACTTAGATTGGTGTCCAAACTCATTACCAGGCTGATTTGATGTATCAAACTCAACAGTTTCTTCTCCTTCTACATATAATTTAGGAGTAAAACCATAGACCCCAGTTGTAATAATTCCCTTAGATCCTATCATCATGACACCATTTGCACTATTTGGTGTACCTAAAGAATCCTTGGCAGGAATTAGGTCAGGATGAGGTGGTCTTATGCCTCCATCTAGCCATCTCATCTTCAAAGAAGAATTATTTTTTTTCGTTGCATTAAAGTCTAACGTTACTGAAGATGATGGTGGACATCCCTCTGGAATATATTCAGGGTTCCACATATTAATGAATACTTGACCTACACTACACTCAACAGCTGTAGGATAGTGTAAACCTAATGTTCTAAATGGAACATCAATTATATGACAACCCATATCACCTAATGCACCTGTTCCATATGCCCACCAGCCACGCCAGTTGAACGGATGATATGCTTCTGAATATGGTATAGCTGGAGCAGTTCCTAACCAAAGGTCCCAATCAAGATTATCTGGAGCAGCTGATCCAGTTGGCTTTGGAACAGGAATACCCTGAGGCCAGACAGGTCTGTTTGTCCAAACATATACCTCATCAACTGTACCTATTTTTCCGTCGTTAAACCATTCCTGAACTTTTGTCATTCCTGAATTAGATGCACCTTGGTTTCCCATTTGAGACACAATCTTATTTTCTCTTGCCATCTCAGTTAGAATCCTTGTCTCTCTTATATTATGTGTAAGAGGTTTTTGGACATAAACATGAATGCCTCTCTGCATAGCGGAAATCGCTTGAATTGCATGCATATGATCTGGTGTTGATATTGTTACAGCATCAATATTTTTTACTTTATCTAACATCTCTCTGTAATCTTTAAAAAACTGTGCTTTTGGAAATCGTGCTCTTGATTTTTTGGTATATTCACCAGAGTCAACATCACACATCGCCACAACATTCTCTTTTCCTTCATTAGAGGCATTCCAAAGATCTGATGTCCCTTTACCACCAATACCAATTCCGGCAATATTTAGTTTGTCGCTTGGTGATATAAATCCGGAACCTCCTAGTACATGTCTAGGGACTATAAAAAAGCTTGATGCTGCAATTGAACCTTTCTTTATGAAATCTCTTCTAGAATTTGTAGTGTTATTTTTTTTTGGTGGCATTGGGTTTGGTTGTTTAGTTTCTAATATTGATATAAAATCACTTTAATTTATAAAATTTTTTCTTAACTTAATAGCACTTCAAAAATTAACCATACTATAATGAAAAATTTCAAACTTTCTTTGATGATGTTTCTCCAGTATTTTATTTGGGGAGCTTGGTATGTGACAGCTGGAACTTACATGGCTAAAATCCTAATGTCATCGGGAACTGATATAGGAAATGCATACAGTGCTTTTGCCTTTGCAGCCATTATTTCACCGTTTTTTGTTGGTTCAATTGCAGATAGATTTTTTTCAGCACAAAATGCTATGGGAGCATTACATATAATTGGTGGTTTGATACTAATTTATGCTACACAGGTTTCTTCTTCGATGATTTTTATTTTGACAGTATTAATGTACTCTCTGACATATATGCCAACAGTTGCTCTATCAAATAATATAGTTTTTGCTAATATTTCTGATTCAGGGAAGACATTTCCAATTATTAGATTCTTTGGAACTTTTGGGTGGATAGTTGCAGGCTTAATTATTGGTAAACTACAGTTAGAAAATAATCTTGATAGTATATCGTATACCTTCTACATAGCTGCCTCAGCATCGATATTACTCGGCATATTTTCCTTTGTTCTTCCTGACGTTCCACCTAAGGGTAAGTCTGAAGACTCTGCTTTAGGGCTAGAGGGTTTAGTAATGCTTAAAGATAAATCTTATCTAATATTTTTTATATCTGCTGTACTAATATGTATACCACTATCATTCTATTACTCATTTGCTAATGTATTCCTTAATGATATAGGAATGGAGGGTGCTGCTGGGAAGATGATATATGGCCAGATTTCTGAAGCTATTTTTATTCTTACAATCCCATTACTCTATTACAGGTTAGGAGTAAAAAATATTTTAATCATTGGAATTGCAGCTTGGATTCTAAGATTTGTATTTTTTGCTAATGGTGACTTGGAAACATCTTACTGGATGATAATATCTGGGATAATATTACATGGAGTTTGTTACGATTTCTTTTTTGTGACAGGGTTTATGTACACTGAAAATAAGGCAAATAAAAAAATCAAGAATGCTGCACAAGGATTATTTACTGTAGCAACATACGGGATTGGAATGACTATTGGGTCATGGTTTTCCGGATTAATAACAGAGTATTATACTGTAGAAGGTATGAAGAATTGGTCTGGAATTTGGGAGATACCAGCATATATATCTGCAGCTGTTTTACTATTTTTAATTGTATTTTTTAAGGACAAAAAATAAATAATATGCAAAAAATTTCAATGTTAGGCTCAGGGTTTATTGGGAGATTTTATACTGATTCTCTTCATGGATATAGGAATAAAGATAGAGTAGTTTCTATTTACTCAAGGAGAGAAGAAAGTGCTAAAAAGTTTGCTGATGATTATAAAGTTCCACACTGGACTACAGACATGGAAGAATCTATATCTAGGCCAGATGTAGATGTTGTATGTATATCTCTTCCTAATAACTTACATGAACAGGCTGTACACCTTTGCTGCAAACACAACAAAGCTGTAATTTGTACCAAGCCTCTTGGAAGAACAGCTGAGGAAGCTAAGAGAATGGTTGAGGCAGTTGAGAAGGCTGGGATATTTGCAGGATACCTAGAAGACCTCTGCTACACACCAAAATTTCTTAAAGCAAATGAAAGTGTTAAAGCAGGAAGTCTTGGGAAAATTATATGGACAAAGTCAAGAGAGACACACCCTGGACCTCACAGCGACTGGTTCTGGGATAAAGAGCAGGCAGGTGGAGGGTGTATTCTTGATCTTGGATGTCACTGTATAGAAATCAGCAGGAACTATATTGGAAAGGATATAAAACCAATTGAGGTAATGTGTTGGGGAGACACTCAGGTAAAGCCAATAGATGCTGAAGATCATGCAATTGGGTTAGTAAAATATGAAAATGGAGCTATTGGACAGTTTGAGGTAAGTTGGACATTTAGAGGTGGCTTAGACCTAAGGGATGAGGTGATGGGTACTGAGGGTACAATTTGGGTAAATTCCTTTTTAAGGACAGGATTTGAAATGTTTACAACGGGTAAAGGAGGAGATTATGTGGCAGAAAAAGCTGAGTCTGATTCTGGATGGATTTTCCCGGTTGGTGATGAACTGAATGAGCTTGGATATAATCATATGTTCGCAGACATGTTTGATAACCTAGAAAAAGGAGAGAGTCCTGCCGAGACATTTTACGATGGATATATAGTAAATGCAATTATTGATGCATCATATAAATCAATCAAATCTAAGAGATGGGAAAAAATAAAACTAGATATTTGGAGAGGAAAAGAGGGAGTTGAGAAGATAAGTGCTCTAGATAGTTATGATGACAAATTTTATCTAGTTAAAGAAGAGGTAACGCACTATGGAGATAAAAAATTAATCTTAAAGAGTAAATCTGATGGAAAAATAATAGAGAAAATCATAAAAGATTAAATCTCCTTCTAAGCAGTATTCTATTAGTTTGATTTCCTTTATTAATCTTCTTTAAGCTTTTTAATTGAACACCAAAGAGTTGAGATATATGCCATAAATCTTCCTCATCACTTTTATAGTATGACTCTACCCTTCCTCTCTTTTTTTTCTTAGATAAATAATAAGGTAGTCCAGGAACTAATTTATGATTATTATCTACATCATTATAGGTAATAAATAATTTCTTTGATATGTGATAGACATTTACAATTTGTTCTATATTATCACTAGAATCTATAATTATAGCAGGTAAATTATTTAGAAATATGGTTCTATTAGAGAGTATATTTTTTATTTTTAAATCAATTGAAGATGTTATTTTAGATTCTACAAAGTCTTTTACCTTATCAAAATCAAATGAACTTATTTTTTCTTTTAAATAATTTAAATCGGTCGGAATCAAGAAAGAATACTCTTTATCATTAGGTATTTCATCTGTCTGAATCCACTTATTCAAATCTTTTAACTTTTTGTAGTCAATTGATAATTCAGAGGAAATATCTCTAATATTTTTGAAAATTTGATTTGTATAAATAGAATAATTTCTATCGAATTTATTTTCATCTATATAATCTTGAAATGCTACTTTATGAGCTAAAAATTTTATTATGTACCAATGTGTTTCCTCACCTATATCTAACCTCTTGGCACCATAAAGATTAGGATCAACCTTTAATTTTGCTCCACTCAAACCTTCAAGATAAGATAGGATAGAAAAAATCCAATTTTCAAAAATGAAGTTACTGTTCTTGATATAACGTGCAGCTGCCCTTGTAGATGAAATTATATTTTTCCTCTCGTCTACATCATCATTTATACTAAGTCCATAATCTTTACCTGTCTCCGATTTAAATTGCCAAAAACCAACTGCGTTTGATGATGAAACAGCATCAGGAATTAATGCAGACTCTTGGACCGAAAGATATTTTAAGTCATCAGGAACATTTTCTTCTTCTAAGATCCTTTCAATTATTGGAAAATAAATCTGAATCCTATCGATAAAAATTTGAAAATATTTTTCGTTTGCATGTAAGGCATCTACCTCTATCTGAATAATTTCCTTTGCCTCGGGTTTGATATTAAGTACAATGTTATCAATCCTTAACGAATTTGGTACTTTAGGTGACTCTTGAGAGTATAGATATGGAACTATTATGGTATAACATAAAAGACTTAAAATTATTTTATTGACCATTTTTTATAATAATTGATATACCGTCCCTTATCGGTAAGATCATCTTATTTACATCTGTTAAATTACTAATAAACTTGTTAAAATCATCCATAACTTTTGTCAGTCTATCGTCTTTATTTCCTCTCAAGTCAGTAACCTTACCACTCCATAAAACATTGTCTACAAGTATTATACCATCTGGATTAACTTTTGGTAAGACTATCTCAAAATATTTTTGATAATTTCTTTTATCAGCGTCTATAAATACTAGGTCAAATACATCATCAATTTCAGGTAATATATCGATTGCATTACCTAATTTCTGAACAATTTGATTTTTATATTTTGACCTCCTAAAAAACTCTGAAACTTTTTTATGAAGAGACGTGTCCTTATCAATTGTTATAAGCTTTCCATTTTTACTTAACCCCTCTGCCATGCAGAGTGCTGAATAACCTGTATAAGTACCTATCTCTAATATGTTATTAGGTTTTTTTATTTTTGAGATCATACTTAAAAACCTTCCCTGAAGATGCCCTGATAACATTCTTGGCTGATGAACATTTTTGATAGTGTATTCATTAATTTCCTTGAGTAGTGATGACTCTCTGTCTGAATACGCCAAGCAATAATCTTCAATTCTTTTATCAAGAAAGTCCATACTTCACAAATTAAAAATTTATTAACAATTAATGTATCTTTAACTCAAAAAAAATAAATGAGATATAACAGAATTAACAATTCACTATATATCAAAAATAGAAAAAAATATCAGAGCAAAGTTGAATCTAATTCTGTCTCAGTTTTTGTTTCTAATGATGAGCTTCCAACAAATGCAGATGAATTACTTCCTTTTGTTCAAAATACAAATTTATTATATCTGACAGGAATTGATCAAGAAGATACTTACCTGATCATAGCTCCTCAATTTCCTGATAGAAGGATGAGAGAGATTCTATTTATCAAGAAGACAAGCGAAGAAATTGCTATCTGGGAAGGTAATAAGTTATCGAAGAAAGAAGCCTCAGAAATATCTGGAATAGAAACAGTGTTATGGAATGATCAGTTTGAAAAAATTTTAGCCTTAATATTAGCCGAGTCCAAAAACATATATCTTGATAAGAATGAGCACATAAGATCAGTTACAGAGGTTGAGACAGCGCAGGATAGGTTCATTAGCAAGATAGAATCAAAGTTTCCCTTATACGAAATAAAAAGATCATATCCTATTCTTAGTGAGAATAGAATGATTAAAAGAGAAGAGGAAATATCTCAGATTCAAACAGCTTGTGACATAACTGAGAAAGGATTTAGAAGAGTACTCCGATTTATAAAACCTGGAGTTTGGGAATATGAAATTGAAGCAGAGTACTCACATGAATTCATAAATAATAGATCCAGAGGTTTTGCTTACCAACCTATAATAGCATCAGGAATTAATTCATGCTGCCTTCATTATAACACAAATAATATTCAGTGTGAAGATGGGGATATTATATTAATGGATGTTGGGGCAGAGTATGCTAATTACAGGTCGGATATGACAAGAACAGTTCCTATTAATGGAAAGTTTTCTGATAGACAATTAAAAATTTATGAAGCTGTTTTAAATGTCAAGAATGAAGCAAATAAAATCCTAAGACCAGGTAATACGATAGACCAATATCATAGAGAAGTAGGAAAAATTATGGAGAGTGAATTACTTAGAATTAAACTTATTGATAAGACTGATATTAAGAATCAAGATCCAAAAAATCCTGCTTATAAAAAGTATTTTATGCACGGGACATCTCACCACTTAGGATTAGATGTACATGATGTCGGTAACTTTTATGTTGAGATTAAAGAAGGTAATGTATTCACAATAGAACCTGGGATATATATAGAGGAAGAAAAAATTGGTATAAGGTTAGAAGACGATATCCTTATTGGTAGAGATAAAAATACTAATCTGATGGAAAATATTCCTATCCTTCCTGAAGAAATTGAAGATATTATGAATTAATTAACCGATGGAAATTCTGATAAAGTTTTCTACTTTCAAATCCGGAGAACAGCTGGATAGATATTTATCAACTGTTATGGAACCATCCTTTACAAAACTTTGGCTTAGCAGCGTATTCTCTTTGAAAAACTTCTGAAGTTTACCCTGAGCTATTTTCTCGACAATATTTTCTGGTTTACCTTCCTTAATCGCCTGCTCCTTTCCTATCTCAATTTCTTTATCAATTATAGATTTATCAACACCATCGCTATTAAGTGATATAGGGTTCATTGCAGCTATTTGCATTCCAATATCTCTCCCTGCACTTTGGTAATCCACACCATCAGTACCAGTTAAAGAAACTAGTACACCTAACTTACTTCCTGCATGAATATATGGAACAATCTTCTCTCCTTCAACAGCTCTGAAGTTACTTATCTCAATCTTCTCTCCAATTTTTCCAATTAGATTAGTTACGAGTTGGTTTACAGTATGACCATCAATTGTTGCAGAAAGTACCTCATCTACATTATTTAAGTTAATATTAAATGAATGTTCAAGTATACTGTTTCCCAAATTGACAAATTCTTCATTTTTTGCTACAAAATCTGTCTCACAGGTGAAGGATAACATTGCAGCTTTATCTTCAGACTGACCTATTTTATATAAGACAATACCCTCTGAAGTCTCCCTTCCCGACCTTGCCTCAGATACCTTTTGACCTTTTTTTCTTAGTATATCAATTGCCTTGTCAAAATCACCTTTAGCTTCAACTAAAGCTTTTTTACAGTCCATCATTCCAGAACCTGTCTTCTGTCTTAACTCGTTGACTTCCTTAGCTGAAATACTAACTGACATACTTTAATATTTAAATTATGCTTTTTTTGATTCTTTTACCTTTTTCTCCATCTCCTTCTTCTCCTTTGCCTCTTTTTCAGATGCCTCTTTTTCCTGCTTTATTCTTAACTCTTCCTTAATTTTCTCTCTTTCTTTAAGACCCTCAGCTATTGCTTCACTCACGTAATCCATTATTATTGATACGGAAGTAAATGAGTCGTCATTTGAAGGGATCTCAAAATCAATAGAATTTGGGTCTGAGTTTGTATCTACCATACCATAAATAGGTATATTTAATTTTTTTGCTTCTTGAACAGCAATATCCTCATGATTAATATCTACAATAAAAAGTGCTGCAGGAATTCTGTTAAGGGATGATATCCCTCCTAGAGCTCTCTCTAATTTAATTTTGTCTCTAGTAATCATTAACCTTTCCTTTTTAGAGAAATCAGAAGTATATGTGTCTTGACTCTCAAGATTTTCAATACTTGATAATTTTTTTAATGATTTTCTGATTGTTGAAAAATTGGTTAACATCCCTCCTAGCCACCTCTCAGTCACGTATGGCATGTTTAATTCTTTAGCTTTCTCAGAAACGTATGTCTTTGCTTGCTTCTTAGTTGCAACAAACATAATTTTTCTTCCTGACTTAGCGATATTTTGCAGAGATGCTGCAGCTGTATAGGCACAGTCTATAGTCTTGTGTAAATCTATTATATGGATACCGTTATTCTCCATGAAGATGTATTCCGACATCTGCGGGTTCCACTTTCTAGTCAAATGTCCGAAGTGAACACCTGCCTTCAATAAATCTTTATGTTCTAATTTCTTCATATAATTTATCTTTTAACCCACTGGAATGCTCTCCTAGCTTTTCTTCTTCCGTATTTTTTACGTTCAACCATTCTTGGATCTCTAGTCAAAAACCCTTCTTTTTTAAGAGCAGGTCTATTTTCCTCATCATTTTTAACTAAAGCTCTTGATACTGCTAATCTAATCGCCTCTGCCTGACCCTTAAGTCCACCTCCGTGAATATTAACTTTAAAATCAAATTTATCTATAGCATCTACAGATTTAAGAGGTTGCTCTACGATTAACCTTAGCAACTCAGATGAAAAATATTTATCAAGATCAGAATTATTTATTTTGAAAGAACCTTTACCTGGTTTCATGTAAAGTCTTGCAACGGATGTTTTTCTTCTTCCAACTGAACTGATATATTCCATATTAAATTTTTATTTCTTTTGGTTTCTGGCCTTCATGTGGATGATTTGAGTCTTCATAAACAAAAAGGTTTCTAAATAATTGTCTTCCAAGTCTATTCTTAGGCAACATACCCCTCACCGCCTTCTCAATAATAAACTTAGATGATTTCTTGTCTTTCAAGTCTAGAGGGTTAATTGTTTTTTGTCCACCAGGATATCCACTATGAGAGACGTATTTTTTATCTCTCCATTTGTTACCCGTTAGCTTAATATTATCGGAATTAGTTACAATAACATAGTCACCACAATCCATATGAGGTGTGAAAGATGCCTTGTGCTTACCTCTGAGGATCTTTGCGACCTCAGATGCAAACCTTCCTAGTGTCTTTCCATCTGCATTTGCAACGAACCAATTTTTAACTATTGATTCTTTATTTAAGTAAGATGTCTTAAAACTGTTAGAGTCCATAAGCTTTTAAAAGTGAGCAAAAATAGATTTATTAATAAATAAAAACAATAATTAAGAGGTAAATATTATACTTACTCTACTTCGGTTTTTCTCAGTATTTTCCTTAAAGATTTCTTCTTTTTTTTCTTATTTGGGGCAAGCTTCAAATTAAATGAGAATATAGAACCTTGATTTATTTTTGATTTGAGTTTAATCTTTGTCTTGTGTCCCTCGATTATATGCTTTACAATTGCTAAGCCAAGACCTGTACCACCTCTCTTCTTTGACCTACTCTTTTCAATCCTATAAAACCTCTCAAATATTCTCTTTCTATCATTTTTAGGTATTCCAATTCCAGAGTCTTCAACACTTATGTTTACAACTTTTTTTCTTTCTTCAATACTAATAAGTATATCTGTACCTTTTCTAGAATACTTTATAGCATTACTTAATAGGTTTTTGAGTACCTGAAAAATCCTATAATAATCTGCGATCACAAATACTGAACCTTTACTTACATTAATTTTTAAATTAATATTTTTTTGTTGGGCTATAGGTTCAACCTGTTCTACAGTCTCTTTTATTAAAAAAATAATATCAAACGGTTCCATTTTCATCTTAATCTCTCCAGACTCCATCTGAGATATTGTTAATAAGTCTTTAACCAGAAGGTCGAGGTGGTCAAGGCTTTTTGCAGCCTTCCTAAGAAATTTTTTTCTTATCTCTTTTTCTGCATCAATATTATCCAATAATGTGAGCACAAATCCTTGTGCAGAAAATAGTGGTGTTTTTAACTCATGAGAGACATCTTGTAAAAACTCTCTTCGAAAAGTCTCAAGTCTCTTAAGCTCATTAATTTCAAGTTGTTTGATACTTGCAAAGCTGTATATCTCTTGGTTGATTCCTTTAAGTGGATTAATTTTTCTGAGAAGAGTTCTATCTGACTCAACTTTTTCAAAGTTTTCATTTCTAATATTTTCAAATGATTTATATATCTCACTTATTTTCTTATCAAATAGATTTTCTGTAATAATAGCAAAGAGTAGTGTGGAGGATGAAAAAGATATTATTGCAGCAGTTACTAGGTTAATACCTTCATCTACTCCTAGTAAAAGAGCTGTTAATGTTGATATTACACCTACAATAAGACCAAATAATACAGAGACTGCCTTTGAGTTATTCATTTAATAAATTTACTTTTTTGAATAACTAAATCGAAATTCTTTTAAGCAAAAAATTTTTAGAATTTTATTAATCAGATATATACACTCGAGCTTGTCTCCAAGAAGAGAATTTAAGTTAAGCCTAGTAATTAACTTTTAAATTTATACCCTACTCCCTTTATTGTAGTTATATAATCCTGACCTATTTTTTCCCTAATCTTTCTAATATGAACATCAACAGTCCTGGCCACGACATGTACATCAGTTCCCCATATATTCCTTAAGAGGGTATCTCTTCCATAAACCTTTTTTGGGTTAGAAGCTAGAAAGTGTAACAAATTAAACTCTTTCTTTGGGAAGAATATTTCTTTACCATTTAACTTTACTACATAGCTCTCTTTATTTATACTAAGTTCACCTACTTCAAGTGATTTGGAAGACTTTACTTTAGCTAATGTTTTTTTATAGAAGGAGTTTATTCTACTAATTAATGCTCTTGGTTTTATCGGTTTTATTATATAATCGTCAGCACCTGCTTCAAAAGCCGCAACTTCTGAATATTCTTCAGCTCTAGCAGTTAAAAAAAGGATATGTGAAGATTTAAGATTATCAATTTCTCTTAGTTTTATACATGTCTGTATACCGTCCATTTCTGGCATCATTATATCAATCAGTATGAGATCAGGATCTGATTTTTGAGCAATTGAGATTCCTTTTTTTCCTGATGAGGCAGTCTCGACATGATAACCCTCAGACTCCAAATTATACCTCAAAAGAAGTAAAATATCTTTGTCATCGTCAATTGCTAAAATCTTAAAATCAGATTTGTTTTGCATACTGTAATTTATAATTATTATGTTTATTTACTTTCTAAATTTAACTGAAATTAAAATTGATAATATTAAATTAAAGGAAGATTAATCTTTATTTAACATTGCTGTAATCATCAATTTCAATAACAAAATTTCCAAAATTCATTTTAGCTTCTAACTTTAATGGGATTTTCTTTTTATCATCTGTGATCCAAAATTTCACAGCATCTTCCTCCTTAAAGAGCTTATTTTTATTTGGAATTAAAGGTGAGAGGACAATAGTATTAAAACTTCCAATTTTTGAATTAATTTCCTCTTTCCTAATAAACTTCATCTGATAACTAAACTTAGAGTTATCTTCAAAGTAAGGTATCTCCACAAGGTCACCGTAATTAGCAGAATCATAGTCAAGGGATCTAAGGTAAGCTAGACTGGCTATCCAGTAATTCATGAAATAAGACCTAATTATTTTCTGTATGTCATCTTCAAAATGAAAACTCTTATATCCCACAAAATCTTTTGTCTCTTTATCTAAAATCTCGATCTGGACACTATCAGAATCATTTTGGAAGTTTAGTATTTCATTTTTCTTGTACTTACCCTCTGATAGATATCTGTAAAATTTTTGAGGATTAAAATCAGATTCGTTAACATAAGAACCCCAATTATTTCTAACCTTGGCAAACAAATCAAATACGCCAGTGGTTTTTCCACCAAGATTAATTTTATAAGTCTTTCTATCATTTATATTATATGTGACCGTATCAGTTAACATGGTTGCCTTACCAGCAGAGAAAATTCCAAAAGTTACCACAAAGTCTATTTTCTCACCAGGAATAGGATGCTTTACTACCTGTGATTTAAGAGAAAAAAAAGAAAATATTAATAGTATGAATGGAATGATGAATTTCAATTTATAAACTTTATTTATTAGTAAACTAATATGGCAAAAATATTAAAATAAGAACAGTATAGTAGCTATATTTAAACATCTTTATATAAATAAGTTAAATTTTACTAAAAATATTAGTATTATAAAATATTACTACTTATTTTAGCAAAAATTATAAATTATGAAAGAGACAAAAGAAAAATCAAACGCGCTAAACCTAGCAATAGAGAAATTAGAGAAGACATACGGTCAAGGGACCATTATGAAGTTGAGTGATGAGAATATAGTTAAAATTCCTAGTATACCAACAGGCTCTCTCAGCCTAGACATTGCCCTTGGTATTGGTGGGCTACCGAAAGGAAGAGTGGTCGAAATTTATGGACCTGAATCCTCTGGTAAGACTACCCTTTCCATGCACTGCATAGCAGAGGCACAAAAGAAAGGTGGTATTGCGGCATTTATTGATGCGGAACATGCATTCGATAAGTCTTACGCAGAAAAACTAGGTATAGATACTGAAAACCTACTTATCTCTCAGCCAGACAACGGTGAGCAGGCACTAGAAATAACTGAACATTTAATCAGATCTAATGCTTTAGATATAATAGTAATTGATTCAGTGGCAGCATTAGTTCCAAAAGGAGAAATAGAAGGTGAAATGGGTGATAGTGTTATGGGCCTCCAAGCCAGACTGATGTCTCAAGCTCTTAGAAAATTAACTGGAGCAATACATAAATCAGGATGTGTCTGTGTCTTTATAAATCAACTAAGACAAAAGATAGGAGTTATGTTTGGAAACCCAGAAACAACTACTGGGGGAAATGCATTAAAATTCTACTCATCTGTAAGACTTGATATAAGAAGAATAGGTCAGATAAAGGATAGTCCTGATAGCATTATGGGAAATAGGACTAAAGTTAAAGTTGTAAAAAATAAAGTTGCACCACCATTTAAAGTTGTTGAGTTTGATATAATGTATGGTAAAGGGATATCTAAATCAGGAGAGATATTAGACTTGGGTGTTGAGCTTGAAGTTATTCAAAAATCTGGGTCATGGTTCTCTTACAACAATGAAAAGTTAGGTCAGGGAAGAGACTCAGTTAAAGTAATTCTTGAGGATAATCCTGAGCTAATAAAAGAGCTAGAAAAAACCATCAGAGAGAAATTAACTACTAGTTAGATCTTATAGCTTCTACTGGATCAAGATTAGACGCAAATAATGCAGGGAAAAATCCAGCAAGGATGCCTATAACTGAAGATATAGATACACCTATAATAACATTTTTCAAAGATATAATAAGGTCAAAGCTACCTAAGTCAGGTAAGGTTATCAGAAAAACTAAAAAGATTCCAATTAACCCCCCAAAAATACTTAGAAACGAAGATTCGAATAGAAACTGAGTTAATATAAAATATTTTTTTGCACCTAAAGATTTTTGAAGACCAATTATAGGGACCCTCTCCTTTACAGAAACAAACATTATATTAGCTATACCAAAACCACCCACAAGAATAGAAAAACTAGCAATTACCCATCCTGCAATACTTATTGTACCAAAAATAATGGAAACAAATGAAGCTAAGTATTCAGGTCTATTAATTGCAAAATTATCTTCTTCAATTGGCTTAAGGCCTCTTTTAGCTCTAAGCAGACCCTTGACTTCATACTCTAAATTTACGAGTCCTGGATCTATCTCAGAGTCTCCTTTTATTCTTATTACGGCGTTACTGCCTTTTCTACCTACCCTAAATATTTTTTTAAATGTATTAAATGGTATTGACATCTGCCTATCATAAGAATCACCAGCACCAAATGATTCACCTTGCTCACTCTGAACCCCTATTACGGTAAATGATCTCCCCTTTATTTTTATCTGCTTTCCAATAGCATTTTCTGGTGACCTAAAGAGGTCTTCCATTATTTTATAACCTATAATAACTGCGTCAAGACCAACAATTGTCTCATTCTGTGTAAAAAATCTTCCTGCAATAAAATCCCAGTCATTAAAAAACTGATTTTCAAAAACGACACCGTTGAGATTATCAACCGATGAACTATTATTTAAATATTTAACATTTGATATTCCTCTATTTGTAGAAATCTCGACTGACAAGGCAGATGGTAAATTATCTTTTAGAAACTCATATTCTCTGTAAGTTGGCTCAGGTCTCTTCCAAAATTTCCACCACTCGTAAGAAGGGTTATCAAAATCCCAGGGCCACTTTTCAACTCTAATATTGTCAGTACCAAGAAAACTAAGGTTATCCTTTATACTTTTCTCGAGAGAATCTACAGTAGATAAAACTGCAATTATTGTAAAAATTCCTATTGTAACGCCTAACAATGAAAGTATTGTCCTTACCGGATTTGCGATGATGGCATTGAATGAAAATATAAAACTTTCTCTTAGAAGCCTAAAAAATAATTTCATAAATTAAAGGTATGTTAAAACAATTATTTAGCTTTGCAAACCTCAAAACTACGTTAATTTTATAAATTTAGTATGAAACTCTCAGAATTTGATTTCAAGTTAGCAGCAACACGAACAGCAATACATCCAGCAGAAAATCGAGACGAATCAAGATTAATGATTTTACATAAAAAAACTGGAAAAATAGAACACAAACAATTTAAGGATATAATAAAATTCTTTAAAGAAGACGACGTATTAGTACTTAACGACACAAAAGTTTTTCCTGCAAGATTATATGGTCAGAAAGAGAAGACAGGAGCAAAAATAGAAGTTTTCCTCTTGAGAGAGCTGAACCCAGAGCTCAACCTTTGGGATGTTTTAGTTGACCCTGCTAGAAAAATTAGAGTTGGAAATAAATTATATTTTGGAGAAGGAGAGCTTGTCGCAGAAGTTATTGATAATACTACATCTAGAGGAAGGACAATTAGGTTTATTCCCGAAGACTCAGAGAGAGATTTCCATGATATTATACAAGAATATGGAGAAACTCCACTACCAAAAGAGATCAAAAGAAAGGTAGATAAGAAGGATGAAGAGAGGTTCCAAACTGTATATGCTAAAAATATAGGTGCTGTTGCTGCTCCAGCCGCAGGACTTCATTTTACAGATATCTTACTAAAAAAGTTAATACTTAAAGGGGTTAAAATAGTTAGCGTTACATCTCACACTGGTCTCGGCACTTTTAAAGATATAGATGTTGAAGACCTGACAAAACATAAGATGGATTCAGAGAATTATTCAATACCAGAGGAGACTGAGACAGAAGTTAACAGGGCTTTAGAAAATGGAAATAGAATATTTGCCGTTGGAACATCAACCATGAAGACACTTGAGACAGCAGTATCTGCAAGTAATAGATTAAAGGCAAAATCAGGTTGGACTGATAAATTTATATTCCCACCATACGATTTTAAAATATGTGGTGCGATGATAACAAATTTTCACTCACCTAAATCAACTCTTTTAATGATGGCGTCTGCATACGGTGGGTTTGATCAGGTAATGAAGGTATACAAGATCGCAATTAAAGAGAAGTATATGTTCCATACATATGGTGACGCACTCATGATCATATAAGTCTATTATGATTAAATATTTTATGTTAATGGCAGCAGGAAGTGGCGAAAGGATGAAATCAAATGTTCCCAAACAATTCATTGAGATAAATGGATTACCTATATTGATTCACACATATAATAATATAAAAAAAATAGATAATACTAAGTTTATTATTGTTTTGCCAGATGAAAATTTTAAGAAATGGGAGTCATTAGTAAAGAATTTTATAAAAGATGACGTTGATATTATTAGAGGCAGTAGAGAGAGAAATCTATCCGTGAGAAATGGGATAAACCATATCAACGATGATTCGGGATATGTGGCGATACATGATGGAGTGAGACCATTTATTAATGAAGACCTAATCAAAAAATTATTTAATGAAGCTAAAAAAAGAGGTAATGCCATACCATTTACGACTTCACATAACTCGATGAGAAGAGTTGATAAGAAAAATAATTATGCTGTAGATAGATCTAGTTATGTACAGATTCAAACACCTCAAGTATTTCAAATTTCAGAACTGAAAAAATGTATGAAAAATACTTCAAATTATAATTTTACTGACGAGGCTAGTCTTTTTGATGAGTTTGATATAAAGATAAACTTAGTGGAAGGTTCAGATGAAAATATTAAAATAACAACTGAGAAAGACCTAAACTACTTTAGTTAATATTCATCTTCATTAAAGAAGAAATCGTCTTTTGTTGGATAGTCAGGCCATATTTCTTCAATACTTTCATAAGGTGCACCATCATCTTCTAGCTCTTGAAGGTTTTCAGTCACCTCAGCTGGGGCTCCAGTTCTAATCGAAAACTCTATTAACTCATCTTTTGTAGCCGGCCAGGGGGCATCTTCCAAATGATTTACAAGTTCTAATGTCCAGTACATCTTAAAAGTTTAGTTTATCAACCGCTAAAGAATAAGTTTATATTTAAAAAATCAAATATTATTTGCTTTTTTTTTAATAAACAATGTTATGTTAATTGAGAAGCATAAAATAAAAACCTTAAAGAGAATGAATAAATAAAAAAGATAGAGTTTTTTTGAGTATAATAAATAAAAAATTAGATTTGCAGACTTAATTAATTATATGGCTAATCATAAATCAGCACTTAAAAGAATTCGATCTAGTGAGACTAAGAAACTTAGGAATAAGTATCAACACAAATCCACTAAATCCTTTGTAAAGAAATTAGAAATGGAAGAAAAGAAAGCAGCAGCTAAAAAATCTCTTCCAAAAGCAGTTTCTATGATAGATAAGCTTGTAAAAAATAATATAGTTCACAAGAACAAAGCAGCTCACATGAAGTCAAACCTTGTTAAAAAGGTTAACTCGCTAAAATAGATCCTACTTCAAATGAGGGGGGTCATTCCATTCATCTTACTATCTATTACCTTATCGATATCCTACTATCTTTATAACTCTAGTGTTGAGTACGAAGATTATGCAGAAATATTAAATAATTTCAGAGAAAAAAGAGAAAAAAAATTATATTCCTCCTCTAACTCCCCACTTAAAAATTCTAATTATAAAATAAAGTATTATGATGCAAATGTAAATTTTAAGGTGATTGCTAGAGTAGAAAGTAATGAAATTCAAGATACATTGACTCTTGCCACTTCAACGGGAAATTCTGAAAAATTTATTGATTTTGCAAAACTTAACTTCAGACTTGGCAGAAGAAACTTTTCACTACCAGTACTAAAATACTTAGAAGGTGAGGAGAAAGGAAAGCTGTTTTTTTGTTTTCTTGACAAAACAAATGAACAATCAACCTACGCTGGGGGAAGATATATAGATATCGACTTTAAAAATGCTAAAAGAATAGAATTAGATTTTAACAAATCATATAACCCATTCTGTGTGTACGATAAAAAATTTAGTTGCCCGATACCTTCTAAAAGAAATCATATAGATATAAAGATAGAAGCAGGAGAAAAAATATGAGAAAGTATTTAAGTTCATTTGCTTTAGTATCGCCTTTTTAACTAATATATTTATTAACTTTAAGTGCGATGAAAATCTCTCTAAACTGGCTAAAAAGCTTCATAAAAATAAATAAGAACCCTGAAGAAATAGAATCTATTCTTACAGATATTGGATTGGAGGTAGATGAGGTTATAAGTATTAACTCTGACACTAATCTGATTAAAAAACTCATTGTAGGTGAAATAATTGAAATTGAAAAACATCCTAATGCAGACAGACTTAATATCACTAAAGTAAATTTTGGTAATAAAAATTCAACAATAGTTTGTGGAGCAAAAAATATTGAAATAGATCAGAAAGTAGTAGTTGCTCAACCTGGTATAACCATAAAAAATATTGATGGTGAAGAAATTAAAATAAAGAAAGCAAAGATAAGAGGTGTAGAATCTGAAGGTATGATTTGCTCAGAAGATGAGATAGGTATTGGAAATTCTCACTCAGGCATTATAGTGTTAGAAAACAAAGCTAAAATTGGAGAGAGTGCTTCCAAGTATTTAGAAACTATAAATGATACAACATTCGATATTTCTCTTACACCGAACAGAGCTGATGCCGCATCACACCTTGGCGTTGCCAGAGATATAAAAGCTGCAACAGGAGAAGAAGTAATATTACCAGATATATCCTCATTTAAGAATAACAACTCATCAAAAATTGAAATTGATGTTAATGAAGAGGTTGCTTCTCCAAGATATGCAGGATGTATAATTGAAGGTGTTGAAATTAAAGAATCTCCTAGATTCATTAAAGATTACTTAAACGCTATTGGAGTTAATCCAATAAATAATGTGGTAGACATTACAAATTTTGTGTTACACGGTATTGGTCAGCCTCTTCATGCTTTCGATCTGAATAATATTAAAAAGAATAAAATAATTGTCAAATACGCTAAAAAAAATGAGAAATTTATAACTCTTGATGGAGAGAAAAGATCATTAAATGAAGACGATCTTATGATTTATGATGGAGAAGGTAACCCTATGTGTATAGCTGGTGTATTTGGCGGAGAAAAATCAGGTGTTACTAAAAAAACATCAAAAATATTTTTAGAGAGCGCATACTTTAATCCGTCAGATATAAGGACGTCAAGTCAAAATCATCAACTAAAAACAGACGCCTCCTATAGATTTGAAAGAGGGATTGACCCAAATATTACCATTTATGCTCTTAAATACGCCGCATCACTTATATGTAAATATTGCAATGGCTCTGTCACTTCTCAGGTTTATGATTTATATCCTAAAAAAATTGATAACCATAAAATTGAATTTGATATTGAAAGAATAAACCTATTATCTGGGCATACTTTTAATGAGATGGATATAATCAAAATTTTAAAATCTCTTGATATTGAAATTGAAAAAAAGGGAAATATATTTATCGCCGAAGTGCCTCCATTTAGAGTTGATGTAACAAGAGAAGCTGATATTCTTGAAGAAATATTAAGGGTTTATGGATACAACAACCTTAAAATATCAAAGTCAAATAGCAGTGATTTCTTATCAGGTGAAAGAAAATCATCTAATGAAGATTATATATTAAATAAAGTTTTTAACACCCTAACTAGTAGCGGTTTCTTTGAAATCACAACAAATTCTCTAACAGCAAATAAACTTAGGAACTCAAAGTTTTGGGACGACAACAAAACAGTTGAGATGATAAATAAATTAAGTGATGAGCACGCTATATTAAAACAGAAATTATTGTTTACTTCTTTAGAATCAATAAGACATAATATCAACAGAAAACAAAAAAACCTAAAATTTTTTGAATTCGACAAAATATATACTCTAGCAAATAATAATTATAAAGAAGTTAATAAAATTGGCATATATATAACTGGACTGAATGAAGAGGAACATTTTATAAAAAAGCCAAAAGAAGTTACATTCTTCGATATAATGAACATCGTAAATAAATTATTAACAATAGGTAACATAAATCATTATGATATAAACCCAAAACATAACTCAAGTACCCTTGATATGTGTGTCGAGGTAAATAATAGGGATTTAAGCTTATGTGAAGTAGGGAAAATAAAAAAAGAAATATTATCAATCTTTGATATATCACAAGATATTTACTACGCTGAATTTGACTGGAAATCTTTCTTAACAAATTTTAATAAAAAATTTACATACAAGGAAATTCCAAAATTTCCACAAGTTCAAAGAGATTTATCACTTATAATTAGGAAAGAAATAAAATTCAGAGATATAAAATCTGTAATAGATTTTAACAAATTAAAGGCTGTGAAAAAAGTTAGTTTATATGACATCTATGAGGGAGAGTCAATTGGTAAAGGTAAAATTGTATACTCTCTAAGGTTTATATTACAAGATGAAAATAAAACTTTAGGAGAGAAAGAAATTAACAGTACAATGGAGAATCTAATTAAAGTATTTGAGAGAAAATTAGATGCTGAAATAAGAAAGTAAAATGCGTAATAATTCAGATAAGAAAATTATTGAATTAGAAAGTAAATTTTCTAGATTAATTACAAAATTCAATGAATTAAAAAAAATAAATAAAGATCTTAAAAATGACCTTTTAGATCTTGAGATTGAATCAATAATAAAAAACTACAAATTCAAAAACCAAAATTTAACAGTAAATCCAGATATTAACAACGAGGAAATCAAAACAGAAATTGATAGTACAATAGATTCTATTGATAATCTAATTGAAAACTTAAAGAAATAGTAATGCAGAATCTTTCAATTAAAATTGTAATTGGAAATAGATCATATCCAATGAAGGTTCCAGTCGGAGAAGAACAAAAGATAAGAAAGATAGGTAAAGACTTAAATAATAAAATTTCTGAAATTAAAAATCAGATGAATATTGATGATCTTCAAGATGTTTTAGCTATGATCGCATTCAAGCTATCTGTTGAAATAGAAGATAATAGAGCCAATCAAGATGACTCAAACAAAGTTTATGAAAAAATTGAACATATTATAACCGAGATAGATAGAGCACTAGAATAAAAAATAATTACTCTGGAGTTTTTTCATTTGGCCACTCCTTCTTGAAATTTATCCAATAATCTTTAATTGTAGACTTCACTTCTTTCCTTAACCAAAGCAAACCAATTAAATTAGGTACTGTCATTAAAGCAATTGTAATTAATGAAACATTCCATATTATAGTCGTGTCAGCAAAAGAAGCAATGAAAAATCCTATAACATAAGCTATCCTAAAATATATTACTGATCCAGAGCCAAAAAGATATGTCATTGCCCTGTCTCCATAATATGACCACGCAATTGCTGTGCTAAAAGCAAATAACAAAAGACCGATACTTACTATGTAGTTTCCATAACTACCAAAAAATCCTCTATCAAATGCTATGGCTGTAAGCGGAGCACTATGAACCAGGGATTTACCTTCGACAGATATATTTTCTTGTATTTTACCATTAACTACATTTATATTACCTGAGTATACGTCTCCTGAAGAATTATACACAAGCACATCCTCTGCAATAGATCTAGCATGGATAAGTGTTAACTTTTCGATAATATTTCCAGATTCTACATTAATAGATCCACTAAACTTATCAATAGAACTATTACCGTTTAGGTAATTAAATAGAGACTCTACATCTCCTTCAACTTCTTCATCATAAACTCTGTCTAGTACTTCAAGATCAGCTTTTGCAAATAAATTGTGATGCTTCTCATTCCAAACTCCTGATGATAAAAGAACTAGCCCTGTGATAGTACATATGATAATTGTATCTATAAAAGGCTCAAGTATAGCAACGAGACCCTCAGATACTGGCTCATTTGTCTTTGCTGATGCGTGGGCAATTGGTGCTGAACCTTGTCCAGCTTCGTTTGAATATAATCCTCTATTTACTCCTCTTGAAATTGCAAAAGAGACTGAGGCACCTAGAAAACCTCCAACTGCAGCACTACCAGTAAAAACCTCAGAAAATATTGAAATAAATGATGGGACAATATTTTCAAGATTAAATAAAATGACTGAAAACGCTCCTATTACGTATACTACAGCCATAAATGGAACAAGCCTCTCAGTTATCTTTGCAATTCTTTTTATTCCCCCAATAATAACAATACCCAATAATATTGCTAAAACACCCCCTGTTAACATTTTATCTATGCCAAATGAGGAATAGATAGAGTTAGAAATACTATTAATTTGCGGTAAGCTTCCAGTTCCAAAAGATGATAGAACAGTTGCAAAAGCAAACATTATACCTACCCATTTCATATCAATTTTTTTGCCCATTAAGAGAAAATCCGCATTTTTCATGAAATACATTGGCCCACCAGACATTGTTCCGTCAGAAATTTTCTCTCTGTATTTATGAGATAGTGTAACTTCAACAAATTTAGTTGTCATACCAACCATTGCTGTCGCAAGCATCCAAAATAAAGCAGCAGGTCCGCCAAGATGAATTGCAAATGCAACACCAGCAATATTTCCAGTACCTACTGTTCCAGATAAAGCAGTGGTTAGAGCTTGGAAGTGTGATGTATCACCCTGATCATTTTTCTTATCATACCTTCCCCTCACAACCTTTAAAGCAAAGGTAAAGTACCTAACTTGTGGGAAACCAAGATAGAAAGTAAAGAAAATACCGGTTCCAAGTAAAAGAGGAACAAACCAAGAAGAGCTTCCAAGGTATTGATCTATTAGAATAAGAAATTCGTTAATTTCCTGCATTGTATAAATTTATATAATTTATTGACAGATTATATTTTTCCTTGTATGAATTTGATAATATTTTCTTTCTCTTTCTCTGACTGAGATAAAATATTTTTAGCCTCTTTTCCAATTCCTTTACTATTATCAAGATCTTTGATATTGATCATTACATTTAGGTATGCACCATGAATTGCAGTGTGAACACATAGACAGGCAACTCCTGCATCAGAGATTGAATTTTGATTTCCATCTTTTGATAAAATTCTAATAAACTTATAACCTTCAAAAGACTTCTTCATAATATTTAAAGGAACCTCTGCAGCATAAATAGTTGCTTTATTAATTTCATCTGACTTATATTTTTTCTCTTTTTCATTAGAATTAGGCAATTTATAAGCTGACATTATACTACTAAATGCATTTGCATCATCATCTACTAATTTCAATAAGTCCTCTCTAATTGTATTAACCTCATCTGCTATTTCACTAAACTTATTGACATCTTTTTCCCAACCCCTTGTGTTACAAGATAAATTTGCTACCATACCCGCAAGCGAAAACCCTAGAGCACCAACGCAAGAAGAAACAGAACCACCTCCAGGTGCAGGGGATTCTCTTAAGACTTCATCCGAAAAATTATTCAATGATAATTCTGATAATTTTTGAATTTTCTCTATATCATCTAGATAGTATTCAATTATATTTTTTTTAGGAGAAAAATTTTTGACTTGATTTAAACCTAAGGATTCAACTGCAATATCAATAATATCACTTTCTGGTATACCAACAGATCTATTTTGTTTTTTTAAAAAATATTTACCGGCATCTAAAATTGATTTAAGTGGGATCAAACCTACTAGCTCAGAGCCAGTTACCTTAGCTCCTCTCAAATGAGCTTTCTCACAGACTTCATCAAATACAATGTGAATAGGTGTTTTATCAATATTAGTAAGATTCATAGAAATTTGTGCAATCCCAAATTCTTCAATATACCATCCAATTGCTTTTACATGTTTTAAAGAACCAGGTATAGTTTCTGGGTTACCTGACTTGTCATAAACTATATCTCCAATCACAGGGTGTCCTTTTCTCTTAATTCTTCCTTTTTCTCTGACATCAAAAGCTATAGCATTTGCTAGCCTTGTTGATTTGGTATTTAGATTTATATTGTAAGCAATTAAAAAATCACGAACTCCAACAGCTGAGGCTCCTGTCTTCTTATTAAATTTAAGTCCATAATCAGGTTCCCAATTTTCTTTTTTGATTTTTTCTTCAAGTCCCTCATACTCTCCTGATCTTACATTTGCTAGATTCTCTCTTTCTTTTTTTTGAGCAGCTTTTTCATAAAGGTAGATAGGTATATCTAATTTTTCTGATATCATTTCTGCTAGCTTACGTGCATAAGGAATTAATTCATCGAATGTAATATTAGACACAGGTATCAAAGGGCACACATCCATAGCTCCAAATCTTGGGTGCTCCCCAGAATGTTTTGACATATCTATTAACTCGCTAGCAACTTTAGCAGCATTGAAAGCGGCTAGTATAACATCTTTGGGCTCCCCTACAAATGTCATAACTGTTCTATTTGTAGCTTTGCCTGAATCAACATTTAATAAATAGACACCTTCTGTAGAAGAAATAGCATCTGATATTTTATTTATAACAGACTCATCTCGTCCTTCAGAGAAGTTAGGTACGCACTCAATTATTTGATTCATATTTACAAAAATAAATATTAATTATAGATTTTACCTCTTTTACATTTCAAGGATGGTTTCATTTTACCTTGGTTATAAAGTATTTCTCTATAATCAGATGAATCAAAAGCTATGAAATCAGCAATCATAGAGGGAGATATTTTTCCTCTATCACTAAGACCCAAGGAATTAGCAGCTCTAAAAGTTATAGAAGCAAATATTTCTACAGATGATAATTTCTCAAATGAAGATAGTATAGAACACTGGGTTAATAAGTCACCCATTGGTGCAGAACCAGGATTCCAATCAGTTGCAATTGAAATTTTACAGTTACTGTCTAGTAATTTTCGTACAGGAGCAAAAGGAAGACCAAGACCAATACTACATCCAGGAAGGACAACTCCACTCGTATCCGATTTAGATAAATATTCTATTTCTTTATCATTAATTATTTCTAGATGATCAACACTTCTCGCTCCAACATCTACTCCTACTTTTACAGCTCCAGAAGAGAACTGATTTGCGTGGACAGTTATATCAAACATGTTAGATAATTTATTTAAGTATGAAACAGACTCATCTACACTAAAGGCCTTTTCTTCTGTAAATATGTCCATTCTAGTTGATAACTTTTCCGCTCTCAGGATAGGTATCAAATCATCAATAATAGAATCAAGATAAACTTCATTTGACTCAAAGTCTTTTGGCTTAACGTGAGCAGCCAGACAAGTAGGTATTATATCGGATTTGTGAAGGCTCTTGATTTTATTGATTATTCTTAATAATCTCAACTCATTTTCTAGAGTACTTCCATAACCACTTTTAATTTCACAAGTCATTACCCCCTCACTAAAATGCCTATCTAATCTTAACAAGGTTGAGTTTACTAGCTCATCATCAGACGCTTCAGCAGTTGCCTTCATTGTATTATGAATACCTCCACCCTCTTCTAAAATTCTTTGGTATGGAACTCCTGAATTTCTTTTGGAAAACTCAGAAGATCTATCACCACTATAACAGATATGTGTGTGGCTATCAATAAATCCTGGGAGTAGAACTTTTGAGGAACTGATTTCTATAATATCTGATACTTCTTTTCTTAGTTCATCAAAATTTCCGGTTTTTATTATCTTCTCCTCATCAAAAACCACCCCACCATTTCTAATAATTATAAGGTGATCATCAGATAATGGACCACTTAATGGAAGATCCTCCATCGTTAATATCTGACTAAATGGTCCTATTAGTTTTTTCAAAATTAAATTTCTAAGTTAAATTTTTTAGCATGATCCTTTGCAGTTTTATACCCAGCGTCTTTGTGTCTATAAACTCCCATTGCAGGATCATTGTGAAGGACTCTTCTTATGCACCTTTCTGCCCTATCAGTACCATCTACAAGTACCACCATTCCAGCATGCTGAGAATACCCCATTCCAACTCCACCACCATGATGAAATGAGACCCAAGTTGCACCGCCTGCAGTATTTGACATAAGGTTTAGCAAGGGCCAGTCTGAGACAGAATCAGACCCATCTTTCATACCCTCAGTTTCTCTGTTGGGAGATGCTACCGATCCGCAATCAAGATGATCCCTCCCTACTACTAATGGAGCAGACACCTTACCTGATTTAACAAGATCATTAAAAATTAGACCAGCTTTTTCTCTTTCACCCATTCCCAGCCAACATATTCTACATGGTAAGCCCTGAAATTGTATTTTTTCCTTAGCTTGATTTAACCATTTTATCATGTCTTTATTTTCAGGAAATGCTTCAATAAGAGCTTTATCAGTTTCATAAATATCATCAGGATTTCCTGATAATGCTGCCCACCTAAATGGACCTTTTCCCTCACAGAATAATGGCCTTATATATTCTGGGACAAAACCTTTGAAATCAAAAGCATCCTGCTCCCCTCCCATTTTTGCGAATTCTCTAAGGTTATTACCATAATCAAATGTTATTGAACCTTTCTTTTTCATTTCAAGCATTAGAGATACATGACGAGCCATACTTTTTAGGGATAATTTTTTGTACTCAGATTGATCATTTTTTCTCATGCACTTTGCATCACTTAAACTCATGCCATTAGGAACATAACCGAAAACAGGATCATGTGCAGAAGTCTGATCTGTAAGAATATCGGGAATTATATCATCTTCAAGAAGTTTTTCTAGCATGTCACCGACATCACTAACAAGGCCAACTGAAACGTTCATACCTCTTTTTTTAGCTTCTAAAACCCAATCTCTTGCTTCAGTATATGAATCAGTCATCTTATCTATATACCTGTTTTTTAACCTTTTCTCTATCCTTTCTGGATCAATATCAGCCCCAAGAAATGTAGCACCAGCCATAGCAGCAGCTAGTGGTTGAGCACCTCCCATTCCGCCTAGACCACCTGAAACTAAAAGCTTTCCTTTAAGCGAGCCATTAAAGTGCTTATTAGAACATGAAATAAATGTCTCGTATGTACCTTGAAGTATACCCTGAGTTCCTATATAAATCCAGCTACCAGCAGTCATCTGACCGTACATCATCAACCCTTCCCTCTTTAAATCCTCAAAATGATCCCAATTTGCCCAGGCTGGTACCAAATTAGAATTAGCAATCAATACCCTCGGAGCGTCAGCATGAGTCCTCACCTTTCCAACAGGTTTGCCAGACTGAACCAGTAAACTCTCGTCATCTTCTAAAGTTAAAAGAACTTCTATAATTTTTTCAACAGACTTTCTATCCCTTGCAGCTTGACCAGTTCCCCCATATACTACCAAATTTTCTGGATCTTCTGCCACCTCCGAATCTAAATTATTTAAAAACATTCTTAGTGGCGCCTCAGTAAGCCAACTTTTTGTATTCAAAGTTGGTCCTGTCGGAGACTTATAATTAGGATGATTTGCGTATTTACTTATGAAGGTTGATAAATCCATAATATTATTTTATTAATTCAACTAATTTTCCAGACTTCACAAGTTTAGTTGCCTTTTTAATGTCATCTGAGAAGACTCTGTCCTCTTCAGCAAAAGAAACTACTGACCTTAACAGCTTATGACACTCCTCAATTTTTTGTGAAGACTTTAAGGGACGTAAAAAGTCTTTGGCTTGAGCTGAACACAACAACTCTATTGCAATAATCCTCTCTAAGTTTTTGACGACTTTTAAAAATTTAACAGCACCAATTGAACCCATACTTACATGATCTTCCTGTCCTAAAGATGTAGTGATTGAGTCTGCACTGGCTGGAAAGCATAAGTTTTTATTTTCACTGGCAAGGGCAGCTGAGGTGTACTGTAAAATCATAAATCCAGAGTTTATACCAGAATTATTTATAAGTAGTTTAGGGACAGAGCTATTTCCTTTTAATAATAAATAAATCCTCCTATCTGAAATATTTCCTATTTCAGATGCCGCTATAATATTATAATCTATTGGTATAGCTACTGGCTGACCGTGGAAATTTCCTCCACTAATAACTTTATTGTCGACAACAATTGGGTTATCAGTCACAGAATTTAATTCAATATTAAGTGTATGTTCTAGGTGATAGAACGCATCCCAACTTGCTCCGTGCACTTGAGGTATACACCTTATTGAATAGGGGTCTTGCACTTTACCAGAATCTAGGTTAGAATTTAAAATTTCAGAGTTTTTGGTTAATTCTCTCACTTTCTTTGAGACATGAGAGGAACCAGAGAAATTTCTAAGTTCTGATATAGAAGGATGAAATGGAGACAGAGCACTTAATGTACCCTCTAGGCTCATAACTGAGATAATATCAGCATTATCAAGACAATTCTTAAACCTTACAAAAGAGACACATGCAAAAGCAGATATAAATTGAGTCCCATTAATAAGAGCCAATCCCTCCTTCTTATCAATTTTTAATGGTTCTATATTTTCTTTTTTTAAAACAACTGAAGCTTTTGACTTAACCCCATTATAAGTCACATGACCTTCTCCTATAAGAGGGAGAAATAAATGAGCCAATGGGGCCAAATCTCCAGAAGCGCCAACTGAACCTTTGATGGGTACGCACGGTATAATATCCTTCTCAAGCAAAAATTTTATCTTCTGAATTACCTCAGGTCTTACGCCAGAAAACCCAAGAGATAGGGAATGTATTTTTAATACCATCATAATTTTAGCCACTAGAGTTGGTATATCTTTTCCAATGCCTACTGCATGACTCCTAAGTAAATTTTCTTGTAATTGATTTGACTCATCCTCCGAAATAATTGTATTGCACAACACACCAAAACCAGTATTAACTCCGTATATAATCTCACTTGATTTTGATAAATTTTCAATGGTACTCCTAGAACCATTTATCTTTTTTACTTGCGCATCACTTATTATAGCTGATATTTTTCCCTGAGCTATTTTGACAGCTTCGTATGGTGTTAGTTTATCAGAGCCATAAGAAAATTTATTATTGGACATAATAAATAAATTTACTTTTTTTAGATTAATTAACTAGGAAAAAAAGCTATTCTTTATAGGAATTATCAAGCTCTTTCTGGAGGATATTAAAACATTTATCTTTAAACTTCTCGATATCATTTGTAGAATATCCATCAGTAGGTATTGGCTTATGACAAATTATTTCACACGGACTCCAAGAAATAAAAAAAGAACCTTTCATAATTTTATATGCACCAATTAAGGATACAGGAAGAATTGGAACTTGTTTCTCAAGAGCCATGGCAAATGCACCGTTTTTAAATGGTGCTAGTTTTGGTACTTTCTCAGTTTTAATACCACCCTCTGGAAAAAGGCCGATACTATAACCATCATCTATTGATTGGAAAGAATCTATATATGTTTGTCTCCTGCTATCTTTGCTGTCTCTATCTACCATTATATGTAAATTCTTAAAAATATATCCTAAAATTGGGATCTCATTTACTTGCATCTTACCTATAAACTTAAAAGGAATATTAAGGGCTGCAAGTGCTGGTATGTCAATGTAAGAAAAATGATTTGCAATTATTATGTACTGTTTCTTTAAGTCAACGCCTTCTTCATATCTAACTTTAAGAGGAATGAAAATAAAAGCAAAAAATATTCTCGCAATTTTATGATGTGCCCAATACGCCATCCTCTTTAATCTCTTAAACCATATACCAAGGAGAAGAGGTATAGAAAAAAATATAAATAAAGATGAGAAGACTAATAGGCCATAAACCGAATAAATGACAGTAAACAGATTCATTTTAATTTTTAACTGTTGTAAGGTAATTAAATCTTATCACATGAAAAATTGCAGCAAGAGTTAATCCAATACTTAGACCTACCCATATCCCATAAACACCATAACCGTATTTTATTCCTAGCAGGTAGGATAATGGAATTGATATTATCCAATACGACACAAAAGTTACAATAGTAGGTTTTTTAATATCCCTTATGCCTCTAAGTATTCCCAGACCTACGGCCTGAATCCCGTCAGATATCTGAAATAAACCAGCAATTATAAGAAGTGAAGATGCAATATTCACAACACTGATATCATCAACATATAGCTTAGGGAGGTAGTCCCTCAATAAGATAAAAACTAGAGCAGAAGTAACCATTAGAAAAAGAACCAGTAAAAAACTAGCAAATCCAGATTTTCTCATGTCAATAAGATTTCTTTTACCATGAAAATAACTTAAAGATATCATGGAAGCAGACCCAATTCCTGATGCAATCATATATGATATACTTGCTAGGTTAAGAGCTATCTGGTGTGCGGCGAGATGGATTGCACCAATAGATCCAGTCATAACAGTGGCTACACTAAAAGCACCTACTTCAAAAATATATTGGAGTCCAGAGGCAAATCCAATTCTAAAAATATCTTTGATATGATTCAGGTTAATAAGAAATTTTGTCTTAAGGATGTATTTACTGAACCTCCGATCATTTAGGCAGTATATTAAAATTAGTAAAAACATGATTACACGGCTAATTAAAGTAGCATAAGCAGCCCCAATAATTTCTAACCTTGGAAATCCAAATAGTCCAAAAATTAGGACAGCATTCAAAACAATATTTATGACATTTGATATAACCGATATATACATCGAAGGCTTTGTAAACCCTAATCCTTCTATGAATTGTTTAAAGGTCTGAAAAAGAATTAGTGGGATAAGAGAAATACATATTATATCAAGATACGAGTAAGTATAAAATAGCACCTCCTTGTCTTGACCTAAATACGATAGTAAAAATTTTGTTGAAATAACAACTAAAGCTAGAATTACTGCAGAGAAAAGGTTGACGACCATTCCATTATATAATATGGATGAAACATATTTTTTTCCTCTTTCAGATGAAGATATTAGTGGGGTTATTCCATATGATAAACCGATACAAAAAAGTAGAATAAAAGCAAATATGGATGTTGCTAATGAGACAGCAGCCAACTGAGATACTGAAACTTTTCCGATCATCAAACTATCAAAAACTCCGACAGTTATGTGACCTAACTGACTTATCATGATTGGAAACGAAAGAGATAAATTTTTATGTAAATGATCTTTAAGTTTCATCGGGAGTAAATATAAAGAAAAGCCCGATCTCTCGGGCTTTATGTATGAATTGTTGTTAAACTTTACTTAGTAAGAAACTTGTTCTCTATTCACTATCTTTTGTTATTAGGATTTGCCTTCTTAGCATTCCTTAAACTTCTATTTATAATTTTTTCATGCATGATGAGCTGTCTCTCATTTAGCATTGATTTAATTTCTTCCTCCTTCTTGAAGGTTTCCTTCCAAATTGAGGCTTGAGTCTGAGCAATTCTGTCAAAAAGTTTATTAATTTTTTCAACATCAATCTCATCATTTAATTTTTCTAACTCTATCTCAAGTTTCATCCTTTTCACTTCTTTTCTAAGACCAGAGATTAAGACATCGAACATGCTATTGATGGATCTAAGCCTCTGTTTCTGACTCTCATCAAGCCTGAGTTCATTTAGGGGACTCTGACTTTCTATATTATTTTTTCTAACCTCACCCATTCCCTGCCTTAAGTCAGATCTACCCTGAGCGTGAACATGGTTTGCCACATTCGTTGAGATTAATAGGACCAGTGCAATAAGTATTTTTTTCATAAGATAGATTTAAACTCTATACTCTTTAGACGACATAGTTCTAAAAAAATTGTTTTATTAGTAAAATAAAATTCTTAAAAAGTGTTAAAATCATGTTATCAGAGTAAAGTTCTTGAGGTAGGTTGTGACGAGGTTGGGAGAGGATGCATTGCCGGACCGGTAGTTGCTGCTTCAGTTATCTTCCCACACGACTACTCTAACGAATCAATAAAAGATTCGAAAACAATTAGCCCTAAAAAAAGAATAGAAATTGAGAAAGAAATAAAAAAACATGCCATATCATGGTCAATTGGAGAAATAGGAGTAGTTCAAATCGATGAAGAAAATATTTTAAATGCATCATTCTCAGCTATGCATCTTGCCTTACATAAACTAGAAGTTAGACCAGAGTTTATAATTGTTGATGGTAACAGATTCAGGAAATATGAGAATATAGATCATGAGTGTATAATAAAAGGAGACTCCAAATACTTAAGTATCGCTGCAGCATCTATACTTGCAAAAAACTATAGAGATGAGCTGATGAAAAAATTTTCATTAAAATACACTCAATACGATTGGGATAAAAACTTTGGGTACCCAACAAAGTCTCATAGAGATGGAATTAAAAAATATGGTGTAACAGACTTACATAGGAAATCATTCAAACTTCTATAAATTAATCTTTAAAACTTATCTTTGAGGCATGAACACAAAGAGTCTACAAAACGAAAAATTTCATACTGATAATAATGCCAAAATGGTTCCATTTGCTGGATATAATATGCCTATGTGGTATACGTCGATTGCAGATGAGCATAATTGTGTGAGAAATAATGTAGGTATTTTTGATGTATCACACATGGGAGAGTTCTATGTATCAGGTGAAAATTCTAAAAGCTTCCTCCAAAAGGTGACTACAAATGATATCAATAAGCTAGAAAAGGGCAAGGTGCAGTATTCTTCTATATTAAATAGATCCGGAGGAATTATCGATGACTTATTAATTTATGACATGGGCAATAATAAATATATGCTAGTTGTAAATGCCTCAAATATGGGAAAAGACTTTCTGTGGTTAAATGAGAATAATGATTCTGCTGTAGATATAAAGAATCACTCTGAAAATGTTTCTCTTTTTGCTGTTCAGGGACCTAATGCTGAAAAAGTATGTAATAAATTATTTGAGAAAAACCTATCTGAAATTAAATACTATAACTTCATAGAAAAAGAAACAAAAAAATACGGTCACGTAATTATATCGGCTACAGGATACACTGGTGCTGGGGGTTTTGAACTATATGTTAAAAATGAGTACGCTGAATCAATTTGGAAAGATATAATTTCCAAGGGAAAGGAGTATGAGATCCAACCAATAGGACTTGGTGCAAGAGATACTCTCAGGCTAGAGATGGGTTTCTGTCTTCACGGCAACGACATCGATGATTCTATTAACCCAATTGAGGCAGGTCTCGGATGGATTTGTAAGAAAGACATCGAATTTATTGGAAGTGATATTGTTAGTAGAGACAGAGAGAATAAACCAAGTAAAATATTAATTGGATTTATCTTAAAAGATAAAGGAATTCCCAGAAAGGGATATAAAATTTTAAATTCAGAAGGGTTAATAATTGGTGAAGTCACCAGTGGCTCAATTTCTCCATTTACTAAGAAAGCTATTGGAATGGGGTATATTGATTTTAATGAAAATAAAGAATCAAAATCAATATTTATTGAGGTAAGGGGAAAAAAAATTGAGGCCATAATTACCAAAAGACCATTTATATGAGAAGTGTAGATGTATGCCTTACTCACCAAGATTTTGATAATTATGATCACGAAGGAAAAATAGTAGTCGTTATAGATGTGCTTAGAGCAACAAGTACAATCAACACATTACTATTCTTAGGTGCTGATCATGTAAGACCTATTGGTTCATTAGAGGAATGCAAAAGCTTAAAAGGTGATGATTACATCATAATGGCTGAGAGACTAGGTAAAAAAGTTGATGGTTTTGACTACGGAAACTCTCCAACAAAATTAAAAGAAAAAGACATCAGGGGGAAGAAAGTAGCAATCGCTACAAGTAACGGATCAAAGGCGATAATTAAATCAGAGGGGTCAGAGAAGACAATACTATGTTCATTTCTAAATCTAGAATCGGTTATTGATTTTATTAACAAATCTGAATCGGATGTCATCCTTCTCTGTTCAGGTTGGCTTGGAAAAACAAATCTAGAGGATACGCTATGTGCTGGTGGAATAATTAGTGGTCTAGATAACTTTGAAATCGAATCTGATACTGCACTAATGGCTAAAGCTCTTTATGATAACACAAATAATTTATTGGAAACAATGAAGCTATCATCACACGCGAAAAGGTTATCAGGATACGATAATAAAATCGATATAGAATTTTGCTCGAGGGTTAACACACAACCTGTATTACCAATATTGAGAGAAAGAGATATTTTTTTATCTTAACTTCTTATTGTCTAGGTGTCTTCTTGAATCCCTAGAATTTTTTTTATCTATATTTTTCTTCAAAGCGTCAGTTAGATCAACTCCTGTCTGGTTAGCAATACATATAAGTACCCACATCACATCAGCAATTTCATCAGCCATATCAAGGTCTTTCTCCCCTTCTTTATATGACTGCTCTCCATACTTTCTCGAAACTATCCTAGCTAGTTCGCCTACCTCCTCCATGAGGATAGTTGTGTTAGTTAACTCGTCAAAATAACGAACTCCTTTTTCTTTTATCCAGTCATCAACAATTTTTTGTGCTTCTTCAATAGTCATGTTTAAATTTATAGTTATTTTCACATATTCTTTAGTAAGATTAATTTTTTTGTGGAAGAACTAAATCAAGGATATAATTTAATAGAAAATAAAAGGCTCGATATACTTGAGCTGACTACAATCTTACTCATCTTAGCATCCTTCTTTTCAATAGTAAACTTAAGATTCCTCAAGCTTCCGATGACAATTGGGTTGATGATATTAGCAATAGCATTGTCTATTGTTATTCTAATTTTTGGTTTTTTCTTTCCAACATTTCTTGATATAGCTTACACGATCACCGAAAGCTTTGACTTTAACTTTATGCTCATGAATGTCATGCTGCCATTTCTTTTATTTGCTGGTGCCATGTCTATCAATGTCCATATCTTAAGAAGAGATAAACTCACAATAATACTCCTTGCATCTTTTGGAGTATTGTTTTCAACTTACGTGGTGGGTAATCTCACCTTCTATATATTAAATGCTCCAGTTTTTGGATTGGGATCTCTAGGGATAACTTATATTGACTGTTTACTCTTTGGCTCACTAATTGCACCTACTGACCCCATAGCAGTCCTATCAATAATTAAAAGGATGAAATTATCCCTTGTAACAGAGACAAGGATTGCAGGTGAATCTCTGTTTAATGACGGCATCGGAGTTGTTGTCTTCCTAACCCTACTAGGCGCAAAAACAACAGGTGCTGAAGTTACACTTGACTCAGTCGGAGTTTTATTCTTTACTGAAGTTATAGGTGGAATTGGGCTAGGGGCAATAGTAGGTTACTTTGGTCTTAAACTGGTAAGATACATTGAAAATGAGCACGTAGAGTTGGAAGTTCTCATAACACTAGCTCTGGTTTTATTTGTCTCAGTGATAGCTACAAGGTATCATCTATCTGGACCTCTAGGTGTTGTGATTTTAGGCTTATATCTGAATAAACATATCAAGGAAAAAGACGGGAACGGTGAGGGTGAACTTGCGATGGGAGACTATGTGTATAAATTCTGGCACCTTCTCGACGAGACTCTAAACGCAATACTCTTCATTCTGATAGGTCTCGAGATAATATTAATTTTTGATAGCTTTAATTTAGTCTACCTAGCATTATCAATAATCACAATATTTTTAGTTGTTCTTTCAAGGTACATTGGTGTATCTATTCCTATTATTTTCCTATCTAGGTTCAGGGACTTTGAAGAAAATACTGCTAAAATTATAACTTGGGGTGGCTTGAGAGGAGGACTTAGTATAGCTCTTGCTCTTAACTTACCAGATGACATGGGAGACGTTAAATCTCTTATACTAATTCTAACATACGCTGTTGTTCTATTTACAATATTAGTGCAGGGGCTGACTATGGAAAAGATTGTAAAGAAAAAGTAAAATGAAAAGACTCATTTTATTTATCAGTCTGACATCATTATCTATTAATGTTTTTTCACAGAGAGTACCATCTATAGATGATCTGATGGAATTATTTGAGGAAAATAAATATACCTGTAGTTATATACCTTCAGTTGATAGAATTCCCATTGACTATGAGGAGCTGTATTCAATTTATGGTTACGATGTTGAAGATGATGTCACTGAATTAAGAAAAGCAGTAGATGACTTTTGCGAATGCTACCTGCCAAAATACTATGATGAATTTGATAAGATTAATATCGAATTAATAGGATTAATAAAAAGGTTAAAGGGAAATGGTTTCGAAAATTTGCAATTTACCTCTGTTCTAGCCAAACAAGTTTTTATAAACCTTGGCATTATACCAAGTGAATTAAAATTCAATACTTTCTCACTAAATTTAATAGAAAAATTTAAGCTATATGGATTCAATGCTATTGATACTATCGATGGGAAAACGTCAGGAGAAAGATATTTCAGAGGTGGTAAATCACATAGAGAGCGTGAACCTTGGTTCAACTTACCTAGACCGTTTTGGTACGGTCAATCGAACCTGGTAGGGTACTCTATAATTCAAGAACATGATTTATTTAAGTCTCTAGATGAATTTAAAGAAGGCGATAAGACTGTAAACAAAATATTTTTTGGTTCAAAAGATGAGTTAGTGAAAAGTATATATTATGAGTTAGTATTCCAGAAACTTGATAATTACAGAGAGTGGGTAATTAGCGACTGGAAAAAGAAAGTAGTCTGTAAGTATGAAAAAAATACTTGTGGGGAATGCGTCGATAAGATAGATATTTATGCAGAAACAAAATTTAAGAGAGGTCAATACAAAGTGTTCTTAAAAGAGATTGATGAACAAGCTGCTGCCGGAGCTCAAAATAAAAATGATTATGTAGATATTATTGAAATTATACTGAATATCTCTGATGATATAAATGGTATTTATTCTTATACTTCCTGGAGATATGATAGCCAGAACTGTGAGTTTTCTAGTGGTGAAATAAAGAATGAAAATACAGTTGGATTTACTTTAGAATGTTTAAGTGAAGGAAATACATATGATGCAGGCTCTTATACTATTGAAATTATTGATGAAGGTACTTTAAGATGGAAAAGCGATGACGGAAGTTTTGAAAAAGTTTTTAATTATACATTTATCCCAGAAGAATAATTTACTCTTTGTCCTTTGAGTCAATTATTATAGTTGTTGGTCCATCGTTGATAAGACTAACTTTCATGTCGCCACCAAACTCACCGGTCTGAATTTCCTTACCCAGAGTCTGCTCTAATACTTTAATAAATCTCTCATACATAACGTTTGCAAAATCTGGTTTTGCTGCCTTAATGAAAGAAGGTCGATTGCCTTTCTTAGTTGACCCGTGCAAAGTGAACTGACTGACAAGAAGAATATCTCCAGCTACGTCCTGGACACTTCTATTCATCTTCCCCTCATCATCGTTAAATATCCTGAGATTAATAATTTTTTTTGTCATCCAGTCAAGATCAGTATCATTATCTTCATCAACAAAACTTACAAGAACCATGAGGCCATCCTTAATTTCACCAATTACCTCTCCTGATACCTTTACGTTTGACTGACTTACCCTCTGGACAACAACTCTCATTTTAATTTTGTTTTCTCCCACTCCAGAAAGTTGTCAATATCCTCTCTGATTGAGTCATATATCCATGCAATCAGAGCAATATCATCTATTATACCGGCAATAGGTATGAAGTCAGGGATTAAGTCTATGGGATAAATAAAATAGATTAGACCGGCAACAAGTAGACAAATTGTCTTCCAAGGAACGTATGTGTATTCTTTAGATGTGTAGGCATTAACCATCCTTATAAAGAGCCTGAGGGATTCATTTAATTTTTCTGTAGACTTTTTATCGTTAGATAACTCTTTTAATTTCTCTAAGACATCCTCAATTAATTTCTTTAGCTTTTTATCATCCTCAATAATAATCTTAGCCTTTGAAATATAATCTTTAAGTGAATTTTCTTTACTCATATTACTTATTGGTCTCGAGGACGAAGCTAGAACTTCCAACCTCTCCCTCTATTGACGGTTTAACTTTAATTATCTCTAATTTACAATTATTTATAGATTTGATTTCTGAATGAATTCTTGAAGAAATCTTGTGAGCAACAGTTTCAATAAGGTTACACTCCTTCCCCATCTCGGCATTTATTATATCAAAAATATTTCCGTAATCGACAGTACTTGAAATTTTGTCATCATATTTGAGATCATCTACCTGAACAGATATGTTTACTATGAAATCGTTACCCTCCTCCTTCTCAAAATCATAAAGGCCAATTTTAGAGTGGAATTTAATGTCATTAAGCGAGATAGATGAACCTTTAATTTTCATCGAATGTATCAAAAAAGGATTTTTGGGAATTATCTTTATCTTTTTTGCTGCTTACCTCTTCTTTATCGGTTTTTTTAGTTTCTTCATCATCAACTGACTCACTTTCTTCCTCTACCTCGATATCTAGTCCTACCTCTATCTCCTCATCATCCTCTACGTTATCTGTCTCCGTTTCACTTCCACCAAATATTTCATCTGCAGTCATTTCTTCTTCCTGTGAATCTTCACTTAAAATTTCATCCACAACAATATCACCATCATCAGAAGAGATTAAATTTTCTTCATCTTCTGGTTCTTCCTCCTCCATCAACTCCTCCTCATCTCTGGGCTCAGTAGTCACCTCATAAATATCATCATCTAATTTCTCATCTGGAAATAATTCAGCCTCATTATCATAATTTTCTACATCAGTAGATTCTGAAATTTCATCAGCAGAATTTTCATCCTCATTCTTATCTTCCATAACAGAATCACTCGCATCAATTGAAGGTTCTATCTCTTCTGGCTCGGGTTCTTCATCTTCTAAAGTATTAATTATCTCATCATCTATATTTTGAGAATCGTCTTCAGAGCTTAAAATATTTTCTTCTACAGCGTCTACATTTTTCTCAATCTCATCAAAATCAGCATCTACATTTACTTTACTAACTTCCGTGTCTATTTTTTTACTTAAATTTTTTAATTCCTCTACTATAGAATCTCTCATCTCTTGCATGGAGTTGTATTCGTCTCTTATACTTGATAACTCTTTTCTCGAGTCATCTATAATTGATCTTACATCCTCCTTTGCTTTCTCTACAATATTTTTACCTGTATCCTCAGCCGTCTTTAATGTTGTTATAAGAGAATTTTCAACACTTTTAAACTTTTCTGAATCTAACTTAAGGTCACTAATATTTTTGTTTAGATCCGAAACTTTTGTCTCTAATATCTCAAACTCTTTTGATAAAATTTTAAGATAATTATCTACCTGACTCTTGTCGTAACCTCTGAAACCGGTACTGAAATTTTGATTTTGAATATCATGAGAATTATTGCTCTCCATATATCTATTAATTTAAATAAAATCATTTAAATATTTAATAATTTTATGTTAATTAGATGTAATATGCCAATTATAAAAACTCTTTCCCCTAATGATTCCATAACTATCTCAATATGGAAGATAGATGAGTCACTAAATGAACTCAAAAGAATTTTTGGAAAAAGTATCAATATAAAAAATGAAATTAAATTAATGGAACATATTGCATCAAGGCTAGCTATAAAATATTGCTGCGAAATTATAGGTAAAAAGTATAACGGTATATCTAAGGATAATAATGGCAAACCTACCTTAAATGGACTTAAAAATGGTGGTATATCTATATCTCACAAGTATCCATATGCTGTAGGTATGATCAACTTAGAAAATAATTGTGGGGTTGATGTAGAGAGAGTAGACAAAAAAATCAGAAGAATTCAAAATAAATTTTTAAATAATAAAGAAATGAAATATGTGGGGGATGATATTAAAGGTATTACTAAGATTTGGTCAGTTAAAGAATCAAGCTACAAGGTGGGAGGTGAAACCATACCACTTAATAAGATTAATGTGAAAAGAGAAGGTGATAATTTATTTAAGAGTGAAGTTGGCAACAAGTCATATTCATTAAAAACTATTGAACTTAATGGCCACGTGATATCATACACTACTTAACTTACTCTTTACCTTGCTTCCTTAAATCCCTCTCAATTTTTTTCCTGCTCTTGCCTAGTGGAGCAAAGAAGTGTTTAGGGTTTTCGTTAATGTGCTTAAGTAGTTTATCCAGATCAAAAGCGGTTTTATTGAGGTTGTTATAGAGAGAATCATCTGACAGAAGTAAAGAAAGAGTACCTCCCTCTCCAGATTCAATATCATCAAAAACACCATTTGCAGATGAAAGTAGAATATCAATTTGATTAAAGGTATTCTCAAAATCTACGCTGCTAAGGTTACTTATCATATCATTTGCTCCTTTAATTATAGGATCAATATCATTAAGTTTTTTAGAGAGGTCATCAGTCAAATTATTTAAATTATCTAAGGTTGATGTTATTGTCTCCTCATTTGTGTCAATTAAATTATTAGTGTTGGTAAGAACTTTATTTAAATTATCAAGCGTTGTTGTTATCATATCCCCACTACCTCTAAGACTTGCTAGAATATCATTTAACCTACTAATAGTAACTCCTAAATTATCAGTAATTGGGGTTGCTTTCTCTAAAAGTTCAGATAATCCTCCTGCTATTTCTGACATAATTGTGTCACCCTCGCTTATAGGTGAACTAATATCACCAATCGATAAAACGATTGCCTTACTTCCAAGAAAATCATTGCTACTAAGAGTTGCTTTTGAACTTTTTCCTATTATTAAATCTTTATCAATATCCATAGAGACTAAAATTTTATTATCTCTATCTTGAAGAATTCTAATTTCACTTACTCTTCCGACTGAATAACCATTTACAATGACTGGGTTTGCAACAATTAAACCATCTACATTCTCATAAACTGCATAGTATCTATTAATTGGAGAAAAGAAATCAATTCCTTTTAAAAAATTTGAGCCTAGGTAAAATAATACTAGACCTATTACGCCAATCAAACCAACTTTAATCTCTTTACTCATAAATCAAAATTAAACATTTGATTCTAAAATTTCTTTATAATCACGAATAGCTCTAAAAATTGCTGAAGCTATATAAACCCTATGTGTTTTATTATTTAATTTCTTTTCCTCACTTGGGTTAGTCATAAAACCTGTCTCTATAAGTACACTTGGCATTGTTGTATTCCACAATACCTGAAATGGAGCCTGTTTAACTCCCCTTGATCTTATCCCAACCCTATTTTCAAATTGATCCTGAATTAAATTTGCAAGAATTGTGCTGTTATCTATTTTAGCTTTCTGGGTAAGGCTCAGTAACATTACTGATTCGGATGAATTTGGGTCGAAGTCCTTATAAGTTTGCTCAAAGTTTTCTTCCATGAAAATGACTGAGTTTTCTCTTTTTGCAACATTCATATTTGCTGATGATTTACTAAGACCCATTAAATATGTTGTGGCACCGTAAACAGATGATTTAGAAAAAGAATCAGCATGAATAGAAATAAAAAGATCAGCTTCTGCCTTATTAGCAATTTCAGAACGTTTATATAATGTTAAAAACCTATCATCCTTACGTGTATACAATACATTAACATTTGGAATATTTTCTTTTAAAATTCGACCTAACTCTAGTGATATAGAAAGAGCAATGTCTTTTTCCCATGAGAATTTACCTCTTGCACCAGGGTCTTTACCACCATGACCAGCATCAATTACAATAGTTTGGAATCTATATTGTTTATTGAGTGAGTTAAAAGAAGTTAAAATAAGTAGTAAACCTAGTAAAATTGATATATTAATTTTTCTCATTGATAATTATTAAACTTCAACTCAATAAATTTGCAAAAAAGTAAATTTATACAAAACGAATATATTTATAAAATTGAGAATAATAGCATTGTATATTTTATTACTGTTACCTAATATGATCTATTCACAAGATGGAATGGACTCATTATACATAAATTCAAACTCCGACAGTCTAGAAATAATAAGAAATGATTCTGTAATTGTAAAAGGTGAAATTGAGACAACTGTCAACTACATCGCAAGCGATTCTATTTATTACAATATGGAGAATCAAAAAATTAATATGTACGGTGATTCTAATATTGATTATGGCACTATTAATCTTAAAGCTGAAGAGATTGAAATTGATTGGAATAATAAATTAATTGATGCAAATTTTAAATTTGATACCCTCGGGAAAAAAATTGGTAAACCAATATTTACTGAGGAAAATCAATCCTACGAGACAGATAAGATAAGTTATAATTTTGATTCAAAAAAAGCTAAAATTAAAGGTATAGTAACCCAGCTTGATGATGCATATATGCAGGGAAAAGATGTAAAAAAGAATGAGTTCGATGAATTATTTATTCATGATGCCAAATACACAACCTGTAATCTTGCAGAGCCTCATTTTCATATATCAGCAAAAAAAATAAAGGTCATTCCCGGAAAAAAGGTAGTATCAGGTCCATTTCATTTAAAATTTGGAGATATCCCAACACCTTTAGGGTTTATTTTCGGAATGTTCCCACAACCTAAAAAAACAGTATCTGGAATAATTATGCCTAACTATGGTGAGGAGAAGAGGAGAGGTTTCTACCTTAGAGATGGTGGTTATTACTTTGCTGTAAATGAGAAATTAGATCTTCAGCTAACGGGTGACATATATTCGAAAGGGAGTTATGGTCTTTCCCTAGGAACTAATTATAAGAAGAGATACTCTTACAATGGCAGCCTAAGGTTTGATTATAATAGCACGAAAATGGGAGAATTTGAGAACTCCGGTATTTCAAAAGATTTTTCATTAGCCTGGTCACATTCTCCTGACACTAGAGGAAAATCAAGTAGATTCTCATCTTCTGTAAACTTTCAGACCAACTCATATAATCAGAATAAAAATTTGGTCTATACTAACTTTAACGAAAGTATCAATGCCCAATTCAACTCTAATATCTCCTACAGTAAAACATTTAAAGGGACTCCATTTAATTTCTCAGCTAATCTAAGACACTCTCAAAATGTACAAACAAAAAAAGTTAACCTGACCCTACCCGATGTGAGCTATAGTATGAGTCGTATATATCCTTTCAAAAATGTAGGTAAACTTGGAAAGTCGGCTCTTGGTAAATTAAGTATAAGTCACAGATTCACTGGAAGAGTTCAGTTAAGTAATGCTGGCATAGGTAGTAGCTTAAATGGAGTAAATATTATAAATTCATCTGATAATTTCTCAGAACAAATTGAATTTGATTTAGATAATTTTAGTTCAATACTAGACAGATCAAAAATTGGAGTTAAGCACACAATACCAATATCTACTTCTTTTAATTTGTTTAAATATTTCACATTTAGCCCTAATGTAAACTATGAAGAAATATGGTACCTAAAAAAATTAAACTACACCTATAATGAGATAGAAAATGGAGTTAAAATAGATACAACGAATGCATTTTCTAGAGCGTGGTCATACAACACCGCATTGTCTATGTCGACGCGAATTTATGGAACACTATTTTTTAAAAAGGGTAAAATTAAAGCAATTAGACATGTGATTTCTCCCGAAATCTCATTCTCTTTCAGCCCTGACTTCACTAAACCTAAATTTGGTTATTACGAAGATGTTAGAATAAATGAAGAAGGAGATACAAAATTACTTAGCAAATACGAAAACTTTCTTTATGGAACTCCAAGAATTGGAAGTTCAGCATCAATGAACTTTTATATTGGTAATAATTTAGAATTAAAGGTATTAGATAAAAATGATTCAATAAGTGGAACTAAAAAAATAAAAATATTTGAAAACTTAGCATTTACCTCTAGCTATAATTTTCTTGCTGACTCTTTCAAATTAAACCCTATCCGGTTTACTGCAAGGACTTCTTTCTTTAAGGGTTTAATAAACTTGAGCCTATCTGGAAATGTTGACCCATACACATATAAATTAGATAGCACAACTGAATTATCAAATGGTTCTCAGGTCATATATCAGAGAAGAGTAAGTGACCTAGCTCTTCTAAATAAAAAAGGTATCGGCTCATTAGACTTTATAAATATTGCACTTGGCTTTCGATTTTCTGCTAATGATTTTAAAAGTGATTCAAGAAAGGAAGAACTTGATTCAGAATTTGGATCAAGACAAGAACTAGATTACATAAATTCAAATATGGCAGAATATATAGATTTTAATGTGCCATGGTCTGTAAATGCCAGTTATAACTTAAATCGGCGAAAGATTGGGTATAAGGATCCAACTCTAACACAAACTCTTACCTTTTCAGGAGATCTAAGTATTTCTGAAAAAACTAAACTATCGTTTCGTTCTGGTTACGACTTCAAAAATAAGATGTTAACTCAGACAAGTATAAACGCAACAAGGGATCTACACTGTTGGAGGATTAACTTCAGTTGGGTTCCTTTTGGAAGATTCCAATCTTATAACTTATCAATCAATGCTGTTTCAGCACTACTCCAAGATCTTAAACTTGAAAAGAGGAGCAGATTCTTTGATAACCTTTAAGAGTTCTCTGGTTTCATTTGAGGGAAAAAGAGAACATCCTGAATAGAATCTGAGTTAGTAAGAATCATAGTTAATCTATCTATACCAATGCCTATTCCAGCGGTTGGAGGCATTCCATATTCAAGAGCAGTTAGGTAATCTTCATCAAGTACCATTGCCTCGTCATCACCTCTATTTCCTAGTTTAACTTGATCCTCAAATCTCTCTCTCTGGTCAATTGGATCATTAATTTCAGAGAAAGCATTACAAATTTCTTTACCATTACATATCAATTCAAATCTCTCAACAAGACCCTCCTTGTCCCTGTGTTTCTTAGCTAATGGAGACATCTCAATAGGATAGTCAGTTATGTAAGTTGGTTGTATAAGATTAGGTTCGCATTTCTCACCAAAAATTTCATCAATCAACTTCCCTCTGGCCATAGACTTATCGACCTTAATATTCAAATCTTTACAAACTTTTCTCAAAGAATTTTCATCCATATTGGTGACGTCAATAGAAGTAAATTTCTCAATTGCCTCATACATAGAATATCTCGCCCATTTCTTATTAAAATCAATAGTATTTTCTCCACAATTAACTTTGGTTGAACCACAGACATTCTTAACAATTCTTTTAAACATATCTTCTATGAAATCCATCATCCATATATAATCTTTATATGCAACATAAAACTCGCACTGAGTAAATTCTGGATTGTGGAATCTAGACATACCCTCATTTCTAAAATCTTTAGCAAATTCAAATACTCCCTCAAACCCACCTACAATCAACCTTTTTAGGTAAAGTTCATTTGCAATTCTTAAATAAAGAGGTATATCAAGAGTATTATGATAAGTTTTAAATGGCCTAGCAGATGCGCCGCCATAAATAGGTTGAAGAATTGGCGTTTCAACTTCTAAAAAATTTTTTTCGTTAAGAACACTTCTGATTTCATTAATAATGGCTGATCTCTTTCTAAAGATTTCTCTTGACTCAGGATTTACTATGAGATCAATATATCTTCTCCTGTACTTGAGTTCTTTATTACTAAATACATCATGCTTAGTTGAGTCACCTTGTTCATCTGTAGACTCTTTCACAACGGGAAGTGGTCTAACTGATTTAGATAAAACCTTAAGACTACTTACGTGGATAGTCAATTCTCCCATTTGAGTTTTAAATACATGACCTGTCACTCCAATTATATCACCAAGGTCTAATTTCTTCTTGAAAATTGTATTGTATAAAGTCTTGTCCTCACCATCACATATATCATCTCTCCTAACATAAATCTGAATTTTTCCTTTTGAGTCTTGAATCTCAGCGAAAGATGCTGAACCCATAACTCTCCTTGACATTATCCTTCCAGAAATACTAACATCTTGAAAGTTTTTCTTTTTCTCATCATATTCAGATTTTATTTCTTCCGAATCAGTGTTTATATTAAAAGATTCTGATGGATAGGGGTCAATACCTAATTTTATTATTTCCTCCCTTGATTTTCGTCTTTGTTCTTCCTGTTCAGTAATACTCATATGTTTAATTTAATTTATTTCTTCTATTTATTTCGTCTTTTATAAGAGTAAATTGTCTATTACTCTGTCCTTTCACAGAACTATTTTCATTAGCTCTCCTTATCAGGTAAGGAATTGTCTTCTCTATTGGACCAAATGGTATTAGTTTGACTACATTATATTTTAAACTTGACAATGTATATGATATATTATCACTCATCCCATACAGCTGAGAAAACCATATTCTTTGATCATCTTTCGATATATTATTATCTTTCATCATCTCCATAAGTTTTAAACATGAATTTTCATTATGGCTACCCACCCATAATGAAACTTTATTGATATTTTTTACACAAAACATTAGAGATTTATTAAACTCCTCATCGGTATTATCTTTTGAGTTATGGATAGGACTGGTATAATTATGAACAATTGCTCTCTTTCTCTCCTTCTCCATGTAAGCACCTCTGACCAACTTGACACCAAGGTAAAACTTTTCTTTTTTAGCTAATTCTAAATTACTTTTCACCTTATCTAAGGTTCCAGTCCTATAACATTGATGAGTTAAAAAAACATTTGCTCTTTTTTTATTGTATTTTCTCATCATCTCAATTCCCAACGTGTCAATTGCATCTTGGATCCAACTTTCCTCTGCGTCAATAAGTACTTTTACATTATTTTTATTTCCAACATCACATAAGTCATCTACCCTCTTAAAAAAACTTTTATACTCGTCACTCTTTTCATCAAGCTTTCCAGAAGATATTTTCTCTAGGGATGAAATATCCATGAGACCGGTACATTTGATTGCTATAAATGGAAGAGATAAATCTCCTAGATAATTTATAAGATCTACAGAGTCATTTTTGTAATTTTCGAATCCTTCAAATGAAGATTCCGCCTCAACAGAATACTCTGGCATTGCGCTAATATTATATTTTTTTAAAGAATTAAATGCGTTATCACATTCTTCAATAGTCTCCCCCCCACAGAAATGATTAAAGATGGTTTTTTTAATTATCCCCTTAAATGGTAATTTCAATTTTAAAACTAAAATAAGAAAGCTATTACCAATTTTCGTAAGTAAAGGAAAATCAAGAACTGAAAATAAAAAAAAAGCTTTCTTTAATTCAAAATTTGATTTATTAGTAAAGGCTAATTCTGTGTTATTAAATAAGTTTTTACTAGTTTTGACCACTCGTTTTTATAAATTAATTTAGAATTAAAACAAAAATACAATACAAATGAGCAAAAAGTTAAACATAGATCCAATTAATACTTGGATCAAAAATGATTCTGATCCATTAATAATCTCAGGCCCGTGTAGCGCTGAATCTTACGATCAACTTAGAGATACATGTACTCAATTAAAATCTCATGGAATCAATCTTATGAGGGCTGGAGTTTGGAAACCTAGAACAAGGCCTGGTACATTTGAGGGTAATGGAGAAGATGCACTCAAGTGGATTGCTGATATAAAAAAAGAGTTAGATGTTCAGTTTACTGTTGAGGTCGCTAATACTTCTCATATAGAGTTAGCATTAAAATATGGTATAGATATTCTCTGGATTGGTGCTAGAACTACAGTTAATCCTTTTTCTGTTCAAGAAATTGCTGACGCAATTAAGGGGACTGACACACCTGTTCTAATAAAAAACCCTATAAATCCTGATCTATCATTATGGATGGGTGCTCTTGAAAGAATTAATAAAGCTGGAATCAATAAAATAGGAGCAATTCACAGAGGATTTTCTATGACTGGGAAATCTAAATATAGATACGTGCCAATGTGGAAGATTGCGATTGATCTTATGAGTAATATGCCTGAATTACCTGTTATCTGTGATCCATCACATATCTGTGGCAACAGAGAAATGATATTCGAGACCTCTCAAAAGGCTCTTGACCTTGGTTACGATGGCTTAATAATCGAATCGCATATTGACCCAGATAATGCCTGGAGTGATGCTAAACAACAAGTAACACCTGAAGTATTATCAAAGATCAAATCTGATTTAAAGATAAAAAGTAGTGAAGAGGATGATAAATCATACAAGCACCTTCTTGATGAAATAAGAGATGACATAGATGATGTGGACAAAGAGATTATAGATATTATTTCTAAAAGGATTCAACTTGTTGAAAAAATAGGAGAATTTAAGAAAGAACAAGACCTCACAACATTTCAAGTTGATAGGTGGAATAAAATTTTTAAATCAAGAATTGATTGGGCAAAAGGGAAGGGACTTGATAAAGACTTTATTGAAGATCTCTATAAGGTAATACACCTTGGAGCTATTAATGCTCAGAATAAAATTATAAATAAAAAAAAAGCTAATTTCAAAATATGATTCCAAATCATATTAAAATTGGTAACTCGGCAACTTACCTGAATAAATATATAACTGATCATAATTATTCAAAGATCTGTATAATAGTTGATGATAATACAGTCAATAATTGTTTGAATAAAATAAAGAATGATCTTAAATTTTCCTATAAAATATTTCAAATTCAATCTGGAGAAGAAAAAAAAAACTTAGATACATGTTCTGAAATTTGGAATTATCTAACTGAAAACACATACGATAGGAATTCTCTAATTATTAATCTAGGAGGAGGGGTCATATGTGATATGGGAGGTTTTATTGCTTCAACTTATAAAAGAGGGATAGACTTTATCAATATTCCCACAACTTTATTAGCTCAAGTAGATGCAAGTGTAGGTGGAAAACTAGGAATAGACTTTAACAATTTTAAAAATCAAATTGGAGTTTTTAAGACACCAAATTTGATTGTTATTGATATAAAATTCCTTACTACTTTACATGAAAGAGAATTAAAATCTGGTTTTGCAGAGGTAATTAAGCACTGTCTTATAAAAGATGATAAAAAGTTTAATGAAATCAATAAAATAGAATGGTCACAAAATAGTTGGGATGAAATTGTAAGGCACTCGATCGAAATAAAATCAGATGTGGTTAGAGATGATTTAGAGGAGAAAGGAGTAAGAAAAATTTTAAACTTTGGACATACTCTTGGACATGCTATAGAGACAACATACCTTCATAAAAATAATAATCTTCTCCATGGAGAGGCAATTGCAATAGGTATGATTTGTGAGTCATTTTTATCCATGCATAATAAGAAATTGTCAAAAAACGAATTAGATATTATATCAGAATATATTATAAGTATTTATCAACCAATTAAAATTAATTTTATTGAAGAAATTCTAATTAATGTCAATCAGGATAAAAAAAATATCAATGAAAAAATTATGATTTCAACACTTAAAAATATTGGGAAGTGTGAATACGATATTGAAGTGATACCTGAAGAAATTATAAAAAGTATCAACTACTACAATAGTATTATCACATGAAAAAAATCAAACTTTCATTTGATAAATTCAAAGATTCTGAGATTAAACTAAATTCATCTAAAAGTGAAAGTAACAGGCTACTTATTATAAGAGCCCTTTCTGGTAAGAAAACTATTATAAAAAACTTATCTAAAGCAAATGACACTATACTCCTTAGGGATCTATTAGAATCTAAAGATCTGATAATGTGGGATGCTAAAGATGCTGGAACCAGTTTTCGATTTCTTTCCTCTTTTCTTGCACTAACTAGGGATCATGTAGTATTGACAGGGACAGAAAGAATGAAACAAAGACCAATAAAAATACTTGTTGATGCATTAAATAATTTAGGAGCTGAGATACTATACCTTGAAGAAGAAGGTTTTCCACCAATATATGTAAAAAAGAAGATAGATCAGGTAAACAATATCTTAACAATTCCTGGTGATATAAGCAGTCAATACATATCATCTTTGTTACTAATTGCACCAATGCTTAGTAAAGGACTTCAGATTAAAATTAATAAGCCTTTTTACAGTAGACCATACGTTGATATGACATTAAATATTATGAAAGGTTTTGGTATTCAAAGCCTAACTGATGGTGATATAATTAAGATAAAAAATCAAAAATTTATAACAGGTGAGTACACAGTAGAATCAGATTGGTCTGCAGCTAGTTATTGGTATAGTATGATATCTATTAACAATAAAATTAATAATTTGACTTTACTTGGATTAAGTAAAAAATCAAATCAAGGCGATAGCATAATATCTAAATTAATGAATGAATTCGGTGTAAAAACAGAATTTAATGATGAAGGAGTATCAATTAGTAAATGTGATATCCAAAAAGATGAAGTTGAAATAGACTTCAGAGACTGCCCAGATCTTACACAGACTATATTGGTAGTAGCCGCAGTGCATAAAATTAAATTAAAAATTTCAGGAGTTGAAAGTCTAAAAATTAAAGAAACAGATAGGCTACTTGCTATGAAAAAAGAACTTTCTAAAATTGGATGTAATTTTTATGAGGAAAAAAATTTTTGGATTCTAGATATCAGAGATAACGAGATAGATGATAACATACATTTTGACACCTATAATGATCACCGAATGGCAATGGCGTTCGCCCCGATAGCTTCAATTAAAAATATATATATCAATAACCCAGAAGTTGTTGTTAAGTCATACCCAAATTACTGGGAAGATCTTAAAAAGATAGGATTTATTATCACTTAATATATCGGAAGTCCTGACCATTCTTTATTGAAAGAACAGATTCGTAGATCAGATTTATACAACTCTCAACATCGTCTTTATGAACAGTTTCAACAGTTGTATGCATATACTTTAAAGGCAGTGAAATAAGAGCTGAAGCAACCCCTTCATTAGAGTAAGCAAAAGCATCTGTATCTGTACCAGTGAATCTTGATGCTGCCATCAACTGATGTTTTATTTTATTCTTCTTAGCTGTTTCGATTAAAAGATTAAGTAAATTATTTTGAACTGCTGGGCCAAAAGTAAGAGCTGGACCTGATCCAGCTTTTATATCGCCACTTTTTTTCTTATCGTACATAGGACTATTTGTATCATGAGTAACATCTGTTACTATAGCAACATCTGGACTTATCCTTTCAGCAATCATTTGGGCGCCTCTTAATCCAATCTCTTCTTGAACAGAGTTCACGATATAGAGTCCAAAATCTAACTTTTTATTATTTTGACTTAATCTTTTGGCAACCTCAGCTATCATAAAACCTCCCATTCTATTATCTAGAGCTCTACCCGTAAAATAATTTTTATTTAGCTCTATTAATTCATCCTCAAATGTAACTACGCATCCAACATGAATACCCATCTCTAAAACTTCTTTTTTTGATGAACACCCCACATCTATAAAAATATTTTTAAGAGATGGGTTCTGTTCGGTTTTAGGGTCTCTTACATGAATAGCTGGCCAACCAAAAATACCTTTTACAATTCCTTTTTCTGTTTGAATATTAACTCTCATTGATGGAGCAATTTGATGATCTGAACCACCATTTCTGATTACATAAATGTATCCATCATCAGTTATATAATTAACGAACCAAGATATTTCATCAGCATGAGCCTCAATAACTACTTTATATTTAGATTCAGGATTAATGACTCCAACTACAGTTCCATAGGTATCAGATATATATTCATCTATATAGGGTTTTATATAATCTAACCATATCTTTTGGCCTGGTGTCTCGAAACCAGTAGGAGATATATTATTTAGATACTTAAATAAAAAATCACGACTGCTTTTTTCCATATTCTATTCTTTTACAATGTAAAAAATATCTTCAGACTTTTTCTTCATCAAATACTGTTCTCTAGCGAATTTCTCAAATAAATCATTATTCATTTCGAATTGACTTTTTTCATTAGATATTTTATCAATCTCATCTAAATAAAAGCTTTTTTCATTTTCTAGATCATCTAATTTATTAGATAATTTAAATCGATTTATAAAACCGTTTGAATCAATTAAAATCATCCAAATTAGAAAAGCAATAAAGAATAAAAAATAAAAGTTTTTAAAAAGCTTTCTGAGACTATATTTATTCATAATTCAAATATAAATTATTTAGTTGGATACTTTGCCTTATCTCCAAGATCCTCCTCAATTCTAAGTAATTGATTATATTTTGCTATCCTATCAGACCTTGATAGAGACCCGGTCTTTATCTGACCAACATTTAATCCAACTGCAATATCTGAAATAGTAGCATCCTCAGTCTCTCCTGATCTGTGTGAGACAACAGCTGTCCAGCCAGATTTTTTTGCCAAGTTAATTGCATTAATTGTTTCGGTTAGAGTCCCTATTTGATTTGGTTTTATCAATATTGAATTTGCACTATTCCTCTTAATAGCCTTCTCTAAATATTTGATATTAGTGACTAGAAGATCATCCCCAACGATTTGACACCTATCTCCAATCTCATTTGTTAAAAGATCCCAACCGTCCCAATCATTTTCATCACATCCATCCTCAATACTGTCAATCGGATATTTGTCTACAAGCTCTCTTAAGTAATCAACTTGCTGGTCAGATGTTCTTACATTTCCTTTTTCGCCCTCAAAAATTTTATAATTATACAATCCATCTTTATAGAATTCTGATGCAGCACAGTCCATTGCTAGAGTCAAATCATTTCCAATTTTAAAACCTGCATCCTCGATTGATTGCAACACTGTCTCAATAGCTTCTTCAGTGCCTCCACTAAAATTAGGTGCAAATCCACCTTCATCACCTACAGCAGTACTTAACCCTTTTTTCTTTAATATTGATTTTAAAGTATGAAAAACCTCAACACCATACCTCAAAGCCTCACTAAATGAATCTGCTCCCACTGGTCGAATCATAAACTCTTGAAAGGCAATTGGAGCATCAGAGTGAGATCCACCATTTATTATGTTCATCATAGGCACAGGCATAATACATGAAGATTCATTACCAAGGTATTTATACAAAGGAATACTTCTAATATTAGATGAAAGATGAGCACATGCAAGAGAAACTCCTAAAATAGCATTTGCGCCAAGTCTTGACTTATTTTTAGTCCCATCAAGGTTAATTAGTAATTTGTCAATATCTTCTTGATCTATACAATTTCTGCCAAGAAGCTCTTTTGAAATAATATCATTAATATTATTAACTGCTTTTTGAACTGATTTTCCAAAAAAAAGATTTCCACCATCTCTTAGTTCAACAGCTTCATTTTCACCAGTTGAGGCTCCTGATGGGACTGCTGCTCTTCCCATAATTTCATTAGAATAAACATCAACTTCAATAGTCGGGTTACCTCTTGAATCAAGAATTTGTCTACCTACTAACTTTGTTATCTTAGTCATTTTTTATTAGTTGAATAAATTCATCAAATAGATATCTTGAGTCATGAGGACCTGGACAGGATTCAGGATGAAATTGAACAGAGAAAGCTTTTTTATCTTTTACTTTAATTCCCTCCACTGTGTCATCATTTAAATTTACATGAGTAAGTTCTAAAGTATTTGATTTCTTAATATCGTCAATACTTACTGAAAAACCATGATTCTGAGAAGTAACCTCAGATTTTCCAGACAAAAGATTTTTTACAGGATGGTTAATACCCCTGTGACCATTATGTAATTTATAGGTAGAAATTTCACAAGCTCTTGCAAGAATTTGATGCCCTAGACAAATACCAAAAATAGGTGTATCATTTTTTAAAATTTCTTTAACTGTATTTACTGCGTAGTCCATAGAAGCAGGGTCCCCAGGTCCATTTGATATAAAAAACCCATCAGGATTCCATTTACTCATTTTATCGTAGGTAGTTTTAGCAGGAAAAACTTTACAGAGTGCACCTCTTTCACTGAAGTTCTTTAAAATTGATTTCTTACATCCTAGATCTAATACAGCAATTTTAATTTTTGAATCTTTATCACCAAATTCATACTCTTTTTTAGTTGTGACCTTAGAAGAAAGCTCTAGATTTTTCATAGAAGGAACTTTTTCAAGTTTTTGCTTTAAAGAATTAACATCCTCTGATTCACTTGAGATAATACAGTTCATTGCTCCTTTATCTCTAATATACTTAACAAGTTTTCTAGTATCTATATCATATATAGCTACTGTATTATTTTTTATGAAGTAGTCTTCTAAACTTTGATTTGAATTTGATCTACTAAATATTTCAGAATACTCATTTATAATAACTCCACTAATTTGAGGGAAAGAGCTTTCTTGCTCATCATCTACAGTACCGTAGTTACCAATATGTGATGATGTATTAATTATTATTTGTCCAAAATATGACGGGTCTGTATAAATCTCTTGATAACCTGTCATTCCTGTATTATAACAGATTTCTCCAGTAGCAACTCCTATCTTGCCAAGTGAAAATCCTTTGTATACAGTGCCATCCTCAAGAACGAGAACGGCTGGTTTTCTTGTTATTAATCCCATTTTTTCAAAAATATAAAATAAAAAAGGGATTAAATAAGTTTAATCCCTTTAAAATATAATATTTATTAAAAAGCTTACTTAGAATCTTTTTTGTCATCTTTTTTAGGCTTTTTAGATTCCTTTTTTTTATCATCATTCTTCTTAGCAGAAGAGTCTTTCTGTGTAGGCTCAGATGTTTTCTTTTTACGCCTTCTTCTACTAGTTTTCTTTTGTGGAGCAGACTCCTCAACAAGAAACGTATTATAATCTACCAATTCAATTATACACATTTCGGCATTATCACCTAACCTATTACCTATTTTTATAATTCTTGTATACCCCCCAGGTCTAGAACTAATTTTCTCCGAAATATTAGTAAAAAGCTCATTAACTGATTCTTTATTCTGTAAATGAGAAAAAACTGATCTTCGTGAATGAGTGGTATCAGATTTAGATTTAGTTAAGATAGGCTCTACATACTTTCTTAGTGCCTTAGCTTTTGCCACAGTGGTCTCTATCTTCTTATGTAGAATAAGAGAAGAGGCCATGTTAGAAAGCATAGACTTTCTATGTGGTGCTTTTCTACTTAAATGATTAAATCTTTTACCGTGTCTCATTTTTTAGTCTAAATTATATTTTGCTAAGTCCATACCAAAATTCAAACCACGACTATCTACAAGTTCTTCAAGTTCTGTTAATGACTTTTTACCAAAGTTTCTAAACTTCATCATATCTGAGATCTCAATACTAACTAAATCACCAAGAGTTTTAATATCAGCAGCTTTAAGACAATTATATGCCCTAACGGAGAGGTCAAGGTCATTGAGTGATGTCTTAAGAAGTTTTCTCATATGTAGTAACTCCTCGTCTACAACTTCAATTTCATCAGAGTTATCTTCATCAAATTCCATATCCTTATCTGAGAATAAGTAAAAGTGTTTAATTAGAAGTTGAGCTGAACCTTTTAATGCATCTTCTGGATGGATAGATCCATCTGTCTGGATATCTAATATCAATTTCTCAAAATCTGTTTTTTGCTCTACCCTAGTATTTTCTATGTTATACTTTACATTGATAATAGGAGTAAAAACAGAATCTACAGATATAAAATCTACATCTGCTGAATTTGAGTTATTTTCTTCCGAAGTCACATAGCCTCTACCTTTCTCAACTCTTAACTCTATTGAAAATTTTACTTTTTTGCTAAGAGTACAAATTTCTTGATCCGGATTTAATACCTTAAACGAACTTGTACTTTTCTCAATACTTTGAGCTTTTAAAGTTCCTTTTGAATCAAATTTTACAATAACAGACTTCTCTGGGTTGTCTCCAGTGGCCTTAAACCTAACATTTTTAAGATTTAATATAATTTCAGAAACATCTTCAACTATACCGTCAATTGTAGAAAATTCATGTTGTATACCAGGTATTTTGATACCTGTAACAGCATAACCTTCTAATGATGAAAGAAGAACTCTTCTAACAGCATTACCCATTGTTAGTCCGTAACCAGGTTGTAAAGGCGAAAACGTGAAAATACCGTGAAAATCATCGGCTTTTTCCATTACTATTTTGTCTGGTAATTGAAATGAAAGTAGTGACATAATTTTTAAAATTTATTTATACAATATTTTATTTAGAATATAATTCAACAATTAATTGTTCATTAATATTTTCTGGGATAGACTCTCTATCAGGATGCATAATAAGCTTGCCAGATAAAGATTTACCATCCCACTCGAGCCATTTAAATCTATTTGATGATTGTCTGGAAATACTTTCAGCTATAGAAGATAAAGATTTAGACTTCTCTCTAACTGCAATCATATCACCTTCTTTGACACTAAATGAAGGTATATTTACAAGATTTCCATTAACAGTAATGTGTTTATGAGATACAAGTTGCCTTGCCGCCCTTCTTGTAGGAGCAATACCTAATCTATATACAAGGTTGTCAAGTCTTGATTCTAATAATTGGAGAAGATTCTCTCCTGTAATTCCATCTTTTCCTGAGGCCTTACTGAATAAGTTTCTAAATTGTTTCTCTAAGATTCCATATAAGTACTTAGCTTTTTGCTTTTCAGCAAGCTGAATTGCATATTCTGACTTTTTTCTTCTTCTACCTCTACCATGCTGACCAGGGGGATGAGGTTTTTTTTCAAGTGCCTTCGTATCACCAAAAATAGGTTCGCCGTATTTTCTTGAAATTTTAGATTTTGGACCTGTATATCTTGCCATATTTAAAATTTAAACTCTTCTTCTTTTAGGGGGTCTACATCCATTATGAGGTAAAGGAGTAACATCGTTTATTGATATAACATCTAAACCAGCATTCTGGATAGCTCTGATAGCGGAATCTCTTCCTGAACCGGGACCCTTAATAAAAATATCTACTGTTCTTAAGCCTAATTCATAAGCTTTCTTCACTGCATCCTCTGTGGCAATTTGAGCAGCAAAAGGTGTATTCTTTTTAGAACCTCTAAATCCCATTTTTCCAGCCGATGACCAAGATATAACTTGACCAGATTCATTTGTCAACGATATTATAATATTATTGAATGAACACTTGATATGTGCCTGCCCGTTCTTTTTTACAATAACGACTCTTTTTTTGGATTTATCTTTTTTCTTATTCATTATTTAACGGCTTTCTTTTTATTAGCAACAGTTTTTCTTTTTCCTTTTCTAGTTCTAGAATTATTTTTAGTTTTTTGACCTCTAACTGGTAACCCTTTTCTGTGTCTTAAGCCTCTGTAACATCCTATGTCAAGTAATCTCTTTATATTAAGCCTATGTTCAGACTTTAAATCCCCCTCAATTTTGAAATTAGTAGATATAATATTTCTTATCTTATTTGACTCTTCTTCTGTCCATTCAGATACTTTCTTACTAACATCAATGCCAGCTTCTAACAAAACTTTCTTAGATGCGCTTCTGCCTAAACCATATATGTAGGTTAGTGCAATTTCACCTCTTTTATTATCCGGAATATCTATACCTGCAATTCTCATAACTAACCTTGCCTCTGTTTAAAACGAGGATTTTTTTTATTTATAACGTACACCTTGCCTTTTCTTTTAATTATTTTGCAATCTGCACTTCTTTTTTTAACTGATGCTCTTACTTTCATACTATTTATATCTAAACGTTATTCTAGCTTTACTCAAATCATACGGTGACATCTCTAATTTAACCTTATCTCCAGGTAATAAACGAATATAAAACATTCTCATTTTACCAGAAATATGAGCTGTCACAATGTGACCGTTGTCTAATTTTACTCTAAACATAGCATTAGAAAGAGCTTCGGTAACTACACCGTCTTGTTCTATTGCTTTCTGTTTTGCCATAAATTAAATACTTCTTCCTTTTACTTTTCCTGATTTCATCATGCCATCATAATGTCTCATCAGTAAATAACTTTCAATTTGTTGCAATGTATCTAAAATCACACCAACCATTATCAACAATGATGTTCCACCATAAAACTGAGCAAAGCTCTGATTTACACCAAACATCATAGCAAAAGCAGGTAAAATAGCTACAATTGCAAGTAGGATTGAACCTGGCAAAGTAATCCTATCCATAACATTTGATATAAAATCAGATGTTTCAGGACCAGGCTTAATTCCAGGAATAAACCCATTATTTCTTTTCATATCATCTGCCATCTTGTTTGGATTAACAGTAATTGCAGTATAGAAAAACGTGAATGCAATTATAAGTACTGCAAATGTTATATTATACAACCAAGATTGCATGTTTGAAAAAGAGGTTGCAATATATTGAAAAAAATCTGAATTTTCTGCAAACTGTAACCCTATTATAGCTGGTAGAAACATCAAAGCTTGAGCAAATATTATAGGCATAACTCCTGAAGAATTAACCTTTAAAGGCAGATATTGTCTCTTACCTCCATATAAACTTGAGCTCACAACCTGTTTAGCATACTGAATAGGAATTCTTCTTATTGCTTGTACTAACATTACTGTAAACATCACAACACCAAAAAGAACCATAATTTCTATAATAAATAGGAGAGCTTGGCTCATACCCTTAGAAATTGCTTCAGCGACAATACTTCCTGGAAACCTTGAGATGATACCAATCATAATAAGCATAGATATCCCATTTCCAATGCCCTTATCAGTAATTTTTTCTCCTAACCACATACAAAAAATAGTTCCTGAGGTCAAAATAATCATACTAGAAATTGTGAATAAAAATCTATTTTCAACTAGAATTGCTTCACTAGGTATTGTTCCAGATAAGTATGCTGTACTTTGGAACATACATATTATTATGGTAAGATATCTTGTAATTTGGGTCATTTTCTTTCTTCCACTGTCACCTTCTTTCTGTAACTTTTGGAAATATGGAAGGGCTACACCTAATAACTGAACCACAATCGAAGCTGATATATAAGGCATTATACCCAGTGCAAATATAGATGCATTACTAAAGGCGCCTCCAAGAAATGTATCTAAAAGACCAAATATTCCACCTGCATTCTGCTGGAGCTTAGAAGGATCTATCCCAGGCAATACAACAAAAGAACCAAGTCTAAATATTATCAAAAAACCAACAGTATTGATAATTCTATCTCTTAGCTCCTCAATTGAGAAAATATTTTTAATTGTCTGAAAAAGTTTAATCATTAATAATTTTTTTTACTTTACCGCCTGCCTTTTCAATTGCTTTAATAGCAGTTTTAGAAAAATAGTGAGAAGTAATATTTACTTTTGTAGTTAACTTTCCTCTACCAAGTACTTTGATTAAATCATTCTTACTAGCATATCCATTTTTTGATAAAAAGTCTGGACTGATTTCTTTTACTTTCGATTTATCACAAATCTCTTGAATAGTATCCAAATTAATAGGTTTTGTTTCGATTCTATTTGGTGATCTAAATCCAAACTTTGGAACTCTTCTTTGAAGTGGCATCTGTCCACCTTCAAAACCCGCTTTTCTAGAGTAGCCAGATCTAGATTGAGCACCCTTATGACCTCTAGTAGATGTGCCTCCTCGGCCTGATCCTTGTCCTCTCGCTATTCTTTTACCCTTTTTAATAGATCCTTCAGCTGGTTTTAATGTATGTAATTTCATTTTACTATCTCTTTAACTTTAATTAAATGATTTACTTTATTTATCATACCCTCTACTTGAGGAGATAATTCTTTCTCAACAGTTCTATTAATCTTTCCTAGACCGAGAGCAGAGATTGTTCTTTTCTGTCTTAAAGTTTGAGAAATTGTACTCTTTACCTGAGTAATAAGAACTTTTTTTAATTTTTGCTTAGCCATTGAAAATCTTATTTAAACTTACACCTCTTTGTTTTGATACAGCCAAGGGATCTCTCAATCTCATTAAACCATTAAAGGTTGCCTTTACAACATTATGAGGATTAGACGATCCTTTAGACTTAGCCAGTACATCTTTAATGCCAGCACTCTCCATTACTGCTCTCATAGCACCTCCAGCAATTACACCAGTTCCAGCTGAAGCTGGTTTCATAAGGACTAATCCACCTCCATATTTTCCAAGAATCTCATGAGGTATTGTGTTTTTGTATACAGGAACATTTATTAAGTTTTTCTTTGCATCGTCAGTACCTTTAATAATTGCATTTGTCACTTCATTAGCTTTACCTAGTCCGTATCCAACCACGCCATTTTCATTACCTACTACTACTATAGCAGAAAAACTGAATCTTCTTCCACCTTTAACTACTTTAGCAACTCTTTGAATAGAGACAACTTTTTCTTTTAATTCTAAATCACTAGCTTTTATATTCTTCATTATTAAAATTTTAAACCTCCTTCTCTTGCACCATCTGCAAAAGATTTGATTCTACCATGATACCTATAACCACTTCTGTCAAAAAGAACTGATTTTATACCTTTTTTCTTTGCTTTTTCAGCAAGTTTTAAACCTACCTTCTTACATGACTCTAAATTATTTTTTCCAAATAACTTAATATCAGTTGAGGAGGAAGATACCAGAGTATGCCCACTAGAATCATCAATTATTTGGGAG